>JADJIS010000003.1:683571-1025357 GCA_016706865.1 Bacteroidota bacterium | reverse complement strand
TGTTTATAGGAACAACTACAGGAATGCAGATCTATAATAATGCTGTTCCGGAATCACCGGTATTTGTTTCACAGTTACTGCACATGACTAGCTGTGATCCGGTAATAGTTTCAGGAACAATCGCATATTCCACCCAACACTCCGGAACAGAATGCGGAACTTTAGATAACGATGTGCTCGATATTATTGATATCAGCGATATTGCATCGCCCGTATTAATGCAGACTTATAATATGACAAATCCACTTGGACTTGGGCTGGATGGCAATTTATTATTTGTTTGTGATAAAGACCTTAAAATGTATGATGTAACTGATCCTTTGAATATTGATCTATTGCAGACAGTAAATATCAATTCTCCGTATGATGTTATTGTTTTAGGGGGGATTTTGATCGTGGTTTCTGAAAGTGCTATTACACAATTTGATTATAGTTCGGGTTCATTGGTTAAACTGAGTGAACTCAATGTCATTCGCGAAATGTAAGTTGCAACGTTTGTATGATTCAGTGATTATTGGTGTGCAGTGGTTGCGTGTTTTTCACCAACCACAAACAATATGCAACATTCCGGCATCTTACCTCACCAAAGTAAAATTCCCCTGTTTAAAATAATCAACATTATCCAAACCTTTTCCGCTTACAACGTAAACATAAACATCTAATTCCTGCTCCACACCATTGTAAATGCCATTCCAACCTTTCACTGGATCCGTGGAGATGAAAATGAGTTCTCCCCATCTGTTATAAATTTTAAATTCGAAATTGCTTAACCCATAATTTAAAGGGATAAAAATATCATTCACGCCATCACCATTGGGTGAAAATGCATTGGGTACATCCAATATTGAGATCTCCTCAATTATGATCGTATCACAAATTTTGCTTTCACATCCAAATTCATTGGTCACTGTTAAACAAACCTCAAAAATGCCGGCGATAGGATAGATGTGAATCGGATTTTCTTCAGTAGAGGTGAATCCATCTCCAAATTCCCAGTACCATTCTGCGGCATCAAAACTTTCATCGGTAAAATATGTTGGGGTAAATACTGCTGTTGGATTTGGGCTAAATGTGAAATCTGCTTCTGGATAACCGTAAATCGTAATTGTAGCTTGTGTGGTGTCGTTAAATCCACATAACGAATCTACATATGCAATTAAGGTAACAGTATAAATTCCTGGACTATTATAAGTATGAACAGTATTTTTTTCAATAGATCCGGATTCATCTCCAAAATCCCAAACAAAGGTATTAGAATTAATACTTGTATTTGTAAAATTTACCTCAAGGGGAAAACATCCTTCAATTGGATCTGCAATAAAATTTGCAGAAGTGGGTGGTATTTCAAATGCAAATTTAAAAACCCCAAGATTGCAATTAGAGCTATTGTTTGTATTACTAACAACACCTTCTGTTGTAGGGAAATCATCATGATTCCCACAGCTGGCGCAAACTGCCTGATATACAATACCGGATTTGTCAAACCTACTTGTTCCACCATCAACGTGTTCCTCACTAATTGGACCGCCAAAATATGTAGAATATATTAAGCCTGTTGCTCCTTCTTCAAAAACTACGAGGTAAAAATCGCTTCCGTCTGTAGTAGATTGAAACGCATCATCAGTGATAGGCATATCATCTACTGAACCCGCATCGCTGTTGAAGAAAAGATTAGTTGCTCCTCCCCAACCCGCAACATAAATATGATTACAATTGTCAACTAAAAACGCAGTTGGTGAAATATTTACTTTGTTAATTCCACTTCCAAAAACAGTTGAAAAAACAATATTAGATAAAGTTGAATCAAGTTTAGTTATATATTGGGAGCTACCTTCATTTACATAAACCGGTCCAACTACCGGAAAGTCTCCTAAGGTTTGTCCGACGAGGTAAATAGAATTTTCAAGGTCGATTTCAGTTAAATAGGTTTGGTCGTAACTATTTGTGCCAATATAACTGGAATTTATAATGGAGGTTGCATTTGGTTCAATCGTCATTACAAATCCATCGCTTATGCCACCCTGAAAAGTTTCATTTAAAGCTCCGATTGTGCTAGGAAAATCATTACTTGAAGTCCCCCCACAAATTACTAGTTTTTCGCCATTCATTTTTTTTATACTAAATGCTCCATCATCTCCAGTTCCGCCGATAAAACTGGACCAAATCAAGCCAGTTAAATCATCATTGAATTTAGCAATAAAACCGTCCTGTTGGCCACCGAGAACATTCTGAAAAACTCCAGGGGATACTGGCAAATTAGATGAGTGAGTGCATGAAGCAATATAAATATTACCCAAATCATCTGTATTTACTTCCCCTCTTGCATGGTCTCCATAATTATAGGCTGTTTCGCCAACATTTAAAGCGTCATTGCTTGTTCCACCAAAAAATGTGGACCCAATAAGGTCAGTTCCGTCTAAATTAAATTTTGTGATAAATGCATCACTTCCTGCATTAAAAAAAAGTACTCCTTCAATAGAAATTACGCTTCCACCATTGAAAGAATTATCATAACAACCGGCAGTTATAGGATAATCTGATGATCCTGTTGCTCCAAAAACGATTAATTCATTTTCATTATTTACAATTAAACTATGGGGAAAATCTTGAGATCCGCCACCGCAGTAGGTGGAATAAATTAATGATGTACCATCGGGAGTAAATTTAGAGATCGTAATATCTGCAATATAAAATACAGTAGTATCTTCTGTGACATATTCTGTTTGAAAAGCTCCAACTGTCAATGGATAACCATCACCAAAAGTGATTCCTGCTCCATATAAATTTCCTTCCGCATCATAAGTTGCAGAATATCCCCAATTGTCGGCTGTAGACCCACTATAACTGGAGAAAATTAACACTGCAGGGTCTATGATAAGTTCAAAATTTTTATCATAACCATTTGGAAATGAAAATGATACAGTTGTAGCCTCCAATACAAAATTACATTCAACCATTGTTTTTACACCTGCAATGATCTGGTATGCGACAGGCTTCATTTCCATTATGGTATTGATAGATGTGATCAATTCAAGATTATCACCGCTTATCCTGATGTCTTGTAATCCTTCATAATTGAATTGTATTTGTGAAACATCTGATTGTGGGGCAACTATAAAGTCGTATTTCATGGAATTACTCTGACTGTAAACCAAAAGATCAGTTCCTGGGTAAAGGTCAGCATATCTTATGGCAGCATATGCAGGGACTGCGCCTTTCCACTTGTTTTCATCGTTGCCCTGAAAATAGTTGTAATAATTGTCGAATTTGTTTTCTCCTCTTACAACTACATTCGGGTTTGAGTTTTGAAAATGTGTTCTGAAAGCGTGTTTTTTGAATACAAAATTTTTAATGTCCTCCGCATTTCCTTCATGTTTAAAATGACCTAAATCCGAGGAATTTGAAAAGCTCCATGTAAATCTGTCTTTTTCAAGATATAAATTTCCACCGTAAACAGGCGTTTTAAAAAGTATGTTTTGTTGCCATTGGCCATTGTTCTGAACATATTGAAGATCGCCGGTTTTGGCGTTTGAACCTGCGTGTAAAAGGGAACTGGATATGATAATTAGTAGGAGGGTAGAGATTTTTTTCATAAGCAACATTTTCAAAACCCGAATTTAAACAATTTTACAATAATTTCGGACACTCAAAAGTAATCTTTACGTTAATATGATAGAAACCTTTACCAACAAACTTTGTGAACAGATAAGTTCGGGATTGCCCGGTTTGGATGCACATAAAATTATGGCCCCTATTACGCGTCCAATTATAAATTTTAATGAAAAAGATTATCCATCGGCAAAAAAAGGCGCCGTGTTGATATTATTTTATCCTGTAAAAGAAGAAATATTCATGGTTTTGATAAAACGGCCTTCTTATGATGGTGTGCATGGTGGACAGGTGAGTTTTCCGGGTGGGAAAGTGGAGGAGGGGGATTTTGATACTTCATTTACCGCAATTCGTGAAACGGAAGAAGAGATAGGTGTAAATAGATCACAGATAAAAATATTCGGACAATTAAGTAATATCTACATCCCACCAAGCAATTTTTTTGTTTATCCCTATTTAGGTTCTATTAATGAAAAACCTGATTTTTTTCCTGATAAAAATGAGGTGGAATATATTATTGAAACACCTGTAAATATTTTATTGGATCAAACAATAAAATCAACCATAAAAATAAATAGATCTGATATCAATTTTGATGCACCTTGTTACATCATAAACAATCATCGGGTTTGGGGTGCTACTGCGATAATCTTGAGTGAATTGGAGGTTTTGATGAGAGGTATGAAATAAATTGATAGCAAGGATATTAAAGAGTAAAAAAGAGGAACCCGCCAGTGGGCGGACAGGCGCGGATGACGCGGATCGGGCGGATTAAAATGGATAAAAAAATGTTGATGATAAAGATTAAAAAATGATTAGAAGAATCCTTTAAATTTATCATGAATCAAAAGTCCGTCAAATGACGGACGATACATCTTGTAACAACGGACTTTAGTCCGTGTTGTTTAAGGGGAACGCAGATGATGCGGATTAGACAGATAAAAAATGATAAAAAAATGTTGATGATAAAGATTAAAAAATCATTAGGAGAATCCTTTAAATTTATCGAGAACCAAAAGCCTGTCAATTGACGGACGATACATCTTGTAACAACGGACTTTAGCACGTGTTGTTAAAGAGGGAAACCGCCAGTGGGCAGACTGTCGCGGTTTAACGGATCATTGAAAATTACTCCCATCCACTTCTAAACTCTTCACAACACTTTCTATCAAAACTTTATTTTTCTCCACCCAATTTTTAGGGGCATGCACATAAAATATAACTCTGGTTTTTGGTGTATCGTAGTAGTAGTAATAATCGCCCGATTGATAGCATTTAATTCCGGGATATCCATTTCCAAAAATAAATTTATCGCTTGTTTCACAAGTTGATAGTTCCATTTCTGCCATCACTTCATTTCCTTGCAAATTTTCACCGTAAACTCGAATGTCAACAGTTTTATCACCGGTAGATAAAAAATATCCGTCACCATTGTTACTTTTGTCTGTGGCTGTCCAGGAAACAGGAATTTCCAGTGTAAATCCGTAACGATCGCTGCTTATTTTTTTATTGCCTTTTGCGTCTGATTTATCATAATTGGCTTCCGTTGATTCCTCTTCTATAATTTCATTTAATGTTTTATCTTCTAGTGTTGTTTCAGTTGTAACATTATCCGAATTTCCATTTTCTTCATCAGCTGTATTTTCTTTACAACCAATAAAGGAAATTGCCACACAAAATAAAAAACCGGGAATTAAATTCCGCATAATAAATTATTTAAATAAAATTAAACATCCTTTCCCAACGAATGTCTCTTATACGTTCGCCAAAAGGTTTGGTTTTATCCCAACTGAACCAGATCAATACAGGTTTCCCTACAATATGATCCTCCGGAACATAACCCCAATAACGCGAATCATAAGAGCGATGGCGATTATCTCCCATCATCCAATAATAATTTTGTTTGAAGGTATATTCCGTTATTTGTTTACCATCAATAAATACGCCGCCTTTTTTATCTCTGGTAACATTATTATGTTCATATGCTTCGATAATGCGCTGATAGTTGTAGTAACTATCTTTTGTGATCTTTACAGTTGCTCCTTTTTTAGGAACCCAGATCGGACTAAAATCATCCACAGAATTTTGCATCACATCGGGGTTGTGTGGAAATAATCCTATATATCCATAACGCAATCTGTCGAAATGATTTAAGGTTACACTCACAACTGAAGGATTTTTACTTAATTCCTGACTCTCTGCGATACTCATATTTGCGATAATTACAGGAACATTATCAATAAATACCTCATTTTCGAAATCCATTGGATTTAATCCCATATCAACCAAAATATTCTTAGCATTTTCATAACTTAAATTCCCTTTAAATAAAACATCATACGATTTTTGTTGATGTTCGGCAACCAAAGCCTTTTTGCCATTCACATATAATATTCCGTCGCGCACTGCAATGGAATCACCCGGCAATCCCACACATCGTTTAATATAATTATCGCGTTTATCCACCGGCCTATATGCTAACTGATCTGTACTCTGATATGCAAGCATTGCCCTTTTATAATAAGTTTGATAAGGTTTTAATGTGTTATTGTTGTATTTATCTCTTCTCATCAAAGAGTCGGCATAGGCCATTGCCATTGAGTAATAACTATTTTGTTGGTTGGGAAGATAAACGGTATCTCCCTCCGGAAAATTAAATACCACACTATTATTTCTGTGTATTTTTCTAATCCCGGAAAACGCATGTAAGGCATTTGAATAATATCGCTGTAAGCCTTTGTTTTAATTACCGGCATTGTGTGATGTGCAAATGGAAATGCAAGCGGAGTTATCGGAAATCTTGCACCGTAGTGAAATTTACTTACAAAAAGGAAGTCACCTGCCTTTAATGTACTTTCCATGGAAGTGGTAGGAATTGTAAAAGCCTCAAAAAAGAAGGTTCTTATCAAGGTAGCAGCAACCACGGCAAAAGCAATGGCATCGGCCCATTCTCTTCCCGATGACTTTTTAACAGATTTTTGCGGTCCTATATATTTTACATCATCATCAAATCCCAATTTAAGAAAGTAGATATAAGGGATCATCATAGATGCCACATAAGCCCAGAACTTATCTTTTCCAAAAACTTTCGCGATCTCATTCGCCATAAGCAGCCATACCACTACATTTAACACCGGTATCAGCAACATAATGAACCAGGAAATTCCCTTTCCTGTAATTTTTGTACAGAGATAAAAATTATACACAGGAACCAAAGCTTTCCAGCCCGGAATACCCGCTTTTTCGAATAATTTGTAAAGTCCAACAAGGGTTCCGACAATTGAGAAGATAAAGAATATCCAATATCCTACAGGAATGATACTTTCCATTTATGTTTTTTATTGTAAAGAAAATTCAACTAAGGGCACAAAACTATATGTTTTCGACCAATTGCTTTTTTTTGACGGTGTATATAACTTAATTGGACAGGGGATGCGGGACACGGGACATGGGATTTGATATAGGACATTGGAAAGGGACATAGGATTACGTTTACTTATAATTGAATTTTATTTTCTGAATGATACGTTTAAGTAAGATGAAAAATATTGAATTTTTATTTTAGATAAATTTGGATTCTTACTCATGCAATGGGCCGAATAGAAAATAGTGAATTCACCAATGTGGTATAGTGAAATTTTAAATTTCTTATTCGGGGCCCTGGACTGAATGGAAAATATCTGAAGGTTTATTTCTGAAGTAAATTTCCCAATTTTCTCATTCGGTCTCATTCAGGCCTTGGTCCGAATAGAAAATTAATCAAAGCATCAATCTGTATTAAATTTTTAAATTTTCTTATTCGGACCCGCCCCGAATAGAAATTGACGAAATTTTGGGCTGAGTAAAAACTTTCACATTTCTTATTCGGGGCTGACAAGTTGACAGTATTTTCCGTAATTTTGCATCAAAATAGAAAAGATGTACGATAACAATCCAACGCTACCCGAAATCGGGATAAATAAACCGCTTGAAGAGATCAGGCAGGGAGAGGCTTTGGGGCTCGAGGCGATGGAAAACAGCAAAAGCGGCAAAAAATTTTATATTGAAAGTTACGGTTGTGCAATGAATTTTAGTGATAGTGAGATCGTTGCATCCATATTGTTTACCGAAGGGTATGGTTTAACACGCGATTTTGAGGAAGCTGACCTTATTCTACTTAATACCTGTGCCATTCGCGACAACGCGGAACAAAGAGTGCGCAATCGATTAAAAGAACTTAAATCGGTTAAAAAAAATAAGCCCGATGCACTTATTGGAATGCTGGGATGTATGGCAGAACGATTAAAATCGGAACTTTTAGAGGAGGAAAAATTGGTGGATATCGTTTGCGGACCGGATGCCTACCGTGATCTTCCAAAATTGATAAGTTCTGCAGACGATGGTCAGAAATCGGTAAATGTTTTGCTGAGTCGCGAGGAAACATATAGTGATATCAGTCCTTTGCGTCTGGATTCAACCGGAATAAGCGGATTTATTTCCATTATGCGCGGTTGCGATAACATGTGTTCATTCTGTGTTGTTCCTTTTACAAGGGGAAGAGAAAGAAGCAGGAATGCATTTAGCATTGTAGCAGAGGCAAAAGACCTTTTTACGCATGGATACAGAGAAGTTACGCTTTTAGGGCAAAATGTCGACTCTTATAAATGGGAAAACCCTGAAACGAATGAGATTGTTTCATTTGCGACATTATTGGCCATGGTTGCGGAAGTTGATCCACTTTTAAGGATACGATTTTCCACTTCGCACCCAAAAGATATTACAGATGAGGTTATTTATACCATTGCGAAATATGAAAATATCTGCAATTATATTCATTTACCCGTTCAATCAGGAAATTCACGTGTGCTCGAATTAATGAACCGCACTTACGACAGGGAATGGTATCTGAACAGAATTGCCGCAATAAAAAGAATTATTCCTGATTGTGGACTTTCTACCGATATGATCACCGGATTTTGCAGTGAAACAGAAGAAGAACATCAGGATACCATCAGTTTGATGGAAGAAGTGAAATACGATATGGCCTATATGTTTTTTTATAGTGAGCGTCCGGGTACACTCGCTGCAAGAAAATATAAAGATGATATTCCGGAGGAGATCAAGCGCAGAAGATTAAGCGAGATAATAGATGTTCAGACAAAACATGCATTGGAAAAAAATCTTGCAGATGTTGGTAAAACATTTAAAGTATTACTGGAAAAAACATCAAAAAGATCAAAGGCAGATATGTGCGGAAGAAATGATCAGAATAAAATGGTAGTTTTTCCGTCTACAGATTCAAAACCGGGTGATTATGTTTTTGTGAAAATTACAAGTGCTACATCGGCAACTTTACTCGGACAAATAGTTCAATAGTTTACTTTACAAATTAAGATGGCAGACGAAATTCAATCGATAAAACAACGTTTCGGCATTATAGGAAATACTCCTGAATTAAATTATGCATTAAGTATTGCAGCTCGTGTTGCACCTACAAATTTAACAGTGCTTATTACAGGTGAAAGCGGAGTGGGGAAGGAGATATTTTCGCAGATAATTCACCAATATTCTGCAAGGAAACATGGTCCGTTCATTGCAGTTAACTGTGGAGCAATACCGGAAGGCACAATTGATTCGGAATTATTCGGACATATTAAAGGATCTTTCACAAATGCACTCGACGACCGAAAAGGATATTTTGAAACCGTAAATGGCGGAACTATTTTTTTAGATGAAGTAGGAGAGTTGCCACTTGGCACGCAGGCGCGACTGTTGCGGGTTTTGGAGGCCGGTGAGTTTTTGAGAGTAGGTTCATCTAAAGTACAAAAAACCGACGTGCGTGTAGTTGCTGCAACTAATGTAGATCTACATAGGTTGATTGAAGATGGAAGATTCAGAGAGGATCTTTTTTACAGATTAAATACAGTTCCGATCACGGTACCATCACTGCGGGAAAGAAAAGAAGATATTAATTTATTATTCCGGAAATTCTCCAGCGATTTTGCCGAAAAATATAGAACAACTTCCATTGTTTTAGATGCGGATGCAACGGAAGTATTAAAGAATTATACATGGCCGGGTAATATTCGCGAATTAAAAAATATTGCGGAACAGGTTTCCGTTCTATCAAAAGATAAACAGGTTTCCGCTGCAGAATTGACGCAATTTATTCCAAATATCAGAAGCAGTATTTTACCGGCATTATCATTAAAAAATAATGGCACAGGTGATATAAGTGAAAGAGAAATTTTATACAAGGTTTTATTCGATATGAAAAAAGATCTACATGATCTTAAACAATTTGTGTTAAATATTGCAGATGCAAATCATTTAAAAACCGACGGATCTGTTGGAGCTGATTTTTTTGAGAATAATATTTCCGAAATTAATACCATGCCGCAAATGCAATCGGATGTTATGAGCAAACAACCGTTTATGATAAATCCTACATCTACCACTACTGCACAACATCATGAGGAAGTAGAAGAATCATTATCTCTGATCGACAAAGAAAAAGAACTTATAATTAAAGCACTTACAAAACATAAAAGCAAACGAAAAGATGCCGCACTAGATCTCGGTATTTCTGAAAGAACTTTGTACAGAAAAATAAAAGAATATAAAATTGAGGAATAGGAAATTATTATTACAATTTACAGGTTTGATATTATTTTTCACATTAATATCAGCAACCTGTAATGTTTCGATGAGCGGAACAAATATTCCCGTGGATATTAAAACAATTACAATTAATTATTTCCCCAATCAATCAAATTTTGTTGCACCATCTTTAAGTCAAACTTTTACCGAAGCAGTAAAAGATAAATTTTTACGCGAATCTCCTTTAACTTTAGCCGATAATGGAGGCGATTGGGAATTAAATGGTGCAATTACAAAATATCTGAGCACACCAATAGCACCGACAGGAACAGAAACAACGGCGCTTAACAGATTGACCATCACGATAAAAGTTGATTTTTTAAGCAGAAAGGATGAATTACAAAACTGGAGTCAGACCTTTAGCAGATATGAAGATTACGAAAGTACAAAAACGCTTTCGCAGGTGGAGGGAGATCTTTTACCAAAATTATCTGAACAATTGGCTGACGATATTTATCAAAAATTAACGCAAAACTGGTAATGTATCAGGAAGAGTTCAATAAAATAGTTTCAAACCCCGCCCAGTTACTGGAAATGGATATGGTGGATGTGCGATCTATGTCGGAACGTTATCCCTATTGCCAGATAGCGCATATTTTTTATGCAAAGAAGTTGCACGACATTAATAATCTGCAATTTGAAAATCAGTTAAAAAAGGCTTCCATTGCTGTTTACGACAGAAACGTTTTATACGAATTCATCGAAAAAACCAATCTCCAAAAACCAATTCATGCAGGATTTGAAGAGGAAATAGAAAAACCGGAAGCCACTGTATCAAATTTTGGACAGAAAGATCCTGAAGATAAAGGACCGGTTTTAGAAGAGGTTATAATTCAACCTGTTGAAGAGAATATTGAAACCATAGAACTCGAGGTTATTGAAACTCAATTGCAGGAAGAAATTGCCTCTCTTTCTTCAGATATTTCTGAAAATGAACAAACTACAGAAGAAATAATACCGGTAAATGAAGAAATTCAGCCAGAAATTACTACACCGGAGCCGGAATTATCAGAAACGGAGATTTCTGATCAAGAATCAGAATTGATCATGCAGGAATTTATTCAGAGTATTCCGGAGTTGATAAGTGAAAATCAGGATATTCCTGAAACGAATATTGAAGAAGAGGCCAAATCTGAAGAAATAACCGAAGTTTATGAAGAATCTGCTATCGAGGCTTTGGATCAAGCCACAGAACTAGTGGAAAATCCCGAAAATGATCCATTTAAGATAGACATGGATGCCATGTTAACAATGGAAGATGAAGAAGGAGTGGAGGATGAACTAATTTTCGACCTTCCGCCTTATGATATAGAATTTGAACTGGGACCACTTCCGGAGGAACAAAAGATAAATATTACCATTCAGCGACCTGTTTTTGAGGAGAATGTGGAGGAGGAAGAGGTTTTTGCCGATTCGTTTGTTGGTTGGCTTAACAGATTGGGAGGAGGAACGAAGGTGAATTTGGTTCAGCGAAAGGAAAGTAACAGTCCTATAAAACTTTATAGTAAAAAACAGGCACAGGAGGAGATCACTCCATTTCAAAAACAGCCTGAAAAGGTTGTGGATGAACTGATAGCAGGGGAGTTGGCCAAAAAAAGTATACAGGCTGATGAACATTTAATTACCGAAACTTACGCCCGAATTCTTGTAATGCAGGGCAAATACACGAAGGCTGTGGAGATGTATTCGAAACTAAGTTTGTTAAAACCCCAAAAAAGCGATTACTTTGCAGCCTTAATAGATCAATTAAAAAAACGAATCAAATAAAATGTTATTTACAGTTATTATCATAATCGCAATTATAGCCGCAATTTTATTGGGCTTGATCGTGTTAGTTCAAAACCCGAAAGGTGGTGGTTTATCAGGAACTTTTGGCGGTGCAGCAAATCAGATCTTTGGTTATAAAAGAACAACCGACGATATAGAAAGAATTACCTGGGGACTTGTAGTTATAGTTTTTGCACTTTGTTTGAGTTCAGCTGCATTCAAACCAAACGAATCGGTAGAAGTTCAAAACGGTTTGCGTCCTGAAGCTGTTCCTCCAACAAATTCCATCAACATGCCAACTCAACCGGCAGAAGATGAAGTTGCACCAGTTGTAGGTGACGATCCTGCGGATGGTGGAGTAGTTGATCCACAATAAAAAATTATTGATATTTCTATATAAAGCATCCTATTGGATGCTTTTTTTTTGGGAGAGTGATTTCACTTTTATCGATGAGGTGAAATTTGAAAAAAAATTATAGTTTAGTACTCCCAATTTGAATCATGAAAATCAAAATTCCTCTTTTCCTCAACCTATTATTTTTCTGTAAATCATTAATTTGTCAGGTAGGATTATATCCTGAAATAGAATGGCAAAATGCCATTGGAGGCACCTCAAATGATTGGGGACATAGCTGCTTTGAAATTGACAACGGCTCATTCGCTGTTGGAGGTGGCGCCGGATCTTTAAATGGGGATATTTTTGGCAACCACGGTGTAAATGATATGTTGTTTTTGAAATTAGACAGTACCGGAGCAATAGTGTTACAAAAATGTTATGGCGGAGACAATACAGATGCATCAGTTTCGATGGAACAAACAAGCGACAATGGTTTTATTCTGGGTGGTTATTCCACCTCTTCAGATGGGGATGTGACACATCATTACGGCGAATCTTATGTAGGGGATTTTTGGGTTGTGAAAATCGATACGGCCGGAATTATTGAATGGGAAAACAACCTTGGTGGCACAGGCCATGATGGAGTTGAATCCATTAGTGAAACTACCAATGGAAACTTCATTGTAGCAGGATATTCGGGATCAAGTGATGAGGATGTTACGGGCCATCACGGTATTGATGAGGCAATCGATTATTGGGTGATAATGCTCGATTCTTTAGGCAATTTATTATGGCAACATTCTCTTGGTGGCAGTGAAAGTGATAATGGTTTAGTTGTTCGAGAAACCTTGGACAATGGTTTTATTGTAGGAGGATATGCAGGCTCGGCAGATGGTGATATTACCGGCAATCATGGAGGCAGAGATGCCTGGATAGTGAAATTAGATCAATTTGGAGAAATGTTATGGCAAAAAAGTTATGGTGGAAGTGAATATGATTATACTTATTCCATCGTAGTGGAACCTGATTCAACTTATTTATTATTGGGATTTACGAACTCTACTGATGGCGACGTTTCGGAAAATTTTGGTGGGGATGATTGTTGGTTGATCAAGATCAATAATATCGGAGATATTATTTGGGAAAAATCGTATGGTGGATCGATGGATGATCAGGGTTGGTCGATCTATCCCACTTCTGATCATGGTTATATTATTGGTGGACGATCGGAATCCAGTGATGGTGACGTAAGTAAAAATAATGGAGCTAACGATTATTGGTTATTAAAAGTGGATAGTGTCGGAAATAAAATTTGGGAACGATCCTATGGTGGTACCGAAGGTGATTATTGTTTTGAAATCAGAGAAACCTCTGATCTAGGATATATTGCATCTGGTTGGGCCTACTCAGAGGACGGAGATGTAATGGAAAGTAATGGAAATGCGGAAAGTTGGGTAATAAAATTATCGCCGGAATGTTACCATAATTTATATTTTGCAGATATTGATAACGATGGATTTGGCGATATTTTAAATGATTCGATATCCTGTAATTTACCTGTCGGCTATGTTTTGGATAATACGGATTGTAATGATGCTGATAATTTAATTAATCCGGCAGCAGAAGATATTTGTAATACTTTGGATGATAATTGCAATGGAGAAATTGATGAAGATGCAATTTTTTTAACCTGGTATTTTGATAATGATGGGGATGATTTTGGTAATATTTTAATGGATTCTATTTCCTGTTATACAATCCCGGGTTATGTTACAGATAATTCTGATTGCGATGATATAAATGCACTCATAAATCCTGATGCTGTCGAGTTATGTAATTCGCTTGACGATAATTGTAACGGTATTATTGATGAAGATCTGATTCTTTATACATTGTATGTTGATGCAGATGAAGATGGTTTTGGAGATGCGGATATTTATATTTATTCCTGTTTGGAAATTGTTGTCGGATACGTATCCGATTCCACCGATTGCGACGATAGTAATAATTTAATTTTTCCTGGAGCTATTGAAATATGCGATTACGTTGATAATGATTGTGATGGTATAATTGATGATAATTTAAGTTATATTCATTCGTATGAAGATGCAGACGCAGATGAATTTGGAAATTTGAATATCGATTCTTTATCCTGTGATCTGCCCGATGGCTTCGTAGAAGATAACACAGATTGCGACGATACCAACCCTTTAATTTATCCCGGTGCAGAAGAATTTCTAAATGGACTGGATGATAATTGTAATGGTTCTTCTGACGAAGGGTTGCATCTAAATAATATCCTGCGATCCCAAATCAATATCTACCCAAATCCTGCATCTCAAATTCTTTTTATAGACTACTCCGGAAACGAGAATTTATTTCTTGAGATCATAAATATTTCCGGAGAAATTATCTTTACCGATCAACTAAAACAAATAATTAATACTATTGATATCAGTAAATTTATTGCAGGAGTATATGTAATTAAATTAACCATTGAAAATGAAACTACAGAATCGGTTTTTGTAAAGGAATAAATTCATACCCACCCATTACCAAAATCCGCGTCATCCCTAAATCCCTAAAATCCGCGATCCAAACTACTTCTTTTTATACTTCACTTCATAATCCGCGATAATGTTTTCCAAAGTACAATTGATATCTACAAACCAAAATCCGCGTCATCCCTAAATCCCTAAAAATCCGTGATCCCCTTGCTACTTTTTATACTTCACTTTATTCTGTGATAATGTTTTCCAAAGTTGAATTAATATCTACAAACCAAAATCCGCGTCATCCCTAAATCCCTAAAAATCCGTGATCCCCTTGCTACTTTTTATACTTCACTTTATTCTGTGATAATGTTTTCAAAAGTTGATTTAATATCTACAAACCAAAATCTGCGTCATCCCTAAATCCCTAAAAATCCGTGATCCCCTTGCTACTTTTTATACTTCACTTTATTCTGTGATAATGTAACCAAAATCCGCGTCATCCCTAAATCCCTAAAATCCGCGATCCAAACTACTTCTTTTTATACTTCGCTTCATAATCCGCGATAATGTTTTCCAACGTCGGATTATTCTCCGCATGATACCCTTCCTTCAGATCATATCCATATATTTTCGATGCATTATTCCACCAAAAAGCTGTGGAACCACTTTTTACTTCCTTTAAAATATTATACATGGTTTCATTGCTGTTTCTCTCAATAATATCAATTAAAACTTCTCCCTGCGATCGGGAAAGATTTTTTAATTTATCTTCAAAATTATCGCGCAATTTATCTTCCAATTCTTTTTTATATTTTTTTTCATCTCTCTTTTTGTCGAATGAAAGATCATTTAATTCCTTTAATAAGGACACTGCAGTATCGGCATATGGATAAACTTTTTTTACGATAGCTTCGTAACGGGAATAATTATAATTGTGCACAGGTCGCGCAGTGATGCTGAAAGTATCCAACTCTACAAAAAAAATGGTGTCGTTGGTTTCGTCGCCCTTAAACACATTACCAATTTGGGAAAAACCAATTTGAGCAGAGAAAAACAGTATGATCGAAAAAAGAAGAATCTTCATAACATATAGATTACAAATCCTGTGCTAAACAATTATTGTGTTACCGGTTTTGCTTTATCCGTGTACTTTTCCATGGTGCCGGTAGTGTTTTTATAGGCATTTTTAATATCCTGACCATAATTGGTATTAATAAATTCCGGGAACGCAGATTCTGCACCGGGCATTACAGGAAAAACCATATGCAATATTTTGGCTTCGTTCTTGCCTTTGTAAACCCATGTTGGAACGTAATCCACCTTTTCTATTTTGATCTTGTTCGATCTGGTATTTTTTTCAAGATGTATGTTCACGATCACACCTTCGTTCGTATATTGATCCTGTTGGTTGGAGATGAAATTACCCATGGAGTAGATCACAAATCCGGTATCCAAAGTTGCATTTTGTGTGACAAAAAAATCGAGTGGTTGAAGAACATGTACATGACTTCCAAGAATAATATCCGCACCACATTCAATGGCATATTTTACAAGATCTTTTTGATAAGCGTTGGGCATTCTTTCATATTCATTTCCGAAATGATAAAATACCAAAACTAAATCTGCTCCTGCGATCCGACTTGCTTTTATATCTTTTTGAATCAAAGCAGAATCACAAAAATTAACTAACCAGGGTTTTCCTTCTGTTAGCATTAATCCATTTGTTGAATAGGTAAAAGATAATATCGCAATTTTAATTCCCTCCACATCTGCAATACGAATGGAATCTCTGTCCTTTTGTGAAGTATAGGTTCCTGTATGATCAAATCCTTCTTCCTCTAATTTTTTAATTGTTCTTAAAATTCCTTTTTCACCGGTATCGTTTGCATGATTGTTAGCAGTGACAAGAAAATCGAATCCCACTTTTTTTAGTGAAGTGATATAATCATCAGGACTATTAAAATATGGATAACCGGAATATGGAATATTATTACCTGCAAATGTTGTTTCGAGATTACCAAGTAGCAGATCCGGTTTTGTTAACCAGGGTTGAACATATTCAAAACAAGGAACAAAATTAAAACTGTCTTCAGATACTTTTGCATATTTATATTGTGTACTGTGACACATAAGATCTCCCACTGAGGAAATGGTAATATTAATTAATGTATCTTCTTTAATAGTATCAGCGGGAATTGTAACAACGGATACATTGTTCACCGAACATTTTGATTGCAGATTAATACCTGTAACCAGAAGTATTAAAATAAAATTAAACAAGGATTTAATACCGCGAAAACATCCCAAAAAATAACTCAATCTTTTCTTTTTTTAGAGGAAACAAAAAAGGATATAACCGCACCTAAAACAATAACAGCAAAAACGATGATCACAATATAAAACTGTGTCATTGTTCCTTCACCTGAACTTTGTGACTTTAATGTTAGGCTGAAAAAGTAGACCAGACAGATGGTGAGCAGGCTTTTTAGCGGACGAAAAGCAGGTTTTAGCAGCATAAAAAAGGTTTTTCAGTTTCTAAGGTAACAAATTTCATGTAAAACGAAATTATGTTGTGTTGATATTGTGAACATATGTAAGTTCCTTGTAAAAATTCTGGCCATAAAAAAAGCCCTCCGAAGAGGGCTTTACTATTTGATAGATCTTAAAATTTAAACAATATCAAAGGCCTGGATCATTCCTGAATCTGCAGCTTCTAAATTAGTTGCACAGAAATAATAACGACCCGGAGCTCCTGTAAATGGTATTACTATTCTAACGGTTTCTGTAGGTAGTGCAAGAATGGTGTCTTTCCAACCTTTTTCCCATACTCTTACGTTTCCGCGACCACCAATTCTTTCTATTATTTGGAATTGAACACCATAAACATGCATGGCAACCGGTTCATCACCGTTATTTACAAATTCCCAAAGTTCGGTAGCACCAGAATTAACACTAAAGGAAGAAACGCCGGTTGCATAAGGTTCTCCTTCAATTTCGTGCATATCACCAGAATCGGCATGTGATGCAGCATAATCCTGTGTTAATTGTGGATTCGAAACATTAAAGTTTCTGGTAACAGCTGCATCTCCTTCAGTTAAGGTAACAATTGATGACAATGCACCCGGAATTGTATAAGTTTCGTCGTATGCGGTATTTATATTAAAACGCATTAGAGTAAAACCTGAAGCACCTTGGAAACCTCCGGCATTACTGAATTGACGGCTAACCAATTCAACAAATCCACCAACAGGTACGGCAGTGAAATCTACTATCACATCAACGCGTTCGCCCGGAGCCAGATAAATGGAACCGGTTGGAGATCCTACACTTTCTAATAAACCTCCATCACCGCCAATGATATAAAAATTCATATCAGCAACATCTTCTGAATCCAATCCTAAATTATAAATACGAGCATTACTAGCATTACAAATTCTCAAACGGTAATATCTTTGAGAAAGATCATCCTTTAATGCACCTGTAACGCCATTGATCATAATGGTTTCACCAAAATAACCCACCATTTCTTCTGCAGTACTAGTACCATAGAACATACTCGCATCCTCATTAAATCGTTTGTCCTGTAAAACAAGGAACATCGATCTGTCGCCAGATGGTAAATTAATTCCATCTTCTTCATCATCTTCCACCACAAACAAACCACCAAGACCAATATTTACTTGTTTACCTGCTGATTTACCATATTGAGGATGGTACCAATACAAACCTGCGCGATTGTTTACAGTAAAATTGTAATTTCTGGAGCCTCCGTTGGTAATTCCATCATCAACACCATCATCCTCGCCTGCATTCAACATTAAACCATGAAAATGGACGTTGGTAGTTTCATTTATATGATTTGCAACATCAATATTTACAGATTCACCTTTTCTAATTTTGAGCGTTGGACCCCAAATACCATTAGAATATCCAAAGCAAAAGGTCGGATTAACAGTTCCGATCAATACTTCAGAATTTTTAACGGCATCAAGTGATGCTCCTATTGCGCTAGTTGGGTTTAAAGCAGCTATGGGATTAACAAAGGGTGGTTCAGGAACTGTAAGTCCCCCCACATTTCCAAAAGTAACATTAGGATCTAGTTCACCCGGATCGCAACTTGCCAAAAATGCTGAGGGAGTGATGGCCACAGCTGTGGTGCCTAAAAGTGCGTTTCTTAAAAATGATCTTCTTTTCATTGTTGAATAGGTTTAATTTTTTAAACGTTAGTTAATCGTGTGCACAGTAGTTCCCACACGGGGAAACTCCGAAAACAATAAATAAATTCAAATAATTAGGCAATTTGGTCAGCTGGTTCACTAAAACGGGGCTAAGATAATAGTTTTATCGAAAGTTAAAAGTTTTAACATGTGGAAATTCATTTTTTTTTTAATCCTTCCACTCCCAACTTGGTAATAACCCTCGTAATCCCATATCTACCACTGCTTCATTATTGGCAGGTACGCTTGCATCAAGATCCCATTTTCCATTGGCGTTTGGATCTATCCATTCAAAACTGTTATTTATCGAAAATGATAAATAAATAAATAATTCAGAAGTTTCAGATCCGTCAATAATTAGAGGCTCGGCAAATGCACCCGTTATAACACAAGAGCCTTCCGGAACCGGAGAAGTTGCATCGAGTGGATTTACAACTGTGGTAGCCCCTTCAGGTGCCTGGCCGGTATAAATTGCGTTGTAAGGTTCAAGATCATCAGTAAAAAGACTTTCAAATGCCCAGAAACCCTGCAATTTGTTTGCATTTATAGTTGTAGTAAGATTTTTAACGGTAAGATCGCTAATATAGGTATTGAACCCCAAAAATGATGCGGCAGTGCCCGTTTGACCAGTAAGGTCACCAAAGAATGGAACATCATTAATATTATACTGAATGTCGTAATTCTGATATGCAACAGAAACCCTTACATATTTATAAGTTCCCGGAGCTAATCTTTCCAAATTAATTTTTACAAAATCGGCTCCGGCTGCACTCTTTTGAGATTCATCAAAATCAATGGCCTCATCACCACCTTCTGAAGTTTGAGGAGCAGTGTATAAAACAGCGCCATCTTTAAATGGAACAAACTCGTTTTCACTCAATTCTATATAGTGAACACTCATTAAATTCATGAGCGGTGTTTGAGCTGCATTTCCCGCAGGTATCACTGATGGGTTTCCTAAATTATCCAATCTTATCTGATCCTCATCAAATTCCAAAACAAAATGAATATCATTAAAATTTTTTACTTCCTTGTTGCAGGAGAAAAGTAGTATTGTTATTCCAATAAGGAAATAGGAGAATAGTTCTTTTTTAAGCATATATAATAACAAAGTTAATCATTCGAAATATATTTTATTGCTGAAATTATTTTTCAAGAGGATGTTTATTTTATCCACTTCCTGAGCATATATGGCAATAAATAAACATCCGGCCATACTGCAGAAAACAAAGTAATGCCTGTTAATAATCCGATATTAAAAGTTGCTGCAGTGGGGGAGATAAGCAATATCATAAAACCAAAAAATAAGATCACCGACATGCTGAAAACTGCTTTTCCGGTTTCCTGAAATGTATTTCTAATTGCCTGCTCGGTTGAAAATCCTTTTTGTTTTTCAATTTTGAATTTGGAGAGAAAATGTATGGTATCGTCCACAGCAATTCCATACGATATTCCAAAAATTATGGAAGTGGGAGCGTCTAATTCAATTTTCAGTAATCCCATTATTCCTGCACACACAACCAGCGGGATAACATTCGGAATTATGGAAATGATCACCATTTTCCAATTGCGGAACATAAATGCCATTACTATACCTATACAAAGAAATGCAAGTAATACTCCGCTGATAATATTGTTGCGTAAATACTCTGTGTTCTTATCGAAAATTATTCCCGTTCCGGTAATATTAAAATCAACAATTTCAGGGTTTGTATTTTGTGTTATAAATTCGTTTATCTTTTTTTGCACAACCCGAATGCTATCTGTTCCCGCATCACTTAAAAAACCACTTATTCTTCCATACTTTTTATCCTCGGAAATTAAAATATTTAGTTCGCTTAATTTCACTCTTTTTAAATCTCTGTCGTAAATCGAAAACATATTTTCATCTTCAGGTAATTTATATTCGGCAGGGTTGTCACCATTATATGCGCGATTCAAACTTTTGTACACCATGGTTATACTTTGCAAACCATTTATTATTTCCTGTTGTTTTACAAAGGCTTCCACTTTTTCAATTTCACGCAAAACCACAGGATCGGAAATTACATAATTATTTTGTGCAACCGCAGCAATTTCGAAAGGTCGAAATCCATTAAAATTTTCTTCAAAAAAATGAAAATCCTCCGTAATTTTTGCATTTTTTGGCATGCCTGCCTCGAGGTGAATATCCGTTGTGATCTGGGTCATTCCATAAGTAAATATCAATAAAATAACAGCACTTATGGTAAGCATTTTACGCGTGTGATTCTTACCTGAATTATAAATAATTTCAACAATTCCACCCCATTTATTTTCGCCGGCATATCCAAATTTATCTAACTGTTTTAAGGTGAATAATTTTAATAGAGGACTTATTAAAAATAATACAACTATATACACCAAAAGCACTCCCAGCGCCGATAATACACCAAAAAAACGAATAGGAGGTACGTTGGAAGTTAACATTGTTAAAAACCCGATTGCAGAGGTTACAGCGGTTAATAGTGTTGCAAACCCGATATCCGATAAGGTTTTAAATAATGCGATCTCGCGTTTATTATTTTTGCGTAATTCTATTATGTATTTACCCAAAAAATGAATGGCATCCGAAATTCCAATTATAATTATTACAATAGGAAATAAGGTGCTCATTACATTTTGTTCTATCTGCGAAAATCCAAGTATTCCTGTAAATATTATGAGTGAAATTGCTACTGTTGTCATGGAAATTAAAACAGCCCATATCTTTCGAAATAATAAATAAGTAACAACAGCAACAAGTAATACACTTAGCATGGAATAAAGAAAAAATTCTTTGCGTTGAAGTTTTACTAATTCCACCTGAAAGTTTGATTTTCCTAATAAATGATAATCTGAAATTCCGGATTCCTGTAGGCTTTGTTTAACATCATCAATAAATAAAACAGATTCTTGTTGACTCAAGGTGTCATCCGTTTTTATAAAAATAACTGTAGTGGTAAAATTATCTGAAATTAGTTTCCCCGAAATTCTTTCATCAAGTTTTATTCGTCCGCTATCAACTGCATATTTTTCGGGCTCATAAATATGTAATGCGGGATAATCGATGAACCCAAATGGTGATTTAATAAAATATCTAAAATTAGCAATAGAATAAACTCTTTCTGCGTAATCAGATCTTTGAATTTTATTTGTTGCGGAATCAACTGAAGTTAAAAATTTAGTGTTTAAAATCCCTTCCTTTGGTTTTAATCCAACCAGTAAAAAATTATCATCGTGTTCAAACTGATCTCTGAAGGTGTAATAAAAATCAAGATCGGGATCTCCCTTTGGAAAAAAATCCTCATAATCGTACGAAAATTTTAACTGTAAGGTGAAATAAACCGAAAGGGGTAGGAATATCACCAAAAATACCAAGACGTATTTTGGGTTAAGACCGGCTACAAATTTCCAAATATTGAATTTCAATGGGAGATCGGAATTTAGACACAAAATTGAACAAAAAAACGCTGCAAAAAAACCTAAATTGTATCAGTGGAATGTAAAAATTTGCCTTTTGTTCATAACTGACCCTCAAAAATTTGCATCTAAATAAATGTTACCATACCTTTATAAGGCATTTTACATTTCTGTTAACTTTAAACGAAACATGCTTATGAAGCAAATTGTACAAAAGCTTACACTGTCCCTCCTCCTTGTTTTCGCTACTGCTACGCTGGTTACAGCTCAAACACCCGAAAAAGGAAAGGCCACGATCAATTCAAATCTTATTGTTTTACTCGATGTTTCAACCCCTTTGGTTGCTGATTATGTATTTGATATCAGTCCGATATCGTTCAAAGATCAAGCTGCTACGGAACGATTTTTCCGTATAATTCACGATAATATCGTTTCGTACACCCTGGATTATGAAAATAAAACTGCCACTGTGCATATTGCACTTGAGCTGATGGAACCACGTGGTTGGGACGTAAATAAGTATAACGATTATTTCGTAAAACTTAGTGAGAGATACCGTTCAACACTTACCATGGTTAACGAGTAATTAAATTAATAATTAAACTACTATTGAAATGCATAGAATTTGTTACACATTAACAATATTGATGGTATTATGCTTGCTGAACACAAATAATATGTCGGCACAGATCGTTGGAGCCGATTGTTTTTTAAAGGGTGAATTTGTTGAAGTAGGAATAAATACCTGCGGTGCTTATGGATCACCGTCATCGCCTCCTTTAGGATATCACCCTACAGAGGGTGGACTCGGATTTGTTGCTGACTGGGAATCTGATGGTTGGGATGCGGGTTCTCCCGATTATTGCGGAGATTATTTTGTTCCCGGCTCTCCTGTAGAAGGTTGGCAGGTGCAAATTGGTCCTGATGTTTGGACAAACACTGATCAGGGTTGCGGTGGTGCTGCAATTCCGGGCGATGTTACTGACTACACCTTTGCTGCCGGAATTTATACCGGAACCTGGGTAGGAAATATAGTTACCGGATCTACAGATCTTGAAATAACTCAGATCACTACTTTACCTGAAGATAAATTATATTTTGTTACAAGGATTTTATTGTGCAATAATGGTGATGAAGCTTTGAACGATGTTTATTATAAAAGAAATGTCGACCCCGATAATGATCAGCCCTGGAGCGGCGATTTTACAACTGATAATATCATAGTTTATCAACCACCTATTGATGATCAAGCACTGGTAACCTCTGAAGGTTTAACCTTTGGTTGCTTTTTAGGAATTGGCGCACGGGATGAAAATTCACGTGTTTCCTACGGTAATTTTGGAACCGCTGATGGAACTCCTCAGGATGTTTATGAAGCTACTGCCGGTTATGTAGGAGCAGGTTCTTCTGTTGGAGATATAGCTAACTCCATTGCTTTTTATATTGAAACCATTAACCCTGGCGAATGTAAATGTGTTGCATTTGCGTATATTCTAAATGTTGATGACCTTGAAGAAGCTTTGGAAGCAACTGTAACCTATAATCTTGAAGTGGATGATGTTACGGTTTCTTCCGGTGATACATCATACATTTGTAATCCTGGAGATGAAGTTAATTTATCAGTTCTTGGTGCCGACGATTATGCTTGGACCTGGACACCTTCTGAAGGCTTGGACACTGACACAGGAATAAATGTAACTGCTACTGTTGATGAAACTACAACCTTTACAGCCGTTGGAGTTGGAGGTTTTTGCGGAGATGCAACTATATCAGTTACCATTTTTGTGGATGAGTCAGAATTTGCTTTTGCAGGAAACGATACCGCTGTTTGTTTGGGCGATGTTGCTTTGCTGAATGGGGATGGAGGTCCCGCCGAAAATTTATATGATTGGGCTCCTGCCACTGGTTTAGATTGTGCAGATTGTGAAGATCCGGTGTATTTACCTACCGTGCCTGGAGAATATACTTTGACCCTTACAACTATTGATGATTTTAATTGTCCTGCAACAGATGAGGTTGTAATTACTGTTCACGCACTTCCTGTGGTAGATGCGGGAGATGATGTGAATTTATGTCCGGAAGGATTAATACAATTGGAAGCAACAGGTGCTGTAGAATATACATGGGACCCTTCAACAGGACTCAGTTGTGATGATTGCCCTAATCCTGATTGCACTGTTAATGAAAACACAACTTATACCGTAACTGGAGTTGATGCAAATGGTTGTATAAATACTGATGAGATCGATGTATCTGTATTTTCAACGTTGGATATCATTGTTACAGCAACCCCTAACGACACTATTGATGGTTTTGAAGGTGAAAGTACACAATTAAATGTTACTGGTGCCGAGGAATATGAATGGGAACCGTCCACAGGTTTAAGTGATACACATATTTCGAATCCAATAGCTCAGCCAGAATTTACAACTACTTATTACGTTACAGGAACTGATGAAAATGGATGTATTGATGTGGACACGATCATTATTTATGTGGTTGGGGAAATTGCACTTCCAACAGCATTTTCACCAAATGAGGATGGAATTAATGATGTATGGGCACCAATTTATTCAGGTAGTGGAGTAATTGAAGTTTACAGTATTTATAATCGTTGGGGTCAGGAGGTTTATACAGGTAATGGATCAACACCGGGCTGGGACGGAACGTGGAATGGGAAAGAACAGGAGATGGGAACTTATACTGTTTTGATTCGCGGCGTTTCATCAGCAAATGTTCCGCGGGTTATAACAGGGAATTTTACATTAGTAAGATAAATAATATTAGGATTTGAATGCTATATGAGACTAAGAAGATTGGAAGTATTCAAAACTAAAAATGAAAGTAATGATTAAAAAAAGTTTATTACAGGTAGCAATTATTCTATTAATAGGGATAAACAGTGGGTACGGACAAATTATTGGTTCGAACTGTTTTCTCAAGGGTAATTATGTGGAAGTAGGGGTAAACCAGTGCGGTGCTTATGGTTCGAACGAATCTCCTCCGGGGGATTATCATGAAACCACCCCTTTTACCGGACTTGGTTTTGTTGCCGATCCGGGTGAAGACGGATGGGATGTGGGTGATCCGGTATTTTGCGGTGACTACTTTGTGCCTGGTTCCCCGGTTGAGGGTTGGCAGGTTCAAATTGGTGCAACAACCTATACCAATACCGATCAAAGTTGCGGGGGTGCTGAAATTCCCGGAAGTATAACTGATTATTATTATGCAGCCAGCGAATATGTAAGTGTATGGGAAGGTGATATTGCAGGTATTAATCTACATATCACTCAAAAAACAATAGTTCCGGAAAATGAAGTATATTTTCTTACGGAAGTTACCTTTTGTAATGACGGAGCAACTGATGTAAATAATTTATACTACAAACGCAATGTTGACCCTGATCAGGATGTAGCCCTTGCAGGTGATTATTGGACAGATAATGTTATTGAAGTAAATCCACCCGACACTTGCACAGCGCTGGTTACAGCAACAGGCACAACAATAGGTTGTTTTCTTGGGATGGGTGCATTGGATACTATGGCCAGAGCATCTTTTGGACTCTTCGGAACCGATGAGGGAACTGCTGAAAATGCCTGGAATGGCACGGGCGGGTATTCAAACGGTGAAGGAGAAACAGTTACTTGCGATTGTGCTACACAGATCACCTTTAAAGTTCCGGTAATTCCTGCGGGCGAATGTCGCACAGTTACCTTTGCTTATATTCTTAATATTGATGACCTTACCAATGCTCTTGAAGCAACATTACCTGTTGACGTTTTAGTGGATGGCGAACCGGCTCCGGCTGATGATACATTATATATTTGTAATTACGAGGAAATAGAAATAGAAATTTCGGGTGGAGAAAGTTATGAGTGGACATGGACTTATGAAGGTGGAACAGGCGATATTACAACTTCTGAAATTTCACACTTTACACCAGATGGTAACGGTTCAATTTCTATGGAAGGATTAGGAGGATTTTGTGGGGTATTGTCCAGAAAATTGATCATAATTTATGAAGGAGATATTACAGCTGATGCGGGTGAAGATCTTGAAGTTTGTATTGGTAGTTCTGTTGAATTAGATGGCTCCGGTGGAGAAACATATATGTGGTCTCCAATTACGGGTTTATCTGATCCTGTAGATCCGAATGCCGATGCATCTCCAACAACCACAACTACTTATACATTAACTGCATTTACGCAACATGGTTGCTCTGATACGGACGAAATGGTAGTTACAGTTAATCCTTTGCCGAACATAGATGCTGGTGCAGATACCGAACTTTGTCCTGAAGGTTCTGTTCAATTACAAGCAGAAGGTGGAATTGAATATACCTGGGAACCTTCTACAGGCTTAAGCTGCGACGATTGTCCAGATCCAATTTGTACAGTTGATGATAATACAACTTATACTGTTACAGGTGTGGATGCAAATGGATGTATAAATACTGATGAGGTTGATGTATCTGTATTTTCATCGTTGGTTATCACTGCTACAGCAAGCCCTAACGATACAATTGATGGTTTTGAAGGTGAAAGTACACAATTAAATGTTACCGGTGCCGTGGAATATGAATGGGAACCGTCCACAGGTTTAAGTGATACGCATATTGCGAATCCAATAGCTCAGCCAGAATTTACAACTACTTATTATGTTACCGGAACTGATGAAAATGGATGTATTGGTGTGGACTCAATCACTATTTATGTGGTTGGCGAAATTGCACTTCCAACAGCATTTTCACCAAATGAAGATGGAATTAATGATGTATGGGCACCAATTTATTCAGGTAGTGGAGAAATTGAAGTTTACAGTATTTATAATCGTTGGGGTCAGGAGGTTTATACAGGTAATGGATCAACACCGGGCTGGGACGGAACGTGGAATGGGAAAGAACAGGAGATGGGAACTTATACAGTTTTGATTCGCGGCGTTTCATCCACAAATGTTCCACGTGTTATAACAGGGAATTTTATCTTGGTGAGATAAGTATTGACTTAAAATATGTGCAGGCGCATTGGATTATGAACGCATAATTGTTAAATAAACAAGTATTACAAAAATTAAATTAATATATTTACAACTAATAACCTAATCAATTGAATATTTAAAAATAATGAAACACCTACACAAACTTCTCACACTTATTTTCATTTGTCTGGCCTCAACATTATTTTCACAAATGGTGGGAACAAATTCCTTTTTGAAAGGAACTTATGTTGAAGTAGGAGTAAATGATTGCGGGGCATATGGCTCTAATGCCATGCCTCCTGCAGGATATCACGCTACCTCACCTTTTACCGGGTTAGGTTTTGTCGCAGATTCTGATATGGATGGTTGGACCACGGGTACGCCTGATTATTGTGGTGACTACTTTGTTCCGGGATCACCGGTTGAAGGATGGGAAATTCAGGTAGGTGCCAATGTTTGGACAAATACTGATCAAAGTTGCTGGACAAGTGAAATTCCGGGTTCAATTACAGGATATGATTATACCGCAGGTGTTTACACTACAACCTGGGAAGGAAATATAACATCAGGAAGTTTTGATATTGATGTTACACAAAGAACCGAACTACCGGAAGATAAACTGTATTTTCTAACTTTTATCAATATCTGTAACAATGGTGCAACACCACTTACAGACGTTTATTACAAAAGAAATGTTGACCCCGATCAGGATCAACCATGGTCTGGTGATTTTACTACTTTTAACGATGTTGTTTCTAATCCGCCGGGAGATTGTCAGGCAGTAGTTACCTCTGAAGGGTTAACTTATGGCTGTTTTCTTGGTATGGGAGCCATTGATTCTATGGCACGCGCAAGCAGAGGAAACTTTAGCACAACAGATGGTACCGCTGCTCAGGCCTGGGCAGGCACAGGTGGTTACTCACTTACAGGAACTTCCACAGCGGATCTTGCAACACAGATCACATTCAAAATACCGGAAATTTTACCCGGTGAATGCCATGAAGTGGTATTTGCCTATATTTTAAATATTGATGATCTGAATGAAGCATTACTTGCAACTGGATCTTATGAAATGATAGTAGATGATATTTCTGTTGATAATGGCGATACGATCCCTGCTTGTACAATTGATACTGTTAAAATGGAAATTATCAACGGTGATGGATTTACCTGGGAATGGTCGCCAAGCGCTGGACTTGATGTTGACACAGGAGTAATAGTATATGCTACTCCTGATGTAACAACTGAATATACTGTTACAGGATATGCAACCTGCGATACAGTAACGTTTATAGTTACAATCGACGTTCCTTTACCTCCGGTTGCAAATGCGGGTCCGGATGTATTTGTTTGTAAAGGAGATACAGTTCATCTAAATGGATCCGGTGGAGCAACGTATTTGTGGACACCGCCAGTATACCTGGATAGTGATACTCTGGAGGATCCCGCGGTTATTGGCCCACTTACTAATATGTTTTATCAATTGGTGGTATATAACGTTTTGGGATGTTCCGATACCGATGACGTATTGCTCACCTTATTCCCAGATCCAATTATAGATGCAGGGGAAGATGAGATCATGATGATTGGGGGATTCTCTCAACTTTTAGCTTCAGGCGGCGTTACTTACGAATGGACCCCGGATACCTGGCTTTCCAATACTGGAATTTCTGATCCTATTTCTTTAGCTGAAGATACTATTATGTATTATGTAACCGGAACCGATATAAATGGTTGTAAGGCAACTGATAGTATGGTTGTATTTGTTTTACAACAAACTCTGGTTGCTTCGCCTACCGCATTTACACCAAATGGAGATGGTTTAAATGATACCTATCGACCTATTTTAATCGGCTTAGGAGAAATCACTAGTTTTTCTATATTTAACAGATGGGGAAGTTTGATCTATTCCTCCGGTGATCCAAATTTAGGATGGGATGGAACGTTCAGAACCAACGAACAAGAAATTGGGAATTACGTTGTAATGATTCATGCTGTTGATGGTCTGGGGAATGAAGTAGTAAAATCTTCCACCGTACTTCTAATGCGATAATAAAATTTATCCAAAAAAAAGATCCTGTATTTGCATAAAATACAGGATCTTTTTTTATTATCGTTGATCACACTTAAACCTGTATCCTATGATCAGGAAATTTCTTCAAAAATGCATTTTAATAGCATAAGAGGCGTAAATAAATACGGAGAAGCGATAAATAAAACAATAACACTTGCATTATTGCGATAGATTTTTTTAATTATTTGTTGTATTTCTGCAATTAATTTACCACTATGAATTTTGTGCGATATTTATAATTATCGCATATAATTTCTGTGAAATAAATACCATTGGGTAAATTAATTTCCATGTCAATTCCCGGTGAATTATAATTTTCGTAAAATTTTTGATGAACCCGAGTTCCTAATTCATTGTATATTGAAATTGATAATTGTCCTGAAATTAATTCGGGTAATATAATTGTAAATTCATGCTGAACTGGATTCGGATAAACTTGAATGTGATCATTAATATTTTGATATTTCGAAATTCTTGCGGTATCAACACCACAATCAATCCATAAAGGTCCATAATTATACCAAACAGAAGAAACCGGATTAGTTTCCATAAAGTTTTTTACCATGGACGCCTCAATACCAAAACCGTAGGAGGAATCAATCAAATGAAACCCTGCACCGGTGGAATCCGTTCTGTATTGATCACACGACCATGATAATCCATCGTATGTTCGGGGATTAATACCATCTGCCCAGAAATAAGGTCCCCAACCTATCCATGCACTTTTAATATTTGGGCCTTGATATGCCAATGCGGGATCTCCGGAAATTTGTTTTTGAATTAATTGTTTAATTACGAGATTGGCCCAATATCCCTTTGGTTCGCCATATGCGTCGTAACGTTTGTGTTCCGGATACATATAACCGGTATAATGAATTCCGGAAAGATATACTTGTTTTAAATTTGGAAACGAATCTTTTAATACCTGCATTAATGTAATGTATTTCGACATAACAGAATTATAATATGTAGTAAAATCATTACTGGTATCACTATCACTTTGTTGTAATATCCATAATACCTGAACTTGTTCATAGCTATCATCTTTCAAAACCATTCTTTCATTTAATGCTAACCAAAATCCCGGATTAATTGTATCGATCATATCGTCCAGATCTTTACCTGCAGTAAACATTCCTCTTACTGTGACACATGCACTCATTCCTTCATTATCATGTGCTTTAACAGTGTCGACATATGCATTAAATAAATTGGACGCAACGGAAGCGCCTAATCCTAAAAATAATACTTCGCCATTCACGTAATCTATATTGCCGAGCGTATCCAATGGTTTCATGTTTTTAGAAATGTTGACACCCTTCTTTTTATGCGGTCCATTTAAAATATTCATTCCACCTTTATAAAGACCACCCTGCACACCATTATAATAGGTGTTTCCCATATCTGTTAAAGGAATTAAACCGGTGGAGTCCTGATCACAATTTATGGAAACGTCAGTATCAACAATTATCTCCCAATCTTCCGTTTGTGATTTAAGTGAAGAGCAGTAGAGTAACAAAATAAAAACAAATATATTTTTGTGCATATCGGGGAATTTTAAGTGTGAAATATTGAATAGGTTACTTTACATCTGTTTTGAATTAAATTTCAATTATTTCACTTCAGGTGCAATCAATTATTTAGATCCACATCTCAAAATTAATAAAAAATCCCCGCCTTAGAGGCAGGGATTTTCGTTTAATGATTTTAAAGTTTTATTTAATTATAACTACTCTTTCATTTAATTGTTGACTACCTGTTTTAACAGTCAGCGTGTAAATACCATCTGTAATATTAGATGGAATATCAATGGTCAAAAATAAATTACCATTGGCAATTGGATTTGACACAGAATAAATTGATCGTCCGGTAATATCACTTAGAATTACAGTAGCAACTTCGTTCGTATTGAACCCGGTATTTAATGAAATGTTTATTTCATTTTTTGCCGGATTTGGGAAAACGTCCATTTTTGAAACTATTGCTGCTTCCGCATCTCTGCATTGGTTTATTACAGTAACAGCATCAGCAGTTCTGGAGCATCCAAATGCATTCGTGATCATACAGGTATAATCACCAATTTCCGAAGCAAGATAATCCCAGTTTGTAGCACCTGCAATTTCATCGCCATTTAAATACCACTGATATACATTGTCATCCGCGTAACTTGCTTTTAATAAAAGTGGAGATACATCACATAAGTTTAATCCGTCGGGATACAGAATATTTGCGTTTGGACTTTCTACAACAGCAACTGCCTGCACTTCTGATAAGCCGGAAGTACAAGTGCCGAGTAAACCTTCCACCTGATAATAGGCAGGTTTATTTGTAGTATAATCAATATCATTTTCACCGGTAAGCGCAGCACCATTTTTATACCATTGATAGGAATCAAATCCCGGTGTTGCGGAAAGAGTTATTTCATCAGGTTTACAAAGGGTGATAATTCCGGTAGGAGAAATTGCGATGGAAAGATCTATACCTTCATCAACAAACCCATTGCAATTATCATCAATTCCGTTGCAGGTTTCTGTAGCTTCAGGATTGATACCATCATTTCCATCATTACAATCGGTATTATCTGCAACATATCCAATTGGAGCACCATCACAGGTAGTAACAGCAGATGCTGCATCACCATATCCATCACCATCAGCGTCAGCATACCAGATATCATAAATTAGATCCTCATCAATGGAACCATTACAATTATCATCTAGTCCATTACATATTTCTGAAGCAGCAGGATTTATATCTGCATTTGCATCGTTACAATCTGTATTATCCCCTACATAACCATCGGGAACGGAACATGCAATTGTTGTTGCCGCATCGTTTCCATAGGTATCGCCATCTGCATCTGCATACCAAATTGTACCGGCTCCATCATCAATATCGCCGTTACAATTATCGTCAATTCCATTACATACCTCTGTAGCATCGGGATTTATTGCTGCATCTGTGTCATTACAGTCAACGTCGATCGTAAAACCGTCGCCATCCTCATCAGCTATGGAAACTGAGCCATCAACCATTATATTTCTAAGTGTGGATTCTCCATTCAATGCACTATGGGCACTGAATCCAATAACTCTTACCAGCATTGAATTAACGGTAGAAAAATCGGTAACATCCCAGGATAGATTTGTGCCTCCCAAACAATTACTGCTTTCAACAAAAAAGTCGGTTCCACTGTTTGTCCAACTTGTTCCGCCATCCAAAGAATAAGCTAATCTCCAGGTGGTAGGCCCTTTCGGATTCCTGCGGATATCAACGGATATGTTTGTCACATTTAATTGAAACCCTGCATCAGCCATTACCGAAAACTGAATGCTTGGCCTTCCATTTCCATAGGTGGTGGATTTGGAATGTTCGTAGGAAACAAATCCTGTTGGACAAGAAATCTGCTCGAGTGTACCATTAACACGCGACAAATTAGTGCCTGTTGCATTCAAGGCGACACTAGCATAATTGCCTGAAGGATCATCTATGTAGCTGTACAATTGTGCATTTGCTGTATAAAAAACAGCGACTAACATTGTAGTTAGTATTAGGTAGATTTTTTTCATCAATTTTAATTTTAGGTGTATGTTTAATAAAAGACGCTGCAATTTATAAAATGTGTACACCTGAATTAAAAGGTGAAAAAAAACCGATGTCACATTTTTTTTAAATTTAATCAGTATAAACAATTGAATATCAGTATATTATATAAATTTAATGAAATGAATTATTATACTTCGAGGTTATTAAATCGCAATTTTAGAAATATTTAAATTTGTTGGAATCCTTTTGATAAAACATGCTGAAAGATGACAAAAGATAATAATTAACTCTTTACATTTGGGTTTGGTTATTACAAGTTTAAAGGCCCTACCATTTAAAGAAAAAATATGAGAAAAAACCTTACCCAATTATTGTTGGCTGTACTCTTTTTATTAGAAGGAATTTCCATGACCGCCCAGGTTAAGGAAGTTTGTGGCACTGATCTGGAAAGGAAAAAGCTTATAGAATTATACCCTGAAATTTTAGAACGTGAGGCTGATTTTGAAAAAAGAGCGGCAGAGCGTTTAACTTCCATTATGCGAATTGAAGGTGAAACAATAATTATACCTGTAGTATTTCATATTATTCATGATTATTCCGGGGAAAACATAAGTGATGAACAGGTATATGATGCAATTGAACATATAAATGCAGATTTCAGGAAGACAAATGCAGATTTTGCCGCAACAATACCTGAATTTCAGGGAATTGCAGCCGATTGCAATATAGAATTCCGCTTAGCCCAAAAGGAATTAAGCAGTGGATGTACTAACGGTATTGACCGCATAGCTTCGCTTCGCACTTACACGGGTTCGGATGCTGCTAAACTCGGTGGATGGCAATCCGGCAAATATTTAAATATATGGGTGGTAAAGGATCTGCAGAATGGTGCAGCGGCATATGCCTATTATCCGGGAAGTATTGGTGGTATAATGTATACGGTTGACGGTATTATTTGCCGACAAGACTATGTTGGAACCATAGGATCGGCGGGTACATATGCTGCACATGTATTATCCCATGAAATTGGACATTATCTCAATCTTCAACATGTTTGGGGTAACAGTAATAACCCCGGTGTGGCTTGTGGCGATGATCAGGTACCGGACACTCCGATAACGGAAGGATGGACCACATGCAATATTGCTGGAAATACCTGTTCAGGAGGGATCGATAATGTGCAAAATCATATGGAGTATTCTTATTGTACTACCATGTTTACGGAGGGACAGAAAGCCCGGATTTATGCTACGCTGGAAGGAGAGGATGCAATGCGCAATAATTTATGGACAGAAGAAAATAAAATTTTAACCGGAACCAATGATGGTTATGTGAGTGGATTATGTATTCCAAAATCAGATTTTTATACACCCGACAGACTCACTTGTAAAGGCAATTCCATTACATTTTACGATGTTAGTTTTAATGCAGAAGTGGAAAGCAGAGTTTGGACCTTTGAGGGCGGAATTCCGGAAACATCTACTGAAATAAATCCAATAGTGCAATATAATGATGTTGGTTGGCATTCTGTAACATTAACTGTAACAAATGCATCAGGAACAGATACAAAAGTTTTTGATGATTATTTATATGTGTCCACTTCCACGCCTGATTTAAATGAAAATTATTTCGGAGATTTTAATTCTGAGGAAGAAGTAAATTCAAACTGGGTACTTTATAACAAATATCCTGATGACAGAGAATGGATGTGGCGTTCAACAAACGGTTATTGGAATACAGGATGTATTTGGTTGAATAGTCGTTTTGGACCTGACCTCGAAACGGATGTAGCTATTTCTCCAACATTTAATCTTTCTTCAGGCCTAACCGATAATTTATTTTTTAAATACAGCACAACTTCTTTTGGTGTATCTGCAGCTGATTATACCATGGCATTAAAAGTTTATTACAGTACTAATTGCGGTGATACATGGATTTATATGAATAAGGTTACAGGGCAGGATCTTATTAGCAGTTATGGAGGCGCATCAGAATTTTACCCCAATTATCCTGATCAATGGGCATCCGCTCAATTTAATTTGCCGGAAGCATGTAAAACCAATAATGTAAAATTCAAATTGGAATTTAATTATAATTCTTATGTGAATAATATTTTTATAGATGATTTTAATTTCGTTTCCGGTGTGCTGAGTTCTCCACTGCAGGAAGAATTAATTGCATTAAAAATAGCACCTAATCCAACTGCAGTTAATTCAGAAACAATTTTGTATTACAGTTTAAAACAACAGGATGATCTGCAAATATCTGTAGTTGACCTATTTGGTAAAACTATTGCTGTTGTTGATCTTGGAACTCAATTGGCAGGAAGTCATCAATATATTTTCAACCCAGCTGACCTTGGCATATCAAAGGGATGTTACATAATTAAAATTGGGAACGGTAAATTTTCAACTTCAGAAAAATTATTGGTTTTATAATTTTCTAAAAATAAAGAAAGCGGAATTTCATAATGGAAATTCCGCTTTCTTTATTTTATACAACTTATTTATGGAATATTAAATATGCGTTTTTGTAATCAATAACACATTTGTATTTCATCAGAATATCACCTCCAATTATGGCATAAACAGGATCTAAACCTGCCGCTGTATAAGCAGCATTCACCATGTCAAGATCTATCAATGCAAACTCCAATGGTTTTATTGATTTGGTCCCGATCTTTAATCTGTTAAACTTTACAAATTCACTGTTCTGAATATTTGCGCCTAAGCCGGTTGTTTGGTGTTCCGTTTTAATTATGTGTTGATCTTTAAAATGTTTTTCGGTGAATGATCTGTCTACAACACTTTTTGAAGCACCCGTATCAATCAGGAATTTCACTTCTATACCTTGTATTTTTCCTTTTACAAAAATGTGATAACCCTTTGGAGGAATTTTTTTAATGATAAGTTTTAATGGTTTATTCAAAATGTTTTTTTTAATTTTTTTGCAATAAAAAAACCATATAGAAACAATGTCTATGAATTCACAATATCATGTGAGATCAGTTTCTATATGGTTTAAATTAAAATGATATAGTTCAGCTGCCTGCGTTCATTTTATCCAATACGCTCATAACTTCTTTTACAGCAACAGCAGAATTTTGTAATAAGGTCATTTCATCTGTATTTAATTTTAATTCGATGATCTGCTCAATTCCGTTTTTTCCAAGTTTAACCGGTACTCCGAGATAAATATCTTTTAATCCATATTCACCATTTAACATTACACAACAAGGAAATATGCGATGTTCATTTTTTATAATTGCTTCCACCATTTGGGCTGCTGCAGCACCGGGTGCATACCAGGCGGAAGTGCCAAGAAGGTTAACAATTTCTCCTCCACCAACTTTAGTTCGTTGTACAATTGCGTTCAGTTTTTCTTCCTCTATCATCTCTGTTACAGGTATTCCTGCAACCGTGGTATATCTTGGAAGAGGCACCATGGTATCCCCATGTCCCCCCATTAAAACTGCCTGAATGTCTTTTGGTGAACAATTTAATGCTTCAGCTAAAAAGGCGCGGTATCTGGCAGTATCAAGTATTCCGGCCATACCGAAAACGCGGTTTGAATCTACTTTAGCTGTCAAAAAGGCGCAATAGGTCATCACATCCAGCGGGTTAGAAACAACGATCACGATTGCGTTAGGTGAATATTTTATAACCTGTTCCGTTACCGATTTAACGATACCGGCATTAACACTAATTAAGTCATCGCGGCTCATACCGGGTTTGCGTGGTAAACCGGAGGTAATTACAACCACATCGCTTCCTGCTGTGCGGGCATAATCGTTGGTAACACCAATCACTTTTGTGCTGTAATAATCAATTGGTGCTTGTTGCCAGGTATCTAAACTCTTACCTTCGGCAGTTCCTTCTTTGATGTCTAAAAGAATGATCTCATTTAAAAAATCTTTGTGGGCAAGCACATTGGCTACGGTAGATCCTACATTTCCAGCCCCAACAACGGTTACTTTACTCATATATTTGTCATTTTCGACCGCAAATTTATGCCATTTGTGGTTAATGATCGCTTTATGCACAAAGTTTGATGTTAATTTAAATTAATACTTTTTAACTTTACACAATAATTCAACAATTGATGAAAAAACTTCTTTCCATTATTGCTTTTGTGTCTTTTTTGATTCCCTTAAAAGCACAATCTAACTATTGCGGAACCTTATTTTCAGAAGATCAGATGGTTTGGCTACGCAATTTCCAAAATAATTATATTCCACAGGACGCCGGGTTACGCGGCGGTACGACCTACTACATACCAATGAAGGTGCATATAGTTGGAACCGACGATGGTATTGGTTATTACAATCATACCTACCTCTTTACTTCTATCTGCGAGCTAAACGAACATTATGCTGAAACAGGGTTTGTTTTTTACATTTATGGAGAGATGGATTATATTGATAATTCTGATTTTTATGAGCATGATTGGTACGATGGAGAAGATATGATGGACGAAAACAATGTGGATGATCTTTTAAATGTATATTTTGTTTCCGATCCTGCTGGTAACTGTGGTTATTTTAGCCCTTCTGATAATGGGGTTGCAGTAGCAAAATCATGCGCTATGCCAGGTGGAACTACCATTGCACATGAATTCGGTCACTTTTTCTCCCTTCCGCACACTTTTTACGGTTGGGAATATGGTATTCCAGATGATGAAGACCAGGAATGGGTGAATGGTGCTAATTGCAATTCTGCCGCTGATGGATTTTGTGACACTCCTCCGGATTATCTTGATTACAGATGGAATTGTCCCGGTCCACTTCAAACAGATCCTAATGGTGATACTTTTTTCAGCGATGGAACATTTTATATGTCATATTCCAATGATGCATGCACCGATAAATTCTCTATTGAACAACAGGATGCAATGATCGCAAACCTGCTGGGACCTAGAAATGATTTATTGGATTATCCAACACCGGTTTATGTTGACCTTACAGAAACTCCAACGCCAATAGTGCCTTTGAATGATGCAGTTGGTCTTTATCCTAATTATGTATATCTGGAATGGACCCCGGTAGAAAATGCAACGCAGTATCACTTACAAATATCCTACAGCAGTGGATTTTCTGCTATTGCACATGATGTAGTTACTACTAATAATTATTATGAGGAAAAAAATCTTCAGCTCGATAAAAAATATTACTGGCGCGTAAGACCACTTTCACCGCTTAATACCTGTGAAGCTGCTTCTATTGCTTTTAATTTTACTACAGGTAATGTATTAACTTCAGTTCAGGAGAGCGAAATATTTAATTATTTCAGTGTATATCCTAATCCTGCATCGTCTGCATCAACAATAGATATCACTTATCAAACGGACGAAAGTTTTTCAGGCACAATGAATTTATTGGATATTACCGGTAAAACTATTATGATAGAGGAAATTACAATTAATGCCGGACCAGATAAATTACAATTGAATTTACCGGAATTAAGTGAAGGAATTTATTTCATTCAATTGAATAATGGAAATAAAACAGATGTGTTAAAACTGATGATAAATAATTGATTTCGATTAATATGTTTTTTATAAAAAATGCTTCCTATTCGGGAAGCATTTTTATTTTGAGTAGGCGGGTAGTCTTATTTGTAATTTGAAATCTTCCATCCTGACGCAATCCTAATACCCAAATAATTTTATCGCCGCATAATAATACCTTGGTTGTTTCTTTTTGCAGGATGTTGTATTTAGCATTCGTTAATAGATCACTTACCTTTTTCTTTCCGGGTTTGTCCGACTTTTTTTTGGTTAAACCAAGAGGGTAGAGGTAATCACCTTTTTCCCACGTTCGTAAAATCAATGGAAATGAAATGGTGTCCGCATCAAAATATGCAATATTTCCTGAATCATTAAATTGCATTTGTGCATTGTATTTACTGAATTCCAGATGCAATTTAAAACCACTGCAATCAATCGTTTTCTTTTCCCCGTCAATAATAATTATACTCTCCAACTCTTTGTCTATAGAAGTAAGAATAATATTTTTTCTGTCGAGAATGATTCTGTATTTCTCGCTATAAAATATTTTTCCCGTTTCTCCCAAACTCTGTAATATGTCATTTATCTGATCTTCATTAAATTGATATGGGTAAAGAAATTCATGTAAATATGTTGTCGCAGCCGGTAAATTTATAATGGAAGATACAGGTAAGTATGTATCATTTCCTTTAATCTGAGTTAATGCCCTTAATTTCTTTTTAACCTGAGTTTGATAAATGAGCTCTATTTCTCTGAAATGGTTTAAATTTCTCATCATTGTTTTTTCCAATGACGGATTGATCATTTTCATAAGAGGGATAATTTCATTTCTCAATCTGTTTCTATCAAAATCATTTACCAGATTAGTTTCATCAAAATTAAAAACCAACGAATTTTGCCTCGCATGGTCCACAATTTCTGAACGTGTTGCAAATAGCAATGGACGGATAATCTTTCCATTTATAACAGGAATACCGGTAAGTCCTTTAATTCCGGTACCTTTTATCAGATTAAAGATCGTTGTTTCAATATTGTCGTTGTGATGGTGGCCTGTGGCTACCCGGTCGTAATTGAAATTACTGCGTATTTCTTCGAAAAATCTGTACCTTAATTCTCTTGCAGCAACTTCCAACGAAATTTTATTTTCCTTTTGATAGGAAATGGTGTCAAATTTTTCAACATACAAAGCAACATTATATTTTTTTGCAAGATATTTCACAAGTTCAACGTCTTTCTCGGAGTCGCTGCCCCGAAGTTGGAAATTGCAGTGCGCAATTGCGAATTCAAATCCCGACTTATTAAAAAGATCACATAAAACCACACTATCAATTCCACCGCTAACCGCAACAAGCACTTTTTGATCGGGAGAAAATAATTTTTCGCTCGAAATAAATGATCTGAATTTTTCTGATAAAGTAATAGTTTTCATTCGTCGTCGTCTATACCCAAACTTAAATTCGTTTTTGCATTTTGCAATTCTGCAAAACTATGCTGATCATTCAATTTTGTTGCAATTTTTAAACCGGTTGTGTAACAATTTTCCGCATCTGATTTTCTGCCGAGTTTGTTATATAATTTGCCGAGGTGATAGTAAGTTCCCACATAATCAGGATCTGCTTCCACAAGTGCTTCGAAATATTTTAGTCCGGTTTCCATTTCTCCTTTTTTGATATATTCAAGCGCCAGAGCATATTGCAAAAATGAATCCCGGGGATTTTCTGCCAGATAAATTAAAAGTTGTTCTACACGATCCATAATTGGTAAAGGTTTAAAGTTTACAAAGGTAAGCTTGGATAGATTGCAAAAGTTGCCAAAACTCTTTTTTTAGCTGTAGACCTTAAATAAATTTTGTTTTGCAACATGTGATCAAAATGCGCAATACTTCCCCTTTTCAGGTTATAATTACTGACTTTCAAATCATATCTTTGCGCACACAAAAAGCGTGAAAATTTTATGAAATTATTGGTTTGTATAAGTAAAGTTCCGGATACAACTACAAAAATTGTATTTACCGAAAACAATACAAAATTTAATGAGGCCGGGGTGCAATTCATCATTAACCCTTATGATGAGTGGTACGCACTGGTAAGAGCTTTGGAATTAAAGGAAACGCTGGGTGGAACTGTTACCGTAATAAATGTTGGAAAAGCGGATAGCGAACAAATTATCAGAAAAGCTTTGGCGCTTGGAGCAGATGACGCAGTTAGAGTTGATGCAGAACCCTTGGATTCTTTTCAGGTTGCTTCCGCAATTGCAGATTACGCAAAAACGCAACAATTTGACATCGTGTTTACCGGTAAAGAAACCATTGATTATAACGGGGGAGTAGTAGGAGGTATGATCGCGGAACTTTTAGATCTTCCTTATGTATCACTGGCTTCCAAATTAGATGTGGATGGGACTAATCTGAAAATTGAACGTGAATTGGAGGGTTTGAAAGAAACTGTGGCATTATCGGTTCCATGTGTTATAAGTGCTCAAAAAGGCATGGCAGAGGCAAGAATTCCAAATATGCGCGGAATTTTGGCTTCCAAAACTAAACCTGTTGCTATCATAACACCATCCTCTTCCAATATCAAAGTAACCGTAAAATCCTTTGCTTTACCTCCTGAAAAAACAGGTTGTAAGCTTATAGCGCCCGAAAATGCAGAACAACTTGCAGATCTTTTGCATAATGAGGCTAAAGTGATCTGAGAAATGTATTGATTTTAGGTTATCATTATTCATTGAAATTAAAACTATTAAAACTCAAAAAATAATCAGTAAACATGATACTTGTTTTTGCAGAATTATCGAAAGGAAAATTAAAGAAAACAGCACTGGAATCAGCAGCTTACGCATCAAAAATGGGGGAGGCAACGGCTATTGCTTTTGGAAGTGCAGATAGTGGAGAATTGGAAAAATTAGGTGGATATGGTATATCAAAAGTAATTCACATAGCCGACGAAAAACTGAATGCTGTTTATTCAAAGGCATATTCTAAAATAATAGTTTCCACTGCATTAGCAATTGGAGCTGATATTATCATTTTATCGCATAATTCCACAGGGAGATCAATTGCGCCTCGTATAGCAGTGAAATTTGAAGCACCATTATTTGCGGGAGTAAATATGTTACCGGAAAATAATGTGGTGCGAAAAGCAGTGTTTTCAGGTAAGGCTTTTGCAGATCTTCAAATGCAGGAAGGTAAAAAGGTATTAACTATTAATCCAAACTCTTATAAAGCAGAATCAACAGGTGCTTTAGCTACTGTGGAGGTGAAAGCCGCGGAATTTGCTGATTCAGACCTTGATTTTGCTATTACCGCCGTTGAAGATGAGGCAGGTGGACACGTTCCGCTTCCGGAAGCAGAAATTGTTGTTTCCGGTGGAAGGGGACTTAAAGGTCCTGAAAACTGGGGAATAATTGAGGATCTCGCGAATGTTTTGGGTGCAGCAACAGCTTGCTCCAGACCCGTTGCGGATATTGGATGGCGTCCACATCATGAACACGTAGGTCAGACAGGTTTAACCATTAAACCCACTCTTTATATTGCTGTGGGAATTTCCGGTGCCATTCAACATTTAGCCGGAGTTAACCAGAGCAAAGTAATAGTGGTTATAAATAAAGATCCGGAAGCACCATTTTTCAAAGCGGCCGATTATGGAATAGTTGGTGATGCGTTTGAGGTTTTACCAAAAATTACCGAGGCTATTAAAAGGATCAAAGCACAAGGGTAAAATTCAAATTTAAATATTCATTTTTTACTTCAATCATTATTAATTCTTAGATAACGTATTAACTTAGTAACGTCTTAGCGATTTTAGATGCAAAAAATAGAATTGGAAATATCGGGTTTATCGCATACCATAACTCAATCTCAGAGTTATGCCGTGTTGCTCAGTGAGGTAAATGGTTTAAGAAAATTACCAATCGTGATAGGCGCCTTCGAAGCACAGGCAATAGCGGTTGCCATTGAAAAAGTGGTGATCAACCGACCATTATCACACGATCTGATGAAAAATATATTTACTGTTTTTCAGATCAACCTTAAGGAAGTGCTCATTGATAATTTACAAGATGGAATATTTTATTCTAAATTGGTTTGTGAAAAGGATGGTCAGGAAGTAGAAGTAGATTCGCGCACAAGCGATGCACTTGCACTAGCTGTTAGATTTAATTGTCCGATATTCACCTATGAGTTCATTTTAGAATCGGCAGGAGCAATTATTAATGAACCTGAAAATAAAGAAGGAAGTGATGAAGAAGATGAAGAAAACGAATCTGTTGAAACTCTTAGCACTTCCATATCACCACAATCTGATCTGAGTAAACTAACTATTAAAGAACTCAACGAAAAATTAGGAGAACTGCTGGATAAAGAAGATTATGAGGCCGCTGCAAGAATCAGGGATGAACTCGACAGAAGGAAAAAATAACATCTTGAATATTTCTTTAAGTAAACAACTGGTAACATGCAACTTGTTTTGTTGATCGGTTTTGCCGGTTTTTTAGGAACTATCGCGAGATATTTGAGCGGTCAGTTGATCTACAAATTTTTACCCATAGCCTTTCCATTCGGCACTTTGATCGTGAATATTTTAGGTTGTTTTATTATTGGAATTGTTTACGGATGGTTCGAAAAAGAAAACATCTACTCCAATGAATGGAAATTGATATTTGCGACAGGGTTTTGTGGCGGATTTACTACTTTTTCTGCCTTTTCCATCGAAAATATTCAACTCTTGCGCGAAGGACAATTCGGAATTGCACTTTTATATATATTTGTGAGTGTAGTTATTGGAATATCTGCTACCTTCGGCGGTGTTTCTTTAATGAAGAACATTTGAATATATCCCTTCAGTTATTTTTTCTAAATGGCAACCCAAAGAGGTAAATTGTAAAAATGGAAAATTTTCTACGTGGTTTACTCGGCATGACTGCACTTATCGGCATATGTTATTTGCTGAGTAATAACAGAAAAGCAATTGATTGGAAATTGGTCGGTATAGGTCTATTTGCACAATTTATGTTAGCCGCAGGTGTCCTGGATCTTCGATTTAATAATGTATCCATATTCTGGACAGTTTTACTTGGAATAATTACGGTTTATATCATTTTAAAAATTCGGATCAAAGAGAAATCGCCGGTTAAATGGAGTATTCTTCTCGCTTTATTTTTATTGTGTTTATCTGTGGTAACGCAATTTCTGCCAACCAACTCCTTTGTTATTGCAATGCAGGCAATATCAAAAACATTTGTTGCCATGATAAGCCTCAGTCATAAGGGTACAGAAATGCTGTTTGGCAATCTTGCAGATGCAAATCAATCTTGGGGATTTGTTTTTGCGATTCAGGTATTGCCGAATATTATTTTTTTCGCAGCAATATCTGCTATGTTATATTATTTAGGAGTGCTGCAAAAGATCGTTTATGTATTTGCTTATTTATTGAGGAAATTAAATATCGGTGGTCCGGAAAGTTTGTCTACCTCGGCAAATATTTTTCTCGGCCAAACAGAAGCTCCATTAATGATAAAACCATATTTGGAACAGTTAAACCGTTCGGAAGTTTTGTGTATCATGATTGGAGGAATGGCAAATACTGCAGGAAGTGTTCTCGCAGCGTATGTTACTTTGTTGGGAGGAAGTGATGTTGGGCAACAGGAATATTTTGCCTTACATTTATTTTGTCAGAGTTTAATGAGTGCACCAGCTGCAATAGTATGTTCTAAATTGTTATTTCCTCAAACTACAAAAGACCTCACAAAAGAATTAAAGATAACAGATGAAAAGCTTGGTGATAATATGTTGGATGCAATTTCGCTCGGAACCACAGATGGTTTAAAACTTGCAGTAAATGTAGGCGCTATGTTAATTGCATTCACAGCATTGATCTGGGTGGCAAACGGAGTTCTTGGTTGGGTTGGAGATATAACCACATTGAATGCATTTATTCAGGCAAATACCACATATGAATCTTTATCCATTCAAATGATATTAGGATATGTTTTTTCACCTGTTGCATGGCTTATCGGGGTCCCGGGAAGAGATATGTTAGCCATAGGTCAATTACTTGGGGAGAAGACAATTATTAATGAATTTAACGCCTATATTACTTTTGCAAATATGAAAGCGGATAACGTAATACAGGATCCGAAATCTATTTTAATTGCAACATATGCGTTGAGTGGATTTGCAAATTTCGCATCCATAGGAATTCAGATCGGAGGAATTAGTCAACTTGCTCCGAGTCAGCGAAAAAACTTAACGGAATTGGGAATTAAAGCCTTGATAGGCGGAACCATTGCAACATTTTTATGTGCTACAATGGTAGGAATGTTTTATTAAACGGAAAATAATTTTATGCAGGAATTTTATCAGTGGTTGATCTTTCAATCTTTTATCATACTAATATGTATCGTGTTATATATGTTTGCTGCAGGAATGATAAACATTAAACGAACACGAACAGAAAGTTTTAAGGAATGGCAAAAAATGAATGGTGGAGTTATAAGATGGATGTGTATTCTACTCATCATTGTGTCAATAGGAATAATTTATTATAAATATAATCAGGTAACCACTACACTTACGGAGCCTCCAACCTTACAATCGGAATGATCAGTTATTTGCAAAAATTGTTTTTAGGTAAGGATGCAGTTTAAAATATAAATAAACCATCGATGCTTCTTTCATTCTTCCTTTAGAAGATGGATGTATTCCACCTTTTCCTGAATCTTCACAGTTCCAGGTATAACCATTTTTATTTCCCTTTACTCCATCTGTCCATAAGGAAGGTCCCCAATCAATAAATGGAATTTCATCTTGTGTAAATCCCTTTTCGCCATTTATTTGTTTTTCAATAAGCCATTTAACGGTCCAACTATTATAATATGCACTTGGCTCCTTTAATTCCTGAGGTCCTTCACCCACATCTCCAATATAACCAGCATAGGTGCGGTCGGAAATAAATGCAGCTCTAACATTTGGAAATTTATTTTTAATTTCCTGAAGCATCAACTGATATTTTTCTATTTGTGTGTAACATTGCTCCGGAAATGATTGCTGATATGATAATATATCTCCACTGCTGATCCAAATGATCTGAATTTGTTCTAAGGTCATATTTTCTCCCTTTACAATAGAATCTACGATTAACCAATAATTAGCAGAAGCATTCGTCATTGAATTAATATCCTTACCTCCCTGAGCTCCAATAATGATCTCCAATTTATCATCCGGGTTTTGTGATTCATAAATGGACCGAACAAATCTTCCCGTCATTGCAGCTGTGCTAAAACCCAAAACCATAAATCCTATTTTACCATTTACGGTATCATAAATTCCTTCCGCATTCAAAGGTTTGATATCCGCACACATTTCCATGCCTTTATTAAAGTGTAAAAGGGGAATATCATTATTTCCATCCGGATATTTCCCCCCAACAAATCCATTAAAGGCAGATTTGCCAAGGTCGGCAACAGGTATAAATCCGGTGGATTGTTGAGCACAATTTTGACCGATAAGACTATTAAACAAATAAAATATTAATAAACTATTGGTTATTATTTTTTTCATATTAAAATCCGATTCCCAATAAAATTCTAAATTGTTCTGAAGGATAACTATCATCAAAACGAAATGGTGTATATGCGAAGTCGATCCTGGCAATTTTAAAAATATGTTCAATTCCGGCAGCAACTTCAAAATAATTATTTATCGCATCACTTTGTAAATACTGCGCGGTGAAAACAGGTTCCAATTTTAATTGTTTGAAAAGCGGTAATTTCCGGAATAAGAATCCTTCGGTGTGCCACTGAAGATGCGCCGTGTAATAATAATTTTCTGAAAGGGCCGAATAATAGGGGAGTAGGAAATAACTATCAATTGTTAATCTGCTTATCAAGGTCTCGTTTCCGGCAAAGTTAAATTTATCTGCAGCAGTTAAATTCCTTGTTCCGAACATTAAACCCATACTACTGTGATATTGCAAATTTCCCGGCAGACCCAATTTTATATTATCCTGTATGCTTAATTCAACTTTATCATATCGAACAGAATTTTCAATAAGATCATCCAACGCTTTTTCATAACTGAATTCCAGACGAGGATACTTGGATTCCAAAATATATTTTTCATCCGGTTGCATGATGTATTTTTGTTTGATCTGATATCTGATAGATATTCCTGCAGAAATTCTCGCCGGCATGTCTGTATTTAGAGCTTCATCAGAAAAAGGATAATAATTTGGCGTAAAGGTTTTATCCGGAACATCAATCCATGAATCAATGATGTCGAGGTTATTCAGATAATTTCTGTCGCGAAATCCTGCACTGAAACTGGCATAAAATCCATTAAACAACTCCTTTGAATAATTGGCTTCCAGATATTGTGATTGGTATAATTTCAAATAATTTTCTTCAACCAGTAAACTGTAAAACGAATTTACGAGCGGAATTATTCCTGATTCGTTAAATTGCATTACATTGCTACCACCTCTCAGCGATATGGTTGATCTTGTAAATTGATCATACATATACGAAATGGAACCATTTGCAAATACTTTATCTGCACCAATTGCATAACGAATGTTTGGTATTAATGTTATAACATCCTTAGAATCCCATTCTTTTGAAAGTCTGACTCTAAAGTTGACCACATAACCTTCCACTGTATTAAATTGAATTATTTCAGGCAGAGGATTTGTGCTAATGAACAGATCAGATCTCGATCTTCTATAATTATATCCGCTTATAAGATCGCTAGCAGAAAATTTATTAAATATTCTGTCAACCGAATCCTGGTATGCCGGCGTTTCTTTTAATATTTGTAGAGAATCTTTTTTCCGATAATCAATTTGTTCTTCTGAAGTTAATTTTATTGGTCTGCTGTTACTCCAATAAATGGAGTCTTTTTTATTTGAATTTTCTTCAATTTTTGTGACCTCTGCAGTAAAGAAATTTTTTGGAAATATTGGGTTGATCGTATAGTCCTTATAAAAGGCATGAAAAAAGCCATTTCCTTTAATTCCAAATAGGGAATAATTAAAATTGAATTTATTCGACAATAAGGAAAGATGTTCGTTATCAGAATAAAAGTACTCTTGTTCCACTCTGAAAGTATCGAGAAATTCAAGTCCGTTTTCCTTTCTTAACTCCAGTTGTAAGCCATTAATATGATAATCATCGTCAGTTATATAAATTATTCCTGAATATGCAGGATCCGTTTTTCGTTTTGGAATAACCTTTATTTTATATATTTCGTGATTATTGTCAAAAATGGAACTCAACAATTTATATTCGTAAAAGAACATTGCATTATCAGCAATGGGAGATACAAATCCTCGTTGAGAAAATCCCTCTAGGGTCTCAAGGTTTTCATAAAAATTCATTTCCATACTTGCGGCATCATTCCAACTGAAACTTTGATCATTTCCACTAACTATGGAAGCCTTCATGACCTCTTTTGTTTTATCGGGATATTGAAAATGAAAATTGGAAACCGATTCAGACAAATAAATAATTCCGGTATTATTAGTATCTACGTCGAGAATTGTATTTAGTTCAACTCCTAAAATTTTATCAGGGGCTTCCGTAAATTTTTGCAGACCTTTGATATATACCTCACACGAAAATGAGGAGATCTCCTTCAGATGTGCAGATCTTTTTTCTATTGCACTTCGAATAATTGCATAAGCAGGGTCTTCCTTGTCGGATCTGATTACTACTTCCTGAAGAGCAGTTGCTTCCTCCAAAAGAATTACATTCAGTATTTTATTTTCATTTGTTATGGTTACTGAAATTTCCTGTTTGGTATACCCTATATATTGAAAGATCACTACATAATTTCCCGGTTCAACGGTAAGACTATAAAATCCGTTTTCATTGGTAGCACAGGCATAATTACTGTTTTTGATATATACATTACAAAAGGGTAGGGGTTCATTGTTTTCATTGCTGACTAAACCCTCTATCCGCGAAGCGAAAAGAGAATTCGATAATACGAAACAGATAAAAATTGGCATTAAAAAGTTTAGCCGCTTACTCATGCGGTAAAGATAATTCAGCAAATCAGAATAAAATTGGTGTGAGATGTTATTACCTGAACACGTAGTTGAGACTTCCTCTAAGTCCAAATACAAAATTTCGTTTTGCATTGTCGGTTAAAGGTTCATCGTGCAGAGAAATATCGTTTGAAATTGTTCCTCGAGCTCCGGCAGAAAGATATAGGTTATCTTGAATGTAAATATCGTAATCCAATCCTAATACCAGCGAAACCTCATCATCTTTAAATACATTATCCGAAGTTTCATATCGTTTGTCCTGAGGTAATCTGTAAGAACGTAACATTCCGTATTGAGCTCCAACTGAATAATTGAGTATTACCGGTAAGTTGGTCAGATCAGAAATACGTCCCACTTTAATTTTTGCAGTAACAGGAATCAGGTCATAACTCAATGAAAGTGATTTCTGTACGATTTCCCCTTCTTCCGACATTACATAATTTTGCCCTTGAATGGAGTTATAAATATATTCCGCCTGAATGCCGAATTTATTAGAGAAATTATATCCTAAAACAAATCCTTTAGAAGTTCCGAATTTTAACGATGGTTGAATTGGTCTTTCTTCCTTAAAAATATTGCCATATTCTAAAATAGATGTTTGATTATAACTTCCGCTTACCCCAATATACATTCCCCGCATATCAAAATCTTTAAGGTTACTGAATACAGATTTTGATTGAAAAGCAACATATTCCTCGTCACCCTCATTTTCAATATAATCGTAGGAAAATAATGGTATGGAAACATCGGAATTATAGATCCGATCTATAATATCAATATTTTCGGCGGTAAGTTCCTCTTCATCATCCATAAACGCCGGTGCATAAATAAAATCGTTGGTTTGCACGTGCGATTTGATATTGGAGGCAATTATGGTATTTATAGTATTAGTATTTTCCTCTGAAACAGGTCGTGAATTCACCTGAGCGATCTTATTAGTATTACCAATGCCTTCTGATGAATTGATCGTTAATATCGGTGAAATAGCTTCAGCTGCGATAAATTCCTGAGATACAGGGGTTTCACTATAATTCCTGATTTGAGCAAGAGAGTTCTTTTTATTTACGGGAATAGCAATAAAACAAAGGCTGACAAAAATAAATAGCAAAGCTGCATACCTTGAGTAGGGTATGTTTACCGGAGTTTTTTGTGTGTTTTCAAGCTCATTTTCGATGCGGTTCCAAACATCGGATGATGGCTTCAACTCATAATTTTCAAATACTCCGCTAAATAATTGGTCAATATGATGTTTATTGTCCACTTGCTTTGCGTTTCAGGCCAGTGCGTTGTTCAACCATTTCCATTAAAATGTATCGAGCACGTGCCAATTGACTCTTAGATGTACCTTCACTGATGTTTAGTTGCTCCGCAATTTCTTTATGTGAAAATCCTTCTATGGCGTAGAGGCTGAAAACAGTCTTATAACCTGGTGAAAGAGCTGCTATCATATTCATCAAATCGTCTACTGCCAGCTTACTTAGAACGCTTTCGTCAACGAATTCAACCTCGGTATTTTCCACATCAACAATAGGATATAATAAATTTTTCCTTCTATGCATTTCTATGGCGGTGTTCACCATGATTTTTCTAAGCCACCCTTCAAAACTACCCTCAAAACGAAATCTGTCCAGATTTTTAAACGCTTTAACAAAACCTTCCTGTAATATATCTTCAGCAATTTGGTAGTCGGGAGCGTATCGCAAACAAACTCCAAACATTTTAGAGGCAAAACGATCGTAAAGCATTTTTTGGAAAACCCTATTTCCCTTGGCTGACTCTCGTATCAGATGTTCATCGGTGTAGGTAGCGGGTAGATTGATTTGTCTCATAATCCGATTAGAATTAAATAAGTGGCTTAAACTTTTTCTTTTGCGGGGTAAGTTAAATATTTATTTTGTAATTCAAAAATTGCAATTCAGGTAATCTGTCAACAACTTAAATGCTTTTGCTCTGTGACTTATGCTCGTTTTTTCTTCGGAGGTCATTTGTGCAAACGTAATAGCAGCGCCATCCGGTACGAAAACGGGGTCATATCCAAAACCATTTGTTCCTATAGGTAAAAGTGAGATTTTGCCAGTCACAATTCCTGTGAATTGGTTGTAGTTATTTTCAATTACCAAGGTAAATACGGTTTTGAATTGGGCACTTCTATCATTCATATTTCTTAAATTGAGCAGGAGAAGGTTAATGTTTTCTTCAGCATCTCTGCTTCCAGAATAATGAGCAGAAAAAACACCAGGTTCCCCATTTAAAGCAAATACTTCTAAACCTGAATCTTCGGAAAAACAGTTACAGCCATATTTTTCGAAGATGTACTCCGCTTTTTCCCTGGAATTTGCTTCAATGGTAAAATGGGTTTCGGGAATTTCCTCATAACAGCCAATATCCTCCAGACTTTTGATTTTTATTGATTTGGGCACAAGTTGTATAACTTCCTTTATCTTATTTTTATTTCCTGTAGCAAAAATTAATTCCATATTTAAATATTATACATTAATTTTAACTGACTCCATAACAATGCTCGTTTAGGTTTTTCCATACCTTCAATATTATCACATATAATGATATCTATATTATTGAATTTCAAATAGATATGATTTCTATATTCAATGTGTAATCCTATATTTTCCGCTTTAATTCCAAAACATATTAACTTGGAAATGGTTAAGTTTCTAGATAGTGTATTAAAGTTAACCGGTTGTTTAGGGTCGTATTTGATAAAAACTGTTTCTTCCGGGTTCAACTTCACGGCCACAAGTAGTTTATTAATGGACTCCAAGCCCTGTGGATCAATATCACCGCTGTTTTCAGCAGAATAAATGATGATAGTGCCATTATTATTTGACAGATTTATTGGATTTAGATTGGCATTAATTGGCGATATTGTTAGTTTTGCAGAAGAGGGGATCAGGTATACCTTTTCGTCCACTATTGCTGCTGGAAATTCGATTTTATCTATCATCTTTTGGCATTAGGAAATTATTGTAAATTTATCAAACCTTTTTTTGTAAAAAAACCAAGTTTTTCAACATATGAAAGTTGCTGTAAATCCATCCTTTGAAATTGATATTCAACTGTCGTCAGTTTCGCATATTAATTCTGTAGATTTTGAAAATCTGCAATTTGGTAAAGTATTTACCGATCACATGTTTGTGGCTGATTATATAGATGGAATGTGGCAAAATTGTATAATAAAGCCAATTTCAAGTTTGCATCTTCATCCCGCAACCTCTGCATTACACTACGGTCAAGCGATTTTTGAAGGGATGAAAGCATTTAAAAATCAGGAGGGAAAAGCAGGAGTTTTCAGACCTGACATGAATTGGAACAGGATCAACGAATCTTGTGTAAGGATGGCAATTCCGGAAGTTCCGGAGGAATTATTTATGAAAGCGATCTTTAACCTGGTTGATATCGAACAAAATTGGATCCCTGATACTGACGACGGGAGCATGTATATACGTCCCTTTATTTTTGCCACCGATGATTTTGTTGGGATAAAACCTTCAGATACCTTCAAATTTGTAGTATTTTGTTGTCCTGTATCAAAATATTATCAAAAACCGGTTCGTGTTTATATGCAGGAAGAATATGTAAGAGCATTTCCTGGTGGAACAGGAGGTGTTAAAGCTGCAGGTAATTACGCAGCAACCATGATGCCTTTAAAAGAAATTCGAGACAAGGGTTACGATCAGATGTTATGGATAGATGGTGTTACACATAATCGACTTCAGGAAATTGGCACTATGAATGTATTCATTCAAATTGACGATACTGTAATTACCATTCCTACAGACGAAGGAACCATTTTAAAAGGTGTAACACGCGATTCTTGTATCACATTATTGAAAGATGCCGGTTATAAAATTGAAATTAGAGATGTAACCATTGAAGAATTATTAAACGCCCAAAGAGCGGGTCGTCTTCTCGATGCATTTGGTACCGGAACCGCTGCCACAGTAGCTCCGATTGGCGTAATTGGTTATAAAGATGTAGCCTACGAATTACCACCGGTTGAGGGTCGTAAAATATCAAATTGGCTTAAACAGGAAATGTGGGAAATCAGAAAGGGAATTACCAAAGATAAATTTGGATGGATGTGGGATGTGGAAACTTATATTAAAGATCACAGTAATAAAATTGCAGTGGAGGAATAACACACACACTGTCAAGTACTTATGATAAGTAAATGGTGAATTTCTTAATATTTCACCTCTATTCCGTTTTTGTTATCATAAACTCCACCCTTTGGTTTATTTGTCTTCCTGCTGGTGTTTTATTGTCAGCAATTGGCATAGATTTACCCAAACCTTTATATGTTAATCTATCTGCTGAAATTCCCTTCGAAATAAAGTAATCCATAACCGATTTGGCCCTTTTTGAAGATAGGGTCAGGCAATAATTGTCATCACATAAACTATTTGTATGACCTCTGATTTCAATTTCTACTCCGGGATTTTGGTTTAAGAACCTTACAACCTTGTTCAATTCAACAAAGGAAGTATCCTCAAGCACAGTGCTGTTGATTCCAAACAAAATATTGCGCATTTCAATGATAATGCCGGCTTGTTTGGGGATGAGAGTAAAATTTTGAATTATCTCACTAAAATCTGAAAGAGCAGTTATAACAAGTGAAGTGTCAGCTAAATAATATCCATCGGCGCTGATAGTAATATGGTAGCTGTCTGATTGAGGCAAAATAACTGCATATCCATCGGTTGCGGAGGTGTTTGAGCTACCTCTCGCGGTGCTGTCGCTCATTCCGGTATATAAGATCTTTGCTGCAATTGTAGACCCGGTAATTCTGTCGCTCACTATTCCCTTCAACCATAAAATATTATCGGGTTTAGCTGTTGGCGGAAGCTTTATTCTGAATATATCCAGATTTGAACCACCGGTATTCCCTGTGGAAAAATACGCATACTCCCCCTGCGCATCCATGGTATAATACGCTTCCCACTCAGGGGTGTTTACATTTTTGCCTAAATTAAGAGGTTGGCTCCAATTTGTCCAACTGTTATCTAGTCGACGACTCATGTAAATATCCTGAAATCCATAACCGGGAAAACCAGTTGATGAAAAAAACAATGTTTTTCCATCGGCAGCGAGGAATGGTGTCATTTCATTACCTGCTGTATTAAGGTCATTTCCTAAATTAACTGGTTTAGAAAAACTGCCATTTGGTAGGAGAAAACTCACATAAAGATCAAGCAAACCATATCCATCATTGGTTTCTGATGACATTATCAAAGTTGTACCATCGGCTGCAAGGGTGAACTCATTATATTGATTAAGATTTTTAAACCCATTTACTTTGATTCCCACAGGTGTTGACCAACCTGCTTTTGTTTTAAAAGTCAAAGAAACACCTGGATCCTCGGCTAAAGGATTTGCATAATCGCTGCCAACAAGCGCAGTATTTCCGTCAGGAGAAATAGAACATAAAAAATTATGGTTGACATTATTGAGTGGAGGGCCAATATTGACAGCTGGAGCCCATACACCACCATTATTTACAGAAACCCAGATATCGTCATTTTTTTTATCTCCAATATTTTCGGGGTGTAGTTTCCTGTCGAAGTATAATGTTTTACCATCAGGTGCAATTATCGGGTAAACTTCATCAAAACCTGAATTAATTGCGGGTCCTAACGATTCGGCTTTATAGTTCAGACTGTCTTTTAATTCATGAAGTTCAATTTTTAAACCGGTGGTTGCAGTTGTAATTCCAATTGCATCTATCTGATAAGTATTTAAGGTTTCCGGTTTATCCATCAACAATTTTACACCTTTTATCAGTGCATTATTATCTTTGAGGGCAAGTACAAATAATCTTCCTCCACCAATAGTAACTTCTCCGGATTTTTTATAAACTAATTGTTCCTTGTGCTTTTCATCGTAAGTATAAATACTTTGTATATGCCCGGAATTGCTATTTTCAATAACAGCTATTTGTTTTGCTACCATTGCTAAAGGGAAGGAGACCTCAATAAATTCATAGCTTCTCAGGTCTGAATATTCGGGTGACCAGGCACAGGTTGTATGGCCGGGATTTGGAAATTTACTTGGACGGCCAAGTGCCTGATCAGCAGAAAACGCCTTTTCACTTTTTTGAGAAGAGAAGGAGATCACAGAATCGGCCCATACTATTTCCTGTGCAAATCCTGCATTAAAAGCAATAAAAGTAACTACAAGCAACACCCAAAATCCCTTCATCGTCCTAATGTAGCGATTTTATTTGAAAGTGATCTCTACTCTTTGATTTCTTTTTCTACCTTCCGGAGTATCATTGGTGTCGATCGGTTCTTTGGAACCATAACCAAAAGTAGTGATTCTGTTTCCATCAATGCCTTTGGATATAAGATATTCGCGCACTGCATTAGCTCTATTGAGACTGAGTTTTTCACAATATGTTTCAGTACAAAGACCATTGGTATGTCCGCCAATTTCAATTTTACTTCCAGGGTTTGCCTTGAGGAAATCGTATAATCTGTTCATTTCCTCATAGGATTCGAACTTGATCACCGATTTATTTGCATCAAAATACACGTTATCCAAGATGATCTTCTCGCCCTTTCGAAGTGGAGTGATCCTGAAATCAACACGTTTAACTTTTTGAGTTCTGAAATCTTCAATATTGATAGTTGTTTCCAATGGCAAATAACCCTCTCTGATGACTGTAACTTTATAATTGACGCTATCGGTTACCTTCAATCTGTAATTATTGTTAAGAGTTGATAATACAACTGCTTCTTTTTCATAATCAGTTAAAATAAAGGTTAGATCGGCATTAATTGGAATATTAGTAGTTATGTCATATACAGTTCCAAACAATAAAATTTCATTGCTTAGATTTACGTTAAGTTCTTCCTTCTCCGGAACGATTATTTCCTCCTCAAAAAGTATAATTTCCTCATCAGTAATGGTAACATTGTCAATTACTAAATCAGCCATAAGCGAATCCTCTGCTTCAACCACTTCTTTGAGTGGTATTCTTAAAATATCAGCATTTAACATATCGCTGCCTGTTGATGAGAAATAGGCGTAATCGGCAGTGTCGGGAAATGAAAAATAGGCTTCAAATCCTTTAGTATTAACGAATGAACCCAAATTTTCAGGGGTGGTCCAGTTCTTCCAGGTTTCATCCAATCTTACGGAAACGTAAACATCCTGATCGCCGTATCCGGGTAAGCCGTTGGAGGAGAAAAACAATGTTCTTCCATCCGGAGCCAAAAACGGCGCCATTTCATTAGATGCCGTGTTAATATGTTGTCCAATATTTACAGGATCTGTCCATTCTATCTGATTATCACTAAAACTTACATAAATATCCTTCAAACCAAAGCCATCAGCACGTTCAAGCGATAATAACATGACATCTCTGTCGGAATTCATAAAATATTCAGCGAAGAAGTTATGCGTTATGATACCCGGGGTTATCAGATTTTTAGGAAATACCCAGCTTCCGTAATTATTTTTCCATGTTTGGGCAATACCCATTCTTGATTCACCACTAAATTCATAGGTATTAGCCAGAGTGAGCATAGTTCCGTTTTCTGATAGGCCGACCACATAGTTATTCGCTTCATTATTCAGAGGGCCGTCGATGTTAAAAGCGGTTGACCATGAAGTGCCATCAAAGTTACTTACCCAAATATCGTCGTTCATTATAGAACCTTTATTTTCAACATGATTCTTTCTTGTGAAGTACATTGTTTTGCCATCAGGAGTAACCAAAGGAGCAATTTCACTTCCATAGGAATTTATCACTTCACCCATGTTTTGTGATTTGCCTTTAAATACTATTTTATCGGTAGTAGTAATTGTTCCTGTAGGCACGGTACTGGCAGCTTCAGCAATGCCAATTGCATCAATTTGGTTGTATCCATCAATACTTTCTGTGTCTAAAACCAATTTGAGATCATTGGTCGCAAAATCAGTAGTAGCAATGTTTAGGGAGAAAATACGACCAAGAACCCATTTACTGTCAGTAGCATTCCTTTCATAAACCAAGTGCGCAATATTATATTGATCGAAGAGATAAATCGCCTTAATTGAACCTGCGTTAAAGTTTTCATTTATCACAATTTGTGATACGCGCATCCTTTTTTCGAAACCTACTCTGATGTACTCCTCAAAATAATTTTCCGACATAGAAGGTGACCATGCGCAACCGCAATCACCGAAACTTGGCAATCGTGACGGAGGTCCTAACACCTGTTTTGCGCTGTAGGAAGTAAGATCCAGTTGGGTTGAGTAGGAAATCACCTTACTAGCCCAGATGATCTCAGCTTTGGCTGACTGGATATAAATAGTCAGCAGCAGTGCCGATATGAGTAGTATGCGCTTCATAATAGTATTGAGAAATGTATGTGACGTAAAGTTAAATTTATGAATTGATGAAAAAAAATACAAAATTGCCCATTTTGTAACATACTTACAGTTATATTTTAGTTTACTATACAGATATTTGATGCTCCAATGACTAAAAAAGAGAAAGTTGTTTTTATTCAGAACAAATTAAACGAATTGTTTCCGCATCCTGATATTCCACTGGTGCATAAAGATGCGTACACTTTATTGGTATCTGTCGTTTTATCTGCACAATGCACAGATGAAAGGGTTAACCAGGTTACTCCGCTTCTGTTTAAAAAGGCAGATGACCCATACAAGATGGCTAAATTGGGTGTTGATGAAATAAAGGAGATCATAAAACCATGTGGATTGTCGCCGGCAAAATCCAAGGCATTGCAAAAGTTGTCGGAAATTATTGTAGAAAAACACAATGGCAAAGTGCCTGATACTTTTGAAGAATTGGAAGAACTACCCGGTGTAGGTCACAAAACAGCCAGTGTTGTGATGTCGCAAGCCTATGGAGTTCCTGCTTTTCCGGTTGATACACATATTCATAGATTGGCTCAGCGATGGAGATTGAGTAATGGCAAATCGGTTGCACAAACTGAAAAGGATCTCAAACGTCTTTTTCCTGAAGACACCTGGAACTTACTGCATTTACAAATTATTTATTTTGGAAGGAAGTACTGTCCGGCCAGGGGTCATGATGTGCTAAAATGTCCAATATGTTCGGTAGTTAATTCAAACAAATGATCAATATTGATTCTATTCTGAATTATAAATAATATTAAATTTTACTCTTCAATATCAATGCGTTTTAATAATTATTAAAGCAATAATGTTTTTTAATTTCTTCTTCTTAGAGTTCAAGTAATAAGTAAAAAAAAGGAGCTCCAAAACTGAAGCTCCTTTTTATAAATTTTATATGTGTTTATTTTGTTAATACTATTGGCTTGGAAGCGCTATCACTTCCGCTAATAATATTCAACTGGTAAACACCTGCTGCAAAAGTTGACATATCAATTGTATAAGTAGCCGAAACAACAGTTGCAGGAGAATTACTCCAAACAATTTGTCCGAGATTATTTAACAATTCCAATGTTATTTCTTTTGACTCTGCAAATTCTATCGAAACATTTGCAACATCACTGGTTGGGTTAGGATGAACAGTAACTGCATCAGCTAAAGTTATATCCTTAACATCATCACCAAGTTCAAGAACAAAACTATAGAAGTCAGTTCCACAACCATTAGTTACTGTGAGTGTTACAGTGTAAGCACCTTCAACTGCATAAGTATGTGAAGGATTAGCAGTTGTTGAAGTTCCACCATCACCAAAGCTCCAATTGTAAGAAGCTCCGTCTGTTGAAGTGTTGGTAAATACCACTGTTAATCCTGTTGCAGTAGCTATGAAGTTTGCTACAGGTGTGTAGTTAACGGTAACTGAAACGTTATCTGTTATTGAACAACCTGTGGTTGGATTTGTGATGGTAACACTATAAATACCTGTTACTGTAACAGCAATTGTTTGTGTTGTTTCACCAGTGCTCCAAACATAAGTACTTCCTACGTTACCGGCATCAAGTATAACTTCATCGCAAACGGTCATGTTTGGTCCGAGTTCAATTGATGGTGTTGCTAAAGATGTTAAAGTAACACACAACATATCATTCGTTTCGTCTTCATCACCGCTGATATCTGTCCAAACACAAATATCATAGTCGCCAGGTGCAGTAAAGTCGTAGTCTACATCAAATGTGTAGGTTCCTGTTCCGCCCGGAGTGATAGTTACAGTAGCAAACGCTGATTCAATAGGACCCACGCCCACCTGATATTTAACAGGGAATGTAGAAACTGTGGAAGGACCAAAGTTCTCAATAGTGATACTGATCTCTTCCAATCCCATTCCGCAACCACCTACCGGTGAAAGTAATTCAATTACACCTAAGTCAACCGGTGCGCAAAGTTTTATATAATCATAAATGTTTTGCAACAAGTTTTGAGCATCCGGGCTTGGTGAATGGAAGTAAGGTGGAGTCATACCACCGAATATTACATGTCCATCTCCCCAGCCTTTATCAGCAAGTATATATCTTGAAGGATCGAAACTATCGATAATGATAGGTTCAATTGATCCACCAGATACGGAAGCATGTCCGAAGCTACCACCGGTATAATCAGTAGTGATAGGAGTGAAAGGTCCGTTAAATATCGGATGAGCAGCATCAAATGCCGTTACACTGCCGGAATACCAGCCATAATACAGATCAACACCATCAAATCCGAAGTCCATACCATCACCTTCGTTCGGAGCGGAATTCAACAATAGATTTCCACCTGAAGCAACCCAGTTTTCTACAAAATCACCATTGGTGCCAAGGAAGGTTTCCAGTTCATTTGCCTGTGCATCAGAACCTTCAAGGTAAACAAAACATGTATTCTCATCAAATACTTCAAATACATCAAGAGTTTCCACATATTCGAGGAACCATCCATCGTCACCAAACACGGCATCCATAGCTTCTGAATTAGAAGTTACATACCAAGGTTCAGAACCGCCATAAACATTTGAATAAATGTAATATGCATCAGACCCTGTAACAGGTAACAAATTGATGATTGTTGAATTAAGTGTATCATTTGTAAGATCTGCATCCGTAACAAGTTCAGTCCATGATTTGAACGCATAAGGACCATCAGCTGCAAAATCTTCGGTAGCAACGAAAGTCATAATTGCAGTTCCACCCACAGGTAAAACACCAGGGAAGAATTCAGTATGAACAGTTCCAGCTACACCAACCTGATAAGCAACATTAAATCCACTTTGTTCTAATGTTCCGAAGTTCTGAAGTAAAACGCTCACAATTTCAGCACCGGTAAGATCTACCGCTGAACTTGGTGTAATTACATCAACCACTCCAATATCATTAGCAAAAGGATCCTGAATCTTAACGTTATCGAAGGCAATACCATCGTTAAAGTTATAATATGTATCTGAAGCAAATACAAATCTAAAACGAACAGAAGGTTGTCCTGCTAGGAAACTCATATCAAAATGAGCGTGTTTCCAACCAGAACTGCTGCCATCCCATCCACGATAATCGCTTATATAGAATGTTGGCCACATACCATAACAGTTGTAGCTGTTATACCAGTTTACACCTTCACCAACTGTACCTAAATCGTTCCAGCTTGCACCTTCATCCAAAGTATATTGAACTTTTGAACCATCAGAATACGCCTGAATATCCCAGTTCACATCAAATTCTATATATGGTAACACAAGGGGTGTAAAGTCCATACATGGTGAAAGAATATACGATTTTTCATTGTTGTTATAGTAACTATCGAGATCTGTTGTCCATGAGAATAAACTTCCAGGAGTTGCAGGTGGAGCACCTGTAATTGCAAATCCTGCAGGACTACCTAATTCCCAGGTTGAATTACTACCACCTTCTAACCATCCACCGCTACCGGATTCAAAATCCTGATAGTAAGGGAAAGAGGTAATATTTGGAACATTATCTACAGTATAATAAGTAGTATCATTTGAATAAATAGTATCCAAAGGCAATTCTGTCCATGTAACGATATTATATGTTCCAATCGCTGCCATATTTGCTCCGGCTGCGAAGGTGAAGTCAACTGACGCACCAACATCTATAGTACCTGGAACAGTTTCTGTAACAATTGGACCTAGATTTATCTGGTAACTTACCTGAACATCTGTTTGTGGAAGGAAACCATAGTTTTTAACTTTTATGGTTACATCCTCATCACCCGACAAACCGCATGAAGAAACAGGCGACAATGCTGACTGAACACCCATGTCATGATCAGATAAAGTACAAGTTGCCAGGTAAGCAATTAAATTTTTGCGGAAATTAGCCGCCTCCGTTAATGGAGAATGGAAGTCTACTGAAGTCATACCACCAAAAATTACTGTACCTGCTCCCCATGATTTTTCAGAACATATTATTCTGTCCGGAGAAAAAATATCATATAATATATTAGTAGCATCAACAGCAGCTACACTTGCGTGTCCGTAAGATCCTCCCGACATAGCTGTTGAAGTAGGTGTGAAAGGACCTGAAAATACCGGATGTACAGGAAGTGATGCATCAACGTTTCCTGAATACCAAGGATAATTTAAAGTGGTGCCATCAAAACCAAATGACATTCCATCACCTTCGTTTGGAGCAGCATTTAGTAGTAAATGACCACCGGAAGCTACCCAATCTTCGATAAGACCAATATTAGTAGTTAAGAAATTTTCGAGTTCAATTGCATGTCCATCGGAACCTTCCATAAATACAAAACATGTTCCTAAACCAAATACAACTGCAGGATCCAAGGTTTCATAATAGTCGAGGGTCCATTCACCAACTCCAAAAACGTCATTCATTGCTGTAGTATTGGTTATAGTATACCAAGGTTCACCACCTGTGGTATTACTATATATATATAATATGCACTTGTACCGGATATCGGAAGTAAACTACTCACCGTTTCGGTTATAGTATCATTATACAGATCTTCGTCGGTACCAAGGTCGGTCCATGCTGTAAATTCATAATCTCCAATCAGACTTAAGTCTTCTGTTGAAGAAAAATAATGAATAGCAGTTAAACCCGGATCAACAGTTCCAGTAAAGGTTTCAGTTACAACTGAACCACCGTCCATTTGATATGAAACATCAAAACCGGTTTGAGAAAGAGTTCCAAAATTTTTAATCACAACAGATATAGGTTCTGTTGCAGTTTTTCCAGGACCAGAGTTTGGTTCATATATAGATGTTACGCCCACATCGTTAGGGAAAAGGTCTGAAACTTTAAAATTATCGAAAGCAAATCCGTCGTAGTAGTTCCAATAAGAATCGGCACCATAAACTATTCTGATCTTTACTGAAGGTTGACCTGCAAGGAAAGAAAGATCATGGTAAGCATGTTTCCAGCCACCACTATTTCCATCCCAACCTCTATAATCTGTTAGGTAGAAATCAGGCCACATACCGTATACATTTAAGGTATTGTACCAATTTGTACCCGTGCCCACATTGCCCAGATCACTCCAGGTGTAACCGGCATCGGTTGAATATTGAACTTTGGCACCATCAGAATATGTTTGTGTATCCCAGTTGATATCCATTTCAAGGTAAGGAAAAACCAAAGTTGTGAAATCGAGACAAGGAGAAATAACATATGATTTTTCGTTGTCGTTATAATATCCTGTTAAACTAGTAGTCCATGAATTCAAGCTTCCCGGAGTTGCTGGAGGTGGTCCAACAATTGCAAAACCAGCAGGATCGCCGAGTTCCCAAGTGCTTAATGCTCCACCAAGAGTCCATCCTGCTGCACCATCCTCATAATCTTCAAAATATGGGAAGGAAGTAATCACCGGAATATTTTCAACTGTTACGTTGAGATCGTCATTAGCCGGATCTTCATCAGTAGGCAGTGAAACCCAAACATGAAAGTCGTAAGTTCCAAGAGCCGCTACATCAGCAGGCACAGAGAAAGTATGCGTATAAGTAGAACCTGCTAAAATCGGACCTGCAATAATATCAGTAATTACAGGACCTACACCTAATTGATAACTTACAGAAACACTTGTTTCATCATTAGTTCCGTAGTTTTTAAAATTTGCAATCACATCTTCAACGCCCATTCCACATCCATTGGAAGGGTTAACCAAGGTCATAGAAGCCATATCATGATCTGGAATTTCGTAATAAGCCAGATAATAGATAATGTTCCACAAAAGGTTAGTAGCTTCAAAACTCGGATAATGAAAATTGGAAGTTGTCATGCCGCCAAAACAAACAATACCATCTGCACCGTATCTTCCTTCTGAAAGAGCTACTGTTGTAGGAGTGAAGGAGTCAACGATTAACGGGGTAATATCTGTACCTGACACACTTGCATGTGAAAAGGAAGAACCTGTCCAATCGAGACCAGTAGGTGTGTAAGGGCCGTTAAATATAGGATGCATCGCATCAGTTGCCGTTACATCACTTGACCCACCCCAATAAGTAAGGTTCACATCACCAAAATAGAATGACATTCCGTCGCCTTCATTTGGTGCTGAATTAAGTAGAAGTCTTCCTCCACCGTTAACCCAGGTCTCAATAAGATCAGAGTTCACAGAAAGGAATGATTCCAGTTCATCCGCGAAACCATCAGAACCTTCCAGGAACACAAAGTTTGTGTTGGAAGAAAAGATGAATTCCGGATCGCAGGTCTCAAAGAAATCCTGAAACCAACCACCAACTCCGAAAACTCCGTTCATAGCTTCCGTATTTGTAGTTGTATACCAGGGCTCAGCTCCGCCATAGGCATTTGAGTAAATGTAATAATTGTTATCGCCTCCGGCGAAAACGCTTCGTGTAGAAATAAATGCCAATAAAATTAATACACGTTTGAGAAGTGTTGGTAGGTGTTTTATCATAATGCCTTAAAATTGAATGATTAAATCGCAATTAAGTGCCTAAAGTAATACATACTTTTTGTTTTTTATAAAATATTTGTGTTAAAAAATGGTCAATCTTAACAGGCCTGTGGATTATTGTGAATTTAGGTGTGTTTGTAAAATCTTGCAATAAAACGGAAATCAAATTTTATTTACAATTATTCTATTAATTAAATGTATTTTAATAATTGGAAAATTAAATTTTAAATTACGGTATTAAAATAAATTAGTTGAAATAAAAATTAGTGATTAAAAAATATTTTGTTCGTATGATAATTTAATCTGAATTAAATTCTGTCTTGAATTAAAATAAATAAACCGATTCAGGGTGGATTATAATTTTAATAATTACGTGTAAACAAAAACAATATTCAATAATTAAATTGTCGCCTATAAATTAGCTGGGTAGCAGTCTTTAGCGAAGATTAAAATTTACAGTACAATTTTATTTGCAGTATTTTATTTATATAAATAAAAAAAAAGAGGCCTCCAGGAGGCCTCTTTTAAATTAAAGAGTGAAATTATTTTAACCCTGACTAAATTATTTACTAAGAATTATTTGTTTAGTTGTTGTTGCATTTTCACTTGAAATATTTAATTGATAAACACCACTTGCAAAAGGAGTCATATTTATTTCAAATGTTGCTGTAGTTATGGGACCCGGATGAGCAGACCATACGGTTTGACCTAAAGTATTCACCAATTCCAGTGTCAGATCTTCTGCTTCTGTCATGTTGATAGTTACAGTAGTATTGTCGGATGTTGGGTTAGGATATACACTAATTGCATCCGCTAAAGTGATGTCATTAATTGCATCTCCAACCTCGATCACGAAACTATAAAAGTCTGAACCACAACCATTTGTTACTGTAAGAGTTACTGTATAAGCACCTTCTACTGCATATGTATGTGAAGGATTGGCAGTAGTTGATGTTCCTCCATCTCCAAAACTCCAGTTATATGCAGCTCCATCGGTTGAAAGGTTGGTAAATACTACCGTTAAACCTGTTGTTACTGAACTAAAGTCAGCAATTGGTGTGTAGTTTACAGTTACACTAATTTCATCAGTAACGGAACAACCCGAAGTTGGATTAGTAATGGTAACGGAATAAACTCCTGTTACAGTAACAGAAATTGTTTGAGTTGTTTCACCTGTACTCCATAAGTAGGTGCTTCCAACATTTAAGGCATCAAGTATAACTTCATCACACACGGTCATGTTTGGTCCAAATTCGATTGATGGAGTTGCAAATGATTCTAAATCTGTAGATAAAAGGTCGTTTGTTTCATCTTCATCTCCACTAAAATCTGTCCAGGCAACAAGAGTATGCGGTCCGGCAACAGACATATCGGCTGTTGCATCAAAAGTATATGTATACGTTCCTCCAACCGGTATTGGACCAGGAGCTGTTTCCACAACAATCGGGTCAGCGTCAAGTTGGAATTTTACCGGAGTGTTTGTTACTGTGGTTGGACCATAATTGGTGATCACAATTGTTACTTCCTCGTTCGCTGTCATTCCGCATCCTCCTATTGGAGTTACTAATTCGGAAACACCAATATCAACCGGAGTACACAATTTCAAATAATCGATAATATTCTGACGAAGGTTTTGAGCTTCCGCAGCAGGAGTATAATATTCAGGCACGCTCATGTTTCCGAATATAACACGACCATCACCCCAGGTTTTTTCCGATAATAAATAACAATCAGCACAATACAGGTCATTTATAATTGGAGTTATGCCTAAACCTGTTGTTTTAGCATAACCGACATAAAATCCATAAAGATCAGCCGTAACAGGAATGAAAGGTCCGTTGAGGATAGGGTGTGCAGGATCTGTTGCCATTGTATTATAAGTATACCAAGGATAATCAACAGTAACTCCTCCAAATCCAACTGAACCACCATCACCTTCCCACGGAGATGCATTGATAAATAAATTACCACCTGATGCTACCCATCCTTCTATTAAATCTGAATTTTCATTAAAGAAAGACTCAAATTCGCTCCAGTGATTTTCGCTGGCTTCTAAGAATATGAAACAATTCACCTCGCTGAAAACGGAGTAAATATCCATAGATTCATAATAATTAAGGAACCATGCATCATCTCCGAAAACTTCATCCATAGCTGTGGAATTTGAATTCAGATAACCTGGTTCGAAACCAACAAATTCACTATAAATATAGTAAGCACCTGTTCCTGACACCGGTTCAAAATTAACCACCGGTTGACAACCAGGAAGTTCATCATTAGTGATATCCTCATCTGTAGCAAGGGAAGTCCATGCACAAATGGTATAAATTCCAGGAGCACTAAGATCAGCTGTGGTAGCGAAAGTAAATACTTCTGTTTCACCAATATCAAGTGTGCCGGTGAAAGTTTCAGTAACAACTAAACCCGCGTCAACCTGATAGGAAACTGGGAAAAGTGTTTGTGAAAGAAGTCCGAAATTTGTTACGTTAACTGACACCACCTCGGTAGAAGTGAGATCAACACCAGAAACCGGTGTAACCAGATCTGTAACACCAATATCATTCGGGAATGGATCTTGAAGTCGGAAGTTATCAAGACCAATACCATCAAAATTATATATACCATCAGCTGCAAAGAAGAAACGGAATTTCACATCGGTTTCACCAGCAAGGAATGATACATCGTGATGAGCTGTAACCCAACCAGGACCATTCCCAACCCAACCATTCTCTTCACCTAATGCAATTCCATAATTAGTATACCAGTTGTCACCGGTTCCAATATCTCCTAGGAGTGTCCAGGAAGCACCTCCATCGGTGGAATATTCCAATTGTAAACCATCCCAGAATTCTTCAGTCACCCACCAAAGGTCAACTTCAACATATGGTATTAATAATGAGGTCATATCGAAACAAGGCGATTCTAAATAACTTGTTTCGCCATCGTTATAATTTGCTAATAAACTAGTGGCCCATGAGTACTGGCTTCCTGGTGTTGCCACAGGTGGAGTATTAATAACGGGACCATCAGGATATCCAAGTTCCCAAGTGGAAGCAGCACCGGAGGCAACCCATCCTGATTCTCCACCTGATTCCCAGGTTTGGAAATAAGGGAATGTTGAAATTACCGGTATATTAACGATATTAACATTAGATGTATCATTACTATAAATGGTATCTAAAGGTAATTCTGTCCATGAAACCAGATCATAATCAGTTATACCTGCAAGGTTTACGGTAGCTGAAAAAGTGTAATCTATAGATGCTCCTACTTCAAGGGTACCCGGAACGGTTTCTGTAACTACACCGCCTCCATCTAACTCATAGGAAACCTGAACATCTGTTTGAGGAAGGAAACCATAATTTCTAACTTTAATGATAACAGGTTCAATAGCAGTAAGTCCGCAAGCTGTTTGTGGAGATAAAATAGATTGTACTCCAACATCATGATCAGATATTGTACAAATTGCAAGATAGGATATGAGATTTTTTCTAAAATTCTGAGCTTCGGTGAATGGGCCATGGAAGTCTGTCATGGTCATTCCTCCGAAAATTACAATTCCGGCTCCCCAATATTTTTCTGCAAGTACAATTTTATCAGGATTAAATGAATCGTAAAGAATAGGCGTTAAATCGTCACCTGAAACTGTTGCGTGTCCATATGATCCACCTGTCATGGAAGTTGCAGTTGGTGTAAAAGGACCAGCCCAAACCGGATGACCCGGGTCAGAGGCTTCCACATTGCCTGTGAACCACGAATAATCGAGGTGAACATCATCAAAACCTAAGTTCATTCCATCTCCCTCATTTGGAGCAGCATTTATTAATAAATGCCCGCCCGATGCAACCCAGTTCTGCATAGCAGTCATATTTGCATTCAGAAATAATTCCATTTCATCGGCATGGCTATCAGATCCTTCCAAATAAATGAAACAAGTTCCTGTGCCAAATAATACAGCAGGGTCAACAGTTTCATAAAAATCTGTGGTCCATTCGCCAACGCCAAAAACATCGTCCATATGGGCATCGTTTGAAACTACGTACCAAGGTTCAAAACCGGTAACATTGCTATAAATATAATAGGCTGCAGTTCCGGTAAGTGGTTCAAGGTTGCTGATAGTTTCAATTAGTGTATCATTTAATAGATCTTCATCCGGTGCCAGAGAGGTCCAGGCTTTAAATATGTAATCTCCATCAACACTTAAGTCAGCGGTGCTAGAAAAAGTATGAATTCCAGATTCACCTGCAGCTAAAGTACCTGTAAAGGTTTCTGTATAAATTGGACCTGCATCCACACGATAGGAAACTGGAAAACCGGTTTGTGTAATGGTTCCAAAATTGGTCACCTCAACGGAAACGGTTTCAATATCGGTAAGTGAGGGACCTGAAGTAGGGTCAACAACATCGGTAACACCTACATCATTAGGATAAGGATCGCCGATCCAAACATTATCAAAGGCAAATCCGTCGTTAAAATTCCAGTAGTTGCTGGATGCAAAAACGAATCTCAACTTAACAGAAGATTCTCCTGCAAGGAAAGTAAGATCATGATAGGCGTGTAACCAACCGGCACTATTTCCCGACCATCCATTGTAATCATCGATATAAAATGTTGGATACATTGCATAACATGCGTCGTGGTTATACCAGTTTTCGCCGGTTCCTATTCCTCCAAGATCTGACCATGTAGCACCGCCGTCGATTGAATATTGCATTTTAGCACCATCATCATATAATTGAATATCATAATTAAGGTCGAATTCAATAAATGGCAACAAAAGGGTTGAAAAATCGAGACATGGAGAAACCACATACGATTTTTCATTAAGATTATAATAGTCCGTAAGTGAGGTAGTCCATGAATTTAAACTTCCGGGTGTTGGAGGGGGAGGTCCTACTATGGCAAATCCAGCAGGTTCGCCGAGTTCCCACGAACTTTCTGTTCCACCCGAAACCCAACCTGCCGAACCATCTTCAAAATCCTGATAATAAGGAAAAGTTACTATGGTAGGAATTGAAGTAAGTGACTTGTCACTAGCATCATCAAGGGGTTCAATATCCGGTGCATAAATAGTATATGCTGTTATAAAATAATCACCAATATTGGAGAGATCAATACTTGTAGCAAAAGTATATTCTATAGAAGTAAGGGAAGGAATAACGGCTCCCGTATATGCTTCAGTAACAACAGGCAATAAACCAAGAACAGGATCCGTTACCTGATAAGCAATATCAAAATCACCGGAAGGTTCTGTACCAAGATTTGTGATAGTAACTGTTAATGGGGTAATACCGAGATCGCAACCACTTGACAGACCAATAATGGAAGTAACTCCAAGATCATAAGGTCCTGCTGCAGGTATATTAATAGAATAATCCTCAGCTTCGCCATAGGTGTAATAGCCAACAGAACAAGGATCAATAGGTTCGCCGGGAAAGTAAACGCACATAACCCTCATGCGAGTTGTACCGGGCAATGCAGTAAAGGGTACTGTAAAATTTATAGTACCTGTAATTCCCGGGTCAAGTACAAGATCAGAAGCGGCTAACTTTTCATCATCTGTAAACACTTCATCCTGATTCCAGTCGATCCATGCATTATAGGTTTCTGTCCAGGAAGGTGTGTTATACAAAATCAGGTCATAGGCTAAACCGGGATTGAGTAGAGTAGAAAGGTCGGTATAATCGTTCAAATCTTCACCCGCACCGGTGAAATTTGAAATATCCCCCAACTCCACACCGTCAATATAATCTCCATCACCAGTTCCGACTGTGTAGTCGGGCGTGCAGTATTGAGCACTTACATTATTGGATAAAAGAAATAATCCCAAAAGAAGCGTTGCACCTTTCAGGAGGGTTTGTAAAGTTCGAATCATAAGTCGCTGATTAAGTATGAAAATATTAGAATGTGTAAATTTAGTGTGCCACTTCTCAAATTTAAAAATAATTTATCAATTTTTTTAGTTGGTAAATTGGAGAAATTTGTTTGAATTTATCTGATTATATTTGAGCGTCCATTTAAAAACAGATGTAAATATGCGCCCTTCGGTATTGATAATTGATGATGACCCGACTTTTTGCCTGATGCTGAAAAGTTTTTTAAGCAAAAAAGAATTTGCTACTGCCACTGCCTTTTCAGGAGCTGAGGCAATTTTGCAGGTAAAAAAAGAGAATTTTGATGTTATACTCAGCGATTTCCGTTTACCCGATACAGATGGGTTGGAATTATTAAAGGAGATACGGGAAATAAAACCCGGAATGCCTGTAATTATTATGACATCTTATGCTGATATTCGGATCGCTGTTAAAGCCATGCAGAACGGCGCCTATGAATATGTTACAAAACCTGTAAATCCAGATGAAATATTATTGACCATCAATAATGCATTAAAAAGAGAAAAGGAAACGGTTGCTATAATTCCTCCATTACAGAATTCAGAGAATAAAAATCCGACTTCGAAAAAGAATTCCACAAAAAACATGTTTGAATATGTGGAAGGTGAAAGCGATACCGCAAAAAGAATAATGTCGTATATTGATGTTGTTGCACCTACCAATTTATCGGTTATCATACACGGTGAAAGTGGAACGGGAAAAGAATATGTTGCAAAAATGATACATCAAAAGAGCAAAAGGATGCATAAGCCTTTTGTATCTATTGACTGTGGTGCTTTGAGCAGAGAATTAGCTGCAAGTGAATTATTCGGACATATAAAAGGGTCGTTTACAGGAGCAATAGTTGACAAAACCGGACAATTTGTATTTGCTGAAGGAGGAACTTTATTTCTTGATGAGATCGGGAATTTATCCTATGAAATTCAAGTGCAATTATTGCGTGCGATCCAGGAAAGAAAAATACGAAAGATCGGCAGTAACCAGGATGTGGAGATTGATGTAAGAATTATTGTAGCAACAAACGAAGATCTGCAGGAAAGTGTAAAAAAAGGAGCCTTCAGAGAAGACCTTTATCACAGGTTGAATGAATTTACGATGGTAGTTCCTTCTTTGCGCGACAGGGGAGAAGATGTTGGACTTTTTGCCGAACATTTTTTAAATCTTGCAAATCAGGAATTAAATAAAGAAGTGGATGATTTTGATGATGAAGTAAAAGCGATCTTTAAAAAATATTCCTGGCCGGGTAATCTTCGGGAATTACGCAATGTAGTTCGCCGTGCAGTGCTGCTTACTTCCGGCTCGTTGGTAAAAAAAGAAACTTTACCACACGAAATAGTTTTTGAAAAACGAGAAGATACTTCTGTTAATAACTTAAATCATCAACCTATAGAACAGCAACCAGGCGATCTGAAATCACTTGCTGAAAAAACAGAAAAAGAAATGATTATTAATACTTTAATTAAAGTAAATTATAATAAAAGCAAGGCTGCAACAATTCTTAAGATCGACCGCAAAACTTTATATAATAAAATGAAATTATATAAAATACTTACGGGGACTGATGAAAACTAAGTGTGGTTATATAAAAATTAAATTCAATAAACATCTACTTTAAGTCTGCTGCATTCCTGATCGAGTTTTACATATAATTCTTTACTCACGGATTCTACTTTGGTGTATAGATTCCAGATATCGATTTCGGACTTATCCTGAATGATCTCCAATTGTTTTAATTCAGGAATAATTTCATAAACGTGAAAATGATTATAGGATGGAAGCATTTTATGTGCAGTATTCCGAATTGTATGAAAGTCTTTTTTTGTTACTGCATCTTTTAAGGTGAATAAATTTAGTGAATTATTGTGGATGAACGATTCAATTATAGAAATTAAAATTGAGGTGTCATTATCAGCGAATTTTTTTATTTCATCCAGATCATAAATCTCCGTTTGTTCAGATTTTTCAGACGAATCCTTTTCATCTTTATTTTCACCTATCACAACAGGGGCGTATTTCCCTATCATATTCAGAAGCTCTTTCTCTTTATAGGGTTTCAATAAGATATCGTTAAAACCGCTTTGTCGGATCTTCTCCAGGTCGTTTTGCATAACATTTGCAGTTAATGCAATAAGTGGCACTTGTAAATATTGTTCACGAATTTTATTTGCAAGCATATAACCATCTACCTCAGGCATATGCAGGTCGGCAAATAATATCAAAACTTTGCATCTCAATTTTTTCCAATGCAACTTTTCCATTATTTGCTACTGAGATATGAGCACCATGTTTTATTAAAATAATTTCCGCCAACATTAAATTAAATGGTTCATCATCAACGATCAAAATTTCAAGCCCATGCAGGTCTGATTTTTTTCCGGCATCCTTATTGTTAATTTCTTTTTCTTTAGTAGATGCTATACGCATTGGCAATGCAATTGTAAAAGCTGACCCTTTCCCAACCTCACTGGTAACGGTTATTTTTCCATTTAATAATTCCGTAATTCTTTTGGAGATCGACAATCCTAATCCTGTACCGCCATATTTTCTTGAAGTAGATTTTTCCGCCTGTTCAAAGGATTCGAAAATGCCATTGATTTTATCAGCAGGAATCCCTATACCGGAATCAGTGATAGTAATCCTGTAATCAATTGAATTTTTGCCTTTAATTCCTTCACATTTTAATTCAACAAATCCCTTTTCGGTAAATTTGATCGCGTTTCCTGTGATATTATAAAGAATTTGTTTAACTCTGAAAGGATCCCCAACTATCAGTTCATCGCAATTATCATAAATGAAAGTATTTAACTGTAATCCTTTTTCCTCTGCTTTAATTTCAAGTATGGATGCAATTTCTTCTATTACATCTTTCATTAAAAAGGGATGTTCGTCGATGGCAAGTTTACCGGCTTCAATTTTCGATAGATCGAGAATATCATTTACCGTGTTCAATAAATGAGATCCAGCATTGGAAACTGCCTTTAAATATTTTCGTTGAGATGATTTCAAGGTGGTATTTTCCAATTGTTCAGAAAATCCTATTATTGCATTCAAAGGTGTTCGTATTTCGTGACTCATATTTGCCAGAAACTCCTCCTTTGCTTTTGCGAGATATTCTGCTTTGTTTCTGGCCTCTATCAACTGCAATTTATAGCGGTTACTCCTTTTAATATCCATTAAAATAACTCCCATAAAAATGACACCGAAAAACAAAGCAGCGGAACCAATATAAAGCATGGTGAGGGAAGATTTTTTTGCATTCGCACTCGCGGCTAATAACAGTGCCTCCGAATTATTTATTTGATCCACCTTTATCCGCTCAATTACCTCGTTTATCTTTTTAATTACTATTTTATCACTCGCCAGAATTTCTAATTCTTTTTTTGTGAGTTGTGTATTATATCTTTTTGTTCATCATCAATCTCCTTAAATATCTTACGCACATCTTCCATATTCAGTGAAGGATTCGCAGCAATTTGATAATTATATGCGGAGTTACTACTTTCATTTTTTACGGAATCACTTAAAATAACAATATTGGTATTCTCAACTGACTTTTTTTCTCTTTTGTTTTTTCCTGAAAATAAATTTGTAAGAAAACCCTCATCCTTTTTTTTACTTTTTTTGTCGTTCTTTTTTGTTTCCGCTTCGGGTTTAGAAATTGCCGGTTTTTTTATTTCAGGTTCATCCTGAGTTTTAGTTTCCTCATTTACACGGTTGGGAATTTCGTTCACCTCTGCAGTAGAGGAAATTTTTTGCATTGCCCTTGTGTTGAGCTGCTCATATTCGCTCGACTGTTTAAATATGACGAGAGAATACATCAGATCGGCCTTATCCTGAAAATATTCACCCAAACTATCCAACGTTTTTTCCGACTGAGCAAATGCCTGATCCTGTTTAAGGTTTTCAAGTTCAATGCTGATATCCTCCATCTCCAGCATGTAATTTTGAAGCGCCGTGTAATCGTTGGTCATAATGAAACTGCGCATGTTTCCATCGGCTTCATGCATGATATTCACGATATCCTGTAATTCTTCAGCAGAATTGTTCGGGGCGGAAAGTGTTTCCACAGAACCCAGAAGTTTATTGAAATTTTGAAAGGCAAAATAAGCTGCAAAGCCGATAAGGATAATGGATATGCCAAACCCGACTATCAATTTAATAGTAAGAGAAGAAGAAGAAGCTTTTTCTGTCATAGTTCCGATGATAAAGGTACCCTTTTTTGGTTAAAATCCTTAAATTGCACTTCCAAAGTAAAGTAGTTGTTTCTTTAACGTTAAATTAACATAATTTTGAGATTGACTTAATACCTCAACCCTAACTTTACATCAAATTCTAATATGCATAACGATAAAATCAAAATATTGATTGTAGATGATGAACCGGATATTCTGGAAGTGATCGAATATAACCTTTTAAAAGAAGATTATGCGGTGATAAGGGCTTCCAATGGTAAAATTGCCTTGGAAAAAGCTATTTCCGAAAAACCGAATCTGATTCTTTTGGATATCATGATGCCGGAAATGGATGGAATTGAAGTTTGTCGTGAACTGCGCAGTATGCGTGAATTTGACAATACCTTAATCGCTTTTCTAACCGCGCGCAACGAAGATTTCACTCAGGTACAGGGTTTTGATGTGGGAGCAGATGATTATATCACAAAACCAATAAAACCCCGCATTCTCCTTAGCAGAATAAAGGCCTTGCTTAGAAGAACCCAAACCGCTGATTCCCATTCTGAAAAAGTTACCTATGGCGACCTGGCGATAGATGAGGAGAAATTTTTAGTGTATGTGAAGGGAGTTCCAATCACACTTGCTAAAAAGGAATTTGAGCTCATACAACTCTTAGCGTCCAAACCGGGAAAGGTTTTTACCCGTCAGGAGATATTTAACAGAATTTGGGGAATGGATGTAATTGTTGGCGACAGAACCATTGATGTGCATATCAGAAAAATAAGGGAAAAAATAGGGGAAGATTTTATTAAAACAATAAAAGGAATTGGTTATAAATTTGACCATTAAATGAAAAATGCCTCCCCGGGGCGGATCGTTTTTGCTTCGTCCTGTATCATATTATTGATCTTGCTCATTCTGGAGCTGCTCGGTTATTTGATTCCTTCGCTGGATTTTCCCGCTTACCAATATCTTATAATCCCGACCATCGTTTTTACCGCAGTATTTCTTGTATTTTATTACACAGTAGAAAAATTTATTTACCGCAAAATAAAATTGGTATATAAAAACATTCATGAATTAAAATCAACCAAAGGAATTGCGGATGAAAAAATGACGATGTCGTCGGATGTAATTTCGGAAGTAAACAATGAAGTATTGGAATGGGCTAAGGAACGCAGCTCGGAAATTGAACTTTTAATTAAACAGGCTGATTACAGAAAAGAATTTTTAGGAAATGTTTCGCATGAATTAAAAACGCCCATCATGAGTATTCAGGGATATCTTGAAACCCTTTCAGATGGCGGTATTCGCGACGAATCGATAAATAATCTTTATATTGAAAAAGCTTTGAAGAATGTTGAACGCATGATCATGATAATTGATGATCTTGTAAATATTTCGATGTTGGAAAGTGGTGAATTAAAACTCGACCTCAAAAAATTTGATGTATGTGAATTAACAAAAGAGGTTTACGAATCATTGGAAATTCAGGCAAAACATTCCAATATAACTTTGGCGATAAAGGAAGGTTGCGACCATGTTTATAATGTTAAAGCAGATGAAAAATTAATACGTGAAGTATTGGTCAACCTTATCAGCAATGCAATTAAATATGGAAAAGATGGAGGATATATTCATGCAGGATTTTACAATATGGGTGAAAATATTCTGATAGAAATTGCCGATAATGGAACAGGTATTTCCAAAGAACATTTAAACCGGGTTTTCGAACGATTTTTCCGTATTGAAAAAAGTCGCTCCCGCGATATGGGCGGAACCGGATTAGGTTTAGCAATTGTGAAACACATAGTTGAAGCGCACGACCAAACCGTAAACGTAAGAAGCACCATCGGCGAAGGATCTACTTTTGGATTTACGTTGAAAAGGTGGAAATGATAGAAGGGGAGGAGGAGTATTAGACGCCCAAAAGATTGAGGTATTCCCAGAACTTATAGTCAGTAGTCAAGAGTCATTAGTCAGGAGAAAATCAATCGGGCTATCGAAGGAAAGCTCTTTATATGAGTAATGAGTTATGAGTAATGAGTTTAGAACTCGGTAGGAGCGGGGTTATTGCTTAACATTCGGCATTCAATAGTTATTATTTAGAAGTTAATTCATCTGGCTTTCGAGGAGCATTCTCACCATTCACTATTCACCACTCACCGTCAAGAGTCACTAGTCAGGAGAAAATCAATCGTGCTATCGAAGGAAATCTCGTTGAATGAGAAATGAGTAATGAGAAATGAGTTTAGATCCAGGAAGGGAGCATACTTATTGCTCGCGATTCAGCATTCTAGAGTTATTGTTTAGGAGTTAATTCTTCCGGCATTTGTGGAGCACACTCATTACTCATTACTCATCACTCATTACTGATTCCATGATCCGAAATTAAAGCCCGACCCGAAGTATTCTCACCACTCACTATTCGCCACTCACATATCATTAGTCAGGAGTAAATTCATCCGGCATTTGTGGAGCACACTCATTACTCATCACTCATTACTGATTCCATGATCCGAAATTAAAGCCCGACCAGGAATATTCTCACCACTCACCGTTAAGAGTCAATAGTCAGGAGTAAATTCATCCGGCTTTTGAAGAGCATTCTCACCACCACCACTTGCCTCTCCCTATTTCCCCCCTTTCTCCTCAAATTTCAGTGAAGCCGAATTAACGCAGAACCTTTGACCCGTTTCGGTTGGGCCATCATCGAAAACATGTCCTAGGTGGCCACCACATTTATTGCATAATATTTCTGTGCGTGTCATGCCAAATGTTTTATCAGAAATATATTCTATTACGCCTTTTTCCACTTCTTTATCAAAAGCCGGCCATCCGCAACCGGAGTCAAATTTCGAATCCGATAAAAATAATTGTTGTCCGCACCCGGCACAATAATAGATTCCATCTCCAAAAAAATGATCAAATTCGCCGGAAAAAGGATGTTCAGTTCCTTTTTTGCGCAAAATGCGATATTGTTCCGGACTCAATATTTTTTTCCATTCTTCCTCTGTTCTTACAACAGTATATTTATTTTCGCTATTTTTATTTTCCATAATTAACTAGTATTAATTTAATTTCTAAAATTGGAAATTATTATTCCGATTTTTCCATGTCGATCTGGTGCATTATAATTTCCTTCACCTGATCAACACCAATTTTTTTTCCAATTATTTTTTTATTCTTATCCAAAATAAAGATCATTGGGGTTTGATCAACATTGTATTTAACCTGGAAACTTTCCTTGTTTTTAATGTTTGCAACATTTATCCAGGAATAAGGATGTTCGCGCAACCATTTTTTCCATTTATCAAATTCTTCTTCCGAATACACCGCATAAAATTCAACGCCCAATGGGGATAATTCACCATACAGTTTTTCAAATTTCGGCATATCCTTTTTGCAATGTCCGCAATCAGGGCTCCAGAAAACGATAACCGTAAATTTTTTATTGATGGAATACAAGGCAATATCATTATTTAATGAGTCTTGTAAGATCAATGGTGGAGCCTGTTTTCCAATTAGGATCGGCCTTATTTTATCGGCCTGTGCCTGTATGCGGTATAAACCCACATCATCCAACCAAAATGCCTGACCGGTGGAATAGTATTTATCAACAAGATAAACATATACCGCATCAAATCCCATGATCTTAGAATTGGCATATTCATTTAATAACATTACTGTTACAAATTGAAAAGTGTATTTATTTACTTTTGTTTTATTGATTATAAAATCAACAGCAACATTTATAGAGTCAGGTGTTTTCTGTACATAATCCTTTAAATATTTTTTGATGCGGATATCATACATATTTGTGCGCAAAAGTCGCTCGTCATTAAAATTAATATTATCAAAATAATGCGCTCTAACATATCTAATAGGAAAAGTAGAATCCTTTGTGCCATCCGGATTTAGAGGTGCTTCAGGGATCTTAATATCCGTAATACATTTTAGAAAAGAGGAATAAAACAATTCAGGATTTTCATTGATTATTTTCGCACGTTCATCTTCCACTTGTTTATTAACCGCTTTCATTTCTTCCTTAATCGGTTTTCCTTCTTCCGAAGTTTCGCCAACGCTTTGCAAATTATTTTTTAATACGGTTATCTCATTTTTTTTTGTATTTATAAAATTGAGATCTTCATAAAAAATTGCATTCTCCTTTGAACCGGTTACCTTCATATTTTTAACAAAATCGAAAGTATCGGTTTCCATTTGAAATTTTGGTTCCTTACCACTGACAATAAATTCAAAATATTTATTCTTCAAAGAAGGGGCAACACATAAATAAATTCCGCCTGGCAAAGTATCATTTCCGGAAAAAACAGCTTCACCATTGCTATTTATTTTTACGGTGTCGATCACATATTGTTGTGCTCCATAATGATGTGCTAAAAAAAGGGTTGTATCGGAAACCCCTTTTATTTTCATTTTAAACTCATAGGAGGTTAAAACCTGCGCACGAAGGTTTAACGATATAAAGATGATGGATAGGAGGAGTAAATTTCGTTTCATTTTCTCTTTTCTTTATTGGATAATGTTATTTTGAGGTGGTCAAAAAATTCGAGTGCCTCAGCCACCACAAAAATACTGCCGCATATTAATAATAGGTCATCCTGCATCATTTCTTCCCTGGCCGCTTGAACGGCTTCGGTCACATTCAGGAAACTTTTGCCTTGTAAACCTGCAGTTTTAGCTAATTGTTCCAATACCGCTGTTTCTAAGCCCCGTGGAATATCGGGTTTACAAAAATAATAGATCGCTTCCTTCGTAAACTTAAGTAGATTTGCCTGCAGATCCTTATCGTTTACAGCTCCTGTAACTATATGCAAATTATGGTGAGGTGTTTTTCCAACCTGATCGAACAATTCCGCAAGTCCCGCACTGTTATGCGCACAATCACAAATTATGAGAGGATGTTCGGATATTATCTGCCATCGTCCGGCAAATCCTGTGTTTTTCTTCACCTGTTTCAATCCCTCATAAATTGCTTCATCAGGAATTTCCACACCAATATTTCTTAATACCTCAATAGATTGAACGGTGGTTTTGATATTTTTTAACTGATAACTACCCGTAAGGTCAAGCATTAAATTTGGGAAGATCAATTGATCTAAATAAGATATATTTAATTCCAGAGCATTTAATTCTTCAGACAAATTTTCTACCTCTACATTATCATCGGCTAAAAATAATGTAGCATCAAGTGAGTTAGCTTTTTCCAAAAAAACAGGAAAGGTTTCCTCACTAAATTCACCTATCACTACGGGTATATTTTGTTTAATGATCCCAGCTTTTTCTCCTGCAATTTCCTTTAAAGTATTCCCCAACATCACCTGATGGTCATAACTGATATTGGTTATAACCGATAGGATAGGAGTTATCACATTAGTAGAATCCAATCTCCCCCCCAAACCAACTTCTATCACTGCAATATCAATTTCCTTTTGTGCAAAGTAATCAAACGCCATTGCCACTGTTATTTCAAAAAAGGAAGGTTCAATTTGCTGTATGTGTGGCTTTATTCTTTCAACAAAATCGATCACAAATTCTTTTTCGCACATTATGCCATTCAAACGAATACGTTCACGAAAATCGAGCAGGTGAGGAGACGTATATAAACCCGTTGAATATCCTGCTTCCTGCAACACCGAAGCCAACATATTTGATACAGAACCTTTCCCATTAGTACCCGCAACATGAATACTGGTGAATTTTTTATGCGGGTCATCCAAAATTTTAAGTAAGGCAAAGGTATTGGTCAGATCTTTCTTAAATGCCGCAGGACCAATGCGTTGATACATTGGTAAGTGGGTGAAAAGATAATTTATGGTTTCCTGATAAGTCATTCTGCTTCAAAATACAATACAGGTGCAAAATGAATTAAAATACCCTGAATAAGAAAATTTGAGGAGTTTAATATATAAACATTACCTCAATTTTCTTATTCAGGGTGCCCCTGAATAAGAAAATTGGAAGTTTGTTCTTAAAACTTGAAGATCTGATATTTTCTATTCAGGGTTATACGCAAAAATGCCCCCGTTTTACCGGGGGCACTCCTTTCATACTTCAATAACAGTTGTGTTTCAAAGCATTATTGTAACTTAAAGTGGAAGGTGATATATCCAATTTGAGATTCTGACGCATTGTTATCAACAGCAAAAGTTGTTTTCATTGCGGCCGCTTTAGACTGGGCTATCAGATAAGTATCAGTAATGGTAGAACCACTGCGTTCGTAATCTGCTTTTGTCACTTTACCATTTCTATCCACAGTGATCTTAATTTTTACATCACCAATTTCATTGTGATCAACACTCAATTTTGGAGGTGACTTAATTTTACGGTCACCAAGTCCCGAAACATCATAACCATCTCCTTTAGTACCTAAACCATTTCCACCATCAGGAATACCATTGGGATCTCCCTGGTTTCCGGTTCCACCTTTATCTCCATCGCTGGATGAACCTTTATCTCCTTTATTTTTGATCTTATTTGGATCAAATAATTCATCTTTATTAACGGGTTTGGTTGATTCAACCGGTGTTTTCTTAATATCAGCTTTAGGTTTAGTGATCACCTTTTTATCGGGTATCACAACACTTTCTTCTACATCCTGAGTAATTGCTTCCTGCTCTAAGGGCTGAGTTTGAGCTGAGGAAGATGACTCTGCAATTGCAGGTTCATATTCCCCGAAACCTGAAATGTCAGTTCCGAAATCGATGAGTAATCCTTCGGTACCTTCAGGAACCTTTGGAGTAGTGAAACCAATGAACATAATTGCTACCAACATTCCGACAATGGTAGTGGTAATGGCGCCGCTGATACGTTTAGTTTTCGATTCTAATTCTTTCCAGGTCTTCATAATTTTACTTTTATATAACAGATGATCGTAATTACCAAATTACACAAATCTCATTCCCTTTTTTATATAAAACTCAAAAATTGGGGTAAAAATCTTTAATTTATTCAACAAAACTCACCCTTTTGTAAATTTAATAACGATTTAGAGATAAGAAATGGTATATATAACCTACAAATTTAATTGGTAAAAGGCGCCTATTTTCTAACCTTTAAACGGGTTATAGTGCGATTGTATGTAAAAAAGGACGTTTTAAATCTTTTATCTCTGGTTCTTGTGTACTTGAGTAGGTGCTTGCTTCATGCACATGCATTTAAAAAAAGCTAAAGTTTAATCTATTAATATTGCCTCTTTAAACTTGAAAGGAACGAAATTGCTTAAAAGAGTATTAAAGGTGCTTGTATTGCCCATTTCTTCCAAAAAAAAGAAGAATTCACGTTAAAGCAAAGCATCCATATTTATGAGTGAGAATATTAAGAAAGAACAGGTTTTTACCAAATACGAAATGTTCCTGATCGCCATTCTGGCGTTTTTGCAGTTTACGATCATATTGGACTTTATGGTGCTTTCGCCATTAAGTGCAATTTTATTACCTGAATTAGAGATAACACCTGCGCAATTTAGTCTGGTGGTGTCAGTATATGCAATTAGTGCGGGTTTAAGCGGTTTATTGGCTGCGGGATTTGCCGATAAATACGACAGGAAGAAATTGTTATTATTTTTTTACACCGGATTTATTATCGGCACTTTTTTATGCGGATTTGCTCCGGATTACACTTCTTTATTAATTGCAAGGGTTGTAACCGGTATTTTTGGAGGGGTGATCGGAGCTATCATATTTGCCATAACCACAGATGTATTTCAATTGCAGGTAAGGGGTAGAGTAATGGGATTTATTCAAATGGCCTTTGCAGCAAGTCAGGTGCTGGGTATACCGGTTGGATTGTATCTCGCAAATAAAACAAACTGGCATTCTCCTTTTATTTTAATTGCCTCTATCAGCGTAATTGTTTATGTAATTATCATTTTAAAAGTTAAACCCGTAGCTGATCATTTAAAATTAAAAAAGAATATTACATCCTTTCAACATTTTAAGCAAACCATCAGCAAAAAACGATATATCACCGGTTTTGCAGCAACGACACTACTTGCAACAGGAGGATTTATGTTAATGCCTTTTGGAAGTGCGTTTACAGTAAATAATCTTAAAATAGAACTTGATCATTTACCCATTATTTATGTTATCACCGGATTATTCACCATTGTTGCAGGACCCATTATTGGAAGATTAAGTGATAGGGTTGGAAAATATAATATGTTTATTGCCGGTTCCATTTTATCCATGATAATGGTTCTCATTTATTGCAATCTTGGAGCTACACCATTATGGGCTGTGATCATGATAAATGTGATTCTTTTTATTGGAATTACCTCGCGAATAATTTCTGCATCAGCATTAATGTCAGCCGTTCCGGAGCCCGCCGACAGAGGTGCGTTCATGGGAATCAATGCATCCGTTCAACAATTTTCAGGAGGAATAGCGGCCTTTTTTGCAGGCTTAATAGTTGTGCAGGAAGATTCCGGATATTTAGATCATTATGATTGGTTGGGATATGTTGTTGTGGTGGCAATGATAATAACTGTATTCATGTTATCATTCATAAATAAAATGGTTACAAATAAAATAGAAGCCAAGCAGTGGAAAAGTTGAATTAATTTGCAAACCTGAATATTTTTCTATTTTTACAAAAAAAGATCTATGAAATTCCGACTAACTTATTATTTGTTTTGCAGTTTATTTATTTTAACACTAGCAGCATGTAGTGCATCCAAATCAACAACATCTACACTAACTTACTCAAAAGACGTTAGTAAAATAATAGATCTCAACTGTGCGGGTTGCCATAATGCAGAACGGCCTGCCGGTGGAATTAATCTTACCACTTATGAAAATGTTAAAGAACAAAGTGTAAACGGAAAATTGATCCCCGCTATTCAGCATGCAGAAGGAGTGGAGTCAATGCCTAGAAAATCACCAAAACTGGATGATGTTTATATTCAAACCATCGTGAATTGGGTGGCGACTGGGGCGGCATTTTAAAAGGACAAAGGACATATGACATAGGACATAGGACTTGACTAAGGACAAGGGAAGGCGACATTGGTTAACGAAATTGCGTCAGGTATCAGGAAAACAAAAACGGAGTCAGTGAGGCTCTCGCTCCCAGCGAGGGTCTCACTAAGGGTATAAGACCTAAGGTAACAAAGGTTGGGATTAGCAAAATTCGGAGTCAGTGAGGCTCTCGCTCCCAGCGAGGGTCTCACTAACGGCATAAGACCTAAGAAAACAAAGGTTGGGATTTGCAAAAATTCAGAGTCAGTGAGGCTCTCGCTCCCAGCGAGGGTCTCACTAACGGCACCATAAGAAGGTATCAGGAATCAAGTATCAGGTATCAGGAAAACAAATGGTGGGATTTTGGGTATTAAGAATCAGATATCAGGTATCGGCAAAACAAAGGGTTGGATCTAGTAAAATTTCGCCAGAAATTTAAACTCCTTACTCCTCTCTCCTTTCTCCTCCTCCTTATTAACAAAGAAGTGGTTACAACTTTTATGTAATCCTAATGGATTATATCCACCTTTGAGGTCTGTTATGAGTTTGGTTAAACGCAGATTTCATTTTTACTTCTTATCCTTTTTAAAACACGATCTCAAATCAAGTATCACGGTTTTTTTTGTTGCACTACCACTTTGCCTTGGTATTTCTTTAGCGAGTGGGGCTCCTTTGTATTCCGGACTTATTGCGGGAATTATTGGCGGCATCGTTGTTCCACTTATCAGCAGATCAGAATTAAGTGTAAGTGGACCCGCTGCAGGTTTAACTACCATATGCGTGGCAGCAATTTCTGGTCTCGGCGGAATAGAAATATTTTTTTTATCTCTCATGCTTGCCGGAGTTTTGCAGATATTATTGGGTGTTTTAAAATTGGGTGGATTTACACAATTTATTCCTTCAGGAGTGATTAAAGGAATGCTTACGGCGATTGGAATTATTTTAATATCAAAACAAATTCCACTTTTGATAGGGTATGATCAACCCGACTTCTGGACAAACGAATTATTTAATGTATTCACTTTTGAACATGGATTTAAAATGAATGGCAATTTATTGCAGCATATTTCTATTGGTCCTATTGTAATTGCAAGTTTTTCTTTTTTGCTTATATTTATTTGGAAAAAAACATTTGCAAATAAATTTTCATTTATACCAACAACCTTTTTAGTGGTTTTTTTCGGAATAATATTAGCATTTTTATTTGAACATTATATTCCGTTTTTAAAATTATCACCTGCACAATTTGTCAACATTCCGGAAAATATTTTTTCAGAAATAAAGTTTCCGGACTACACTGCACTTTTTATGAATGCAGCAATTTGGAAGACTGCTGTAATAATTTGTTTTGTTGCTTCGCTTGAAACATTACTTAGTATAACTGCTATTGATAAATTAGATCCAAACAATAGAATTACCCCTCAAAACAGAGAATTAGTTGCACAAGGTTCCGCAAATTTAATTAGCGGTTTTTTTGGAGGATTACCCATCACTGCAGTAATTGTAAGAGCTTCGGCTAATGCGGAAGCCGGTGCCAAAACACGCTTATCGGCATTTATGCATGGAGTATGGCTTTTATTGGCGATATTATTTGCAGTCAGTTTATTAAATCTGATTCCCTATTGTGTACTTGCAGTTATTTTAATCAGAACCGGTTATAATCTCGCAAAACCAAAAATGATACGCGCAGTTTATAAACAAGGTAAAGAACAATTCTTTCCATTTTTGGTAACCGTAATTTCTATTTTATTTACCGATCTTTTAATTGGTGTGTTAATAGGAGTAGTGTATGCAATTTATTTTTTAATTAAACATACTTATAAAGCAGGATTTACACTTAAAGAAAATCGTGAAGGGCATACTCCGCATTTTACGCTCGATCTCGCACTTAATGTGAGTTTTGTAAATAAAAAACGAATTCTGGAAACACTCGATAAAATGCCACAATATTCCATAGTAGAGATCATTGGTACCGACAGTGTTTACATCGACAGAGATGTATTAGAAATATTTGCAGAATTCAAATCAAAAGCACATAATAAACATATACAACTTATATTAAGAGATATTCCTGATGTGGAAATTTTGGAGTTACATTAAGTGGGACATAGGATTTAGGATATAGGACATAGGACACATGACTTGACATAGGACAAGGGAAAGGGACAGGGGATAGCAATATTGTATCGGGTATCATGTATCATGGAAACAAACAGTGGGATCCGGTAAAATTTCGCAAGAAATTTAAACTCCTTACTCCTCTCTCCTTCCTCCTCTTATGCACACCCCTTTTTTCTTTATCTGAACTACCATGCCTACTTTTGAGTTGTAGCGAATCAGGTAATACTTTTATGAAAATACTTTTTAAATATCTTCAGCCCTTTAGATGGCTCGTTTTTTTTGTTTTATTCCTTGCCGCGATCAATACCGGCTTTTCTCTGGTCGACCCGATCATTCTTGGGCATCTGGTAACTCTTGCTAATACGTATCAGACAAATTCCGCTGAATACACCTGGCATACCTTCTTTTATTCATTTTCATGGCAGCAACCCGGAGTGTTGATGTTATTGTTGTGTTCTGTTTCTGTTGCAATGATAAGTCGTATCGCAAAAAACTTTCAGGATTATTTTCTTAACGTAGTTACACAAAAATTTGGTGCTAAAATATTTACGGATGGTTTACAACACGCCATGAAATTACCTTACCAGGACTTTGAAGATCAGCGCAGTGGAGAAACTTTATCCATTCTTTCCAAGGTTAGAATCGACGTTGAGCGTTTTATGAATATGTTCATAAACGTGCTCCTGGGAATTTTTGTGGGAATTGTTTTCGTATTCGTTTATGCTGCAATTTATATACATTGGTATATTCCTGCTGTATATTTTATAGGCATCATTTTACTCACCTATATCTCTAATGTTTTGAGTAAAAAAGTAAAGATCATTCAAAAAACCATCGTTGGAAAAACCACTGCTTTAGCAGGTGCAACCACCGAATCTTTGCGAAATATCGAATTGGTGAAGAGCCTTGGATTAACCCATCAGGAGGTGGATCGACTCAATAAAAATACTTATAAAATACTCGGATTAGAGCTCACGAAAGTTAAACGAATCAGAAGCATCAGTTTTATTCAAGGCACCTTTGTAAATACCCTAAGACAATTGATCCTTTTCATTTTAATGTGGCTCATATTTAAAAATGTGATGGATGCAGGACAGTTAGTTACCATGCAGGTATTTTCTTTTTTCGTTTTTGGTCCTTTGCAGGATATTGGAAATATCATTTTATCATACCGGGAAGCCGAAGCATCCCTCAACAATTTTAATGTTTTGATGAATAAGGTACCAGAGGCAAAACCGGATAATCCTGTTCATTTAGGAACTATAGAAAAACTCAAATTTGAAAACGTTCGTTTTAAACACAAAACAGCTTCTAATCATGCAATCGATGGAATCAGTTTTGATGTTAGATCGGGAGAAACCATTGCATTTGTTGGTCCTTCAGGCTCAGGTAAAAGTACATTGATGAAATTATTAGTAGGCTTATACCGACCACAGGAAGGCAAGATTTTATACAACGGGATCGACGAAAATTCCATAGACTTTAACGATCTCAGAAATCAAATAGGTTTTGTTACACAAGACACCCAGCTTTTTTCCGGTACTATCAGAGAAAACCTCATGTTCGTAAACCCCGAAGCCACCGAACAAGACCTTTTGGATGTAATTCATAAAGCCAGTTGCGATAATTTATTGGCAAGAGCCGAAAAGGGTATTGAAACTGTAATAGGTGAGGGGGGATTAAAATTATCGGGAGGAGAAAAACAGCGTCTTAGCATTGCGCGTGCACTTTTAAGAAAACCCCGTTTGCTGATATTTGATGAAGCTACAAGTTCACTGGATTCATTAACAGAAGAGGAAATTTCCAATACCATAATCGGAATAACCCAACAAAGAAATCAGATCACTATACTTATTGCGCACCGTTTAAGCACCATCATGCACGCGGACAGAATTTATGTTCTGGAACAAGGGGAGATGGCAGAAACAGGTTCTCACGAAAAACTATTGGCCGAAAAAGGATTGTATTATGCCATGTGGAGACAACAGGTTGGGGAACGTAAAAAGATTACTGCACCAATTGTTGATGAAAAGTTGAACTAACATAGTTCTGAGTTCTGGGTTCTGGGTTGAAAATTGTTTCATTTGTAGAGCAGCAATGCATTGCGGCTCTACAAATGAAACAATTTTCAACAATCGTGACTGCGACTTTGTTAATCACCTAGCTCATTACGAAGGAGGATTTCTCGCGAGTCTAAAGTTAATGGTCAGGAGTAAAAACATTCGGCTCACGAGTAGCAAACTCATCACTCATAACTCCCGTCCGACCAGGTCATCCGGGCGGGCATTACTCATTTTCTGATGCGATCGTCAACCATCAATAGGAGCATCCTCACTACTCACCACATAATTCGTGAATCGTCAATCGTAAATCGTGAGTCCGTCAACGCTAGACCTAAAATTCAGCGTCTTTTATGTAATTTAAGTAATCTCCATAAATACCTTTTTATGTCAATAGTCATTAGTCCACAGGTGTTCGGAAGAAACTGAATCAACATTCCCTTTGTGTACAAACTACTTGTACATCAGCTAGTTATGTTAGATTTTTGAAATATGTTTATTGGCGACATATTAAAGGTGCTACCAGACTCTTTATTAGAAGAACTGGCCCTTGAGACCGGGGTCAATAAATATTCTAAAAAATTACAAGGCGAGATTCTTTTAAACTTCTGATCTATAGTATTGTAAGTAATAAGGACAATAGTTTACGAGGCATGGAGTCTGCCTATGAAACATTGGCATTCAATGTTTTGAATCAGGAAGGAACGAAATCGAGTATACGTTACAGTTCGATCAGTGAACGTATAAAGACAATGGACTATCGATATTTTGAAAAATTATTTAATAAATGTGTTGAATTATATGGATCAATTATTGGCGAAGAACATTCGAAATTATTACGGTTTGATTCAACAATTATAACTGCATCCGGAAAGTTATTAAAATGTGGTTATGTAATAAAGGGTAGTGCTGCTGCCTATTTAAACCAGTTAAAATTTACAATTGGTTTTTCGGAAATACCCATTAGTGCAGATGTCTATAGTGGTTCCATACCTGTTCCGGAAAATACTGCACTTCGAGCAGCGGTTCTGGAGCACCAACCGTCGAATGAAAATGCGGTAAGAGTCTTTGATAAAGGTGTTTCTGGCCGAAATACCTTTGAAGAACTTTCTAAAAAAAAGATACCATTTGTCACTCTGTTGTTTGCCAATAGTAACCTTGAAATTATAAGTGAAAATTTTATCAAGGAAAAAATTATAACAGAAAAACTGACCATCGAATCAGATTGTTGGGTTCATTTATTTAAAAGAAATGGGAAAACAGAAATACCATTTAGATGCATCCACACAATACAAAATAAAACCGGTGAAGTGTTGCGTTTTATAACGAATATCCCTGACCTAAGTGCGGAGGAAATTTGTACGCTGACCTGTGGTCATTAGTCAGGAGTAAATACATTAGGCAAACGAGGAACTTACTCACCACTCACTACTCACCACTTTCAATCAATAGTCATTAGTCAGGAGTAAATGCATTCGGCTTACGAGGAGTACCCTCATTTCTCATAACTCATTACTCATTTTATGATGCGATCGTAAACCTTCAATCGGAACATCCTCCCCACTCACCACTCACCCAAGTGAGACCCCCACTGAAAAAGTGCGAGCCTCACTCACGGGATCGAAACCTTAGTGTAAAATCTACACACCTAAAAATTAACTAAATTTAACGTTGCTATAGCAAACTAATTCGGCACAGCTCCGTTATATAGTTGTGTGTTTTCATGGGGATCAGGGGTTGTTTCACGAAAGTGAGCACCCCTGTTTTGTTTAAGTACAGAAAAATCCTGAAATCTCCAGGTTGGTTAAAATAACTACTTCACCACCACCATATTTTTCACATCCACCAATTTTCCGTCCACAAATAGAGAATAAATATAATTTCCTGCTGACATTAATTTAGCATCTACAGAAATTTGTTTTTCACTACAAGAAACTGGAATAGAACTTATTATTTTACCTGTTGCCGATTCCGCAATTATTATTGTTGCACTGATACAATCAGCAGAAATTTGAAATGGAATTATGGTGCTGTTATCAAAAGGATTTGGAATATTTAATCCCAGAGAATTTGATTCAGGTGAATTTATTTTTTTATTTGAATTATTACTTTCACTTCCAAAAACAGCACGGTTTAAATTGTCAATTTGATTTTGCAGATATTCATTTTGTGATTTTAAAGCTTCATTTTCTGCAGATAATTCCTGCACAGATTTTACAAGTGGAACCACGAATTCTGCATAACGTAAGCCATACAGATCATTTTCGTTTTTTGGTGCATCAACACCGCTGAAATTGTAATTCACTTCCGCTGCAGCTGCTTCAACCTCTTGTGCAATGAATCCGGAATAAAGTATTTTTTCCTTTTCAACCATAGCATTTTTGTCAATGCTGCTGTCGGCATAATTAAAAAAAGTACTTAATCCTTTCATATCCAAATGATAAACAACAGGTCTTAATTTATTTATGAATTCTAATCCCATCACTGTTTCCTGTACATCTTTTTTATATCGTCCGTCAGAAATATTGCTCCAATTTTGGAAACCTCCGATGCTGTTGATGAATGGATTTCCAATTCGAATTTGATTGCTCGATGTTATTCTACTTCCATTTCCAATAGCTGTGCTATTTGTAAAATCTGTTGTTACCGATTGGTTTGCATCATATCCAATAAATGTGCAATACGTATTTGCATCGTTGTATCCACCTGCATTATATCCGAAAGCCGCATTTTGGCCACCTGTTGTATTGTTATACAATGCTATATTTCCCATCGCTGTATTTTCATAACCCGTTGTATTGTACCGCATTACCGTGTATCCGGCACCGGTATTTTTACTTCCGGTCGTATTGAAATACATAGATGCACCACCACAAGAAGTATTTTGTATACCGGTTTGTGTTATAAAAAAGAGATTCATACCCTAAGGCTGAATTTTCATAACCCGTTGTATTTTCCTGCATGGAAGAAGCCCCCACCGCTGCGTTGGAAGTTCCCAAAGTATTTGAAGAAAGCACATCAATTCCAATAGCAGTATTTTCAACACCATCCGTATTTGCTTGCAAGGTTCCATAACCAACCGCGGTATTAAATCCGCCTGTAGTACTGCTGCTCATGGAATAATAACCAATTGCAGTATTATTTCTAGCAGTAGTGTTAGATTGCAATGCATAATTGCCTACAGCAACATTTCTGTAACCGCTGGTATTGCTATACATTGCCATAACTCCGGCAGCAAAATTATCATCGCCATTGGTATTACTATAAAGAGCTCTATATCCAAATGCTGAATTATAATGAACATCATTATTCAACAAACTTTCAAAACCCAAACTCGTGCATGCGGCGGTCATATCAATAATTCCCGATGGTCTGCCATTTACTTTAAATCGCAAAGGTTTTCCGTCAGTTGTTCCAACAAAATTTAGGGAGGTGTCGGTATCAGCATTTCCAGTTAGATTCCAACCTGTTGAATTGTAGGAAATTGATACCCATTGTGTGCCTCTGTAGTAATAAAAGCCGGGAGCGCTGTTCGTTTGATATATTAACAAACCTGTCGTAGGAGAGGCAATTGCATTTCGCTGCGCTTTTGTCATTCGGGGTATCAAAATACCTTTAGATGTTGAAACAATATCCAAAGCAGAGGAAACATTTGGTGAAAGCGTTCCGATTCCGGCACTTCCAGTTGTGGGAAAGGTATTTGTTTGGGCTTGGAGTTTCGTAGCGTCAAATAAGAAAAGGATTTGTGACATAACAAGAGCGATGAATATGTATTTTTTCATAATTAAAGTTTTATTGCGCCAAATTTAAACAAAATGATAGTGAAATTTCTATCGCATCATCTTCCTTTTCCACTTATAAATTATTGGTCAAAAGATGTTGAAAACTTGACAATAATTGACCTCGTGAAACTGTGTATTGACAGGTGATTTCGTTACCTTTGCAGGAAGTAAAAAAATATACTCTACCTAGAAGAAAAAAGATATGGCTGAAGGCGAAAAAATAATACCGATCAATATTGAAGATGAAATGAAAACCGCGTATATCGACTATTCCATGTCGGTAATTGTGGCACGTGCTATTCCCGACGTAAGAGATGGTCTGAAACCCGTGCACAGAAGGGTTTTATACGGTATGCACGATCTGGGAATGGACTACAACAAACCCTATAAAAAATCGGCGAGAATAGTGGGAGAGGTGCTAGGTAAGTATCACCCGCATGGTGACACTTCCGTTTATGATGCCATGGTTCGTATGGCGCAGGAATGGAGTATGCGTTACACGCTCATAGATGGCCAGGGAAACTTTGGTTCCATTGATGGTGACAGTCCCGCAGCAATGCGTTATACTGAGGCGAGATTTCAGAAAATTACGCATGAAATTTTAGCGGATATAGAAAAAGAAACGGTGGATTTTTCGCCGAATTTTGATGATACACTTGAAGAACCTACTGTTCTTCCTTCTAAGATTCCAAATCTTTTAATGAATGGATCTTCAGGAATTGCTGTAGGTATGGCGACAAATATCCTTCCTCATAACCTTTCAGAGGTTTGTGATGGTATTGTCGAATACATAAAAAACAAGGAAATAAGCATTCCTGAACTCATGCAATTCATCAAAGGACCGGATTTCCCAACAGGTTCCACCATTTACGGAATTGAAGGAATTCGCGAAAGTTTTGAGACAGGAAGAGGAAAGATCGTGGTGAGAGGTGTTGCAAATATTGAATCTATGCCCAATGGCAGAGAACATATTGTGATCACTGAATTACCATTTCAGGTGAATAAAGCATTGCTCATCACCAAAATCTCTGAACTTGTTCATGAGAAAAAAATTGAGGGAATTTCTGACGCAAACGACTATTCCGATCGTGATGGATTGCGTGTTGTAGTGGAAGTTAAGAAAGATGCTGTTGCAAGTGTGGTGCTCAATCAATTATACAAATACACTCCGCTTCAGTCGTCTTATGGTGTGAATAATATCTGTTTGGTTCATGGCAGACCAAAACTGGTTAATCTGAAACAATTGATCTCCAATTTTGTGGAGTTCAGACATGAAGTTATTGTAAAAAGAACTCAATACGATCTTCGTAAAGCTGAAGAAAGAGCACATATATTAGAAGGTTTGCTCATTGCTCTCGATCATTTGGACCAGGTTATTGCATTGATTCGCGGTTCTAAAACTCCGGATGAGGCTAAAGAAGGTTTAGTTACCAATTTTGCATTGAGTGAAATTCAGGCGAAGGCAATTCTGGAAATGCGTTTACAGCGTTTAACAGGATTAGAAAGAGACAAAATACGCGAGGAATACAACGAGATAATGGCTTTGATCGGCCGTTTGAAAGAAATATTAAGCAATGAGGAAATGCGTTTTCAGATCATTATTGATGAAACCTTAGAAGTTAAGGCCAAATATGGTGATGCACGCAGAACCAATATTGTTGCAAATGAAGGGGAGATGAGCATAGAAGACCTGATTGAAGAAGAAGATGTGGCGATCACCATTTCACATTTAGGATACGTAAAACGCACTGCATTGACCGAATATCGCAAACAAGGTCGCGGTGGAAGAGGAGCGAAGGGAAGTGCGTCGAGGGAGGAAGATTTTATTGAACATCTTCTCATAGCTTCCACACACGATACCATGTTGTTCTTTACGCAGCAAGGACGCTGTTTCTGGTTGCCGGTTTATCAAATTCCGGAAGGAAGCAGAACTTCAAAAGGAAGAGCGATTCAAAACTTAATTTCATTGCCGGCTGACGATAAGGTTATGGCATATATCGATATACATGATCTTGAGGATGAAGCATTTATAAATTCTCATTATCTGGTATTCTGTACTAAAAAAGGTACAATTAAAAAGACTACCGTAGAATCATTTAGTCGCCCGAGAGCAAATGGAATTGTCGCTATCAATATCAACGATGACGATGAATTACTGGAAGTTCGTTTAACCAATGGAAATTGCGAGATCATGCTTGCCGTTAAGAGCGGACGAGCAATTCGTTTCCCGGAAGAGAAGGTGCGTCCAATGGGTCGAAGTGCTACTGGCGTAAGGGGAATAGTGCTTGCCGGTAAAAACGATGAAGTAGTTGGCATGATAACTGTTGAAAAGGGCGATGAAGAAAAATCAGTTCTTGTGGTGAGTGAGAATGGTTACGGAAAAAGAAGTCAGTTGGTAGATCTTGATACAGGTGAACAGGAATATCGTATCACCAACAGAGGAGGAAAGGGTGTAACAACATTAAAGATCACTCCGAAAACTGGTAATCTGATCACAATAAAGGATGTTACCAATGAAGATGACCTAATGATAATTTGTGAATCCGGACTTGCGATCAGAATGGGAATTGATGAGCTGAGAGTAATGGGTAGAGCAACGCAAGGAGTGAGGCTGATAAATTTAAGAGATGGCGACCGCATTGCTTCCGTAACAAGAATTCAAAAGGACCCGGAAGAAGAAGTAGGGGAAATTGAAAATGGTTTGGATCCATTAAACGATCAGGAGGGTAACGAAGGCGAAAATGGTGGTGAATCTACCGATACCAATATTACAGATGAATTAACATAAACAATTGATAATTAATATAATAAACTACTAAAAACATGAAACTATTCACAGGTTTTTTTATGATAGCAGTTTTGTTTACCACGGTTGTAAACGCCCAAAACAGTAAAGTGGTAACAGCATCAAGTGCACTGTTCAATGAGGAATATGCAAAGGCTAAGGAAGCAATAGATGAGGCTATTTTAAACGAAAAAACAATGGGTCAGGCAAAAACCTGGTTTTATCGGGGACAGATTTATAATCGAATTGCAATGGATACCACAGGGGAATTTTCAAACGTGGCCGATCCGGTAGGAGTTGCTCTGGAATCGTTTAAAAATGCACTGAATATGCCGGATGTAAAAAATTACAAAACCGACATAGGAGCAGAGCTGTTTACAACGTATAATCTCTACTTTTCACGCGGTGCAACTGCATATAGTGCCGGTGACAGTGAAGCTGCTTACGTAAATTTTGCTAAGGCACATGAAGCTAATTTATTGCAGATAGATGCATTTCCATTGGCAGTTTTAGATACAGGTGTCATTTTTAACATGGGTCTGATGGCGGAAAGAACCGGCAGAACCACAGAAGCAGTGGCAGCTTACCAGAAATTGGTAGAAATGAAATACAGTGAGACCTATCTGTATTCAAAATTATCGAATATTTACCTGGAAGCAGGAAGAACTGCAGATGCGCTGGCGATATTAGAAGAGGGTAGAAGAAATTTCCCAAAAGATCCGGAGATCATTACTGCTGAACTCAATTATTACCTTTCGCAAAACAAGTTAGATGTGTTGGTGAGTAAATTGGAGAATGCCATTAGTTTGGATCCAAAAAATACTGAACTATACTTTGTATTAGGCACCACTAATAGTGAATTGATCAAACTGGACTCCATGAATGCTCAGCAACATTTTGAAGCTGCAATTAAAGCTTACGATAAAGCTTTGGCATTGAATCCTGAAAGATTCGACATCAATTTGAACGCTGGTGCACTTTATTACAATACTGCGATCGAAATCAATAAGACAATGAATGCGCTGCCTTTGGAGAAGGAAGCAGAATATCAAAAGTTATCTGTGGAAAGAAATAAGCTCTACATGCAGGCACTTCCATATTTTGAAAAGGGACATCAGATCGATCCAAAAAATACGGATTGTATGCTTGCTCTAAAGGAGATATATGTAAGAACAAATCAAAAAGAAAAGGCGGAAGAAATGAAACAATTGCTGGGAAATTAACCATCTGAACATAAAAAAGGGGATCATATTAAAAATATGATCCCCTTTTTTGTTTATAGTGAGTTTGTTAAAAACGAACACCCAAATTCAATCCGAATATCCTGGTTCCAAAAAACAAGCCACCAAGATCTACATCAATATTATCATCAACTACGGTAGCATCAATTTTCCAACCCGGAATAGGCACACTTTCAATATCTGTTTCCAGATCTGCTTTTTCCTGAGCATCCATATCGTCCATTGGGTCAATTGCATGTGATTCACCGTTTAAAACACCAACAAAAGGTCCTAGAATCCACCAGTCCAGTGTCAAAGATTTACCGATCTGCCATTGTATACCAATCAACTCACCGGCTCCAAATCCGTTGAAAGTGGTTTCAATTAATGGTTTATGAACAACTCCGGCATCGGAGGTAAATTGATAAATCTGTTCATGCGTCATTCGCGTGTATTTCAGAAATGATGCTGCATAGAACCCAAACGGAGCGCCTTTCACACCTACATAAAAGCGGTATTCGGGCATCAAACTAAAATTTGTGAAAGTTGTGCTGTTAATAGCAGTTACAGCTTCATCATTATCTCCAAAAATGTTCAAAAGAGTGTTTTTAAATGGAAGATCTACGTTTGGAGCAACACTTATAGTAATTCCGGTAGATTGTTTTGGATTTATAACTCTTTCATAACCAATGGTATAGTATCCTACAACTGGTCCGGTAAGGTTAAATTTCACAATGTTTGGTTTCAACAGGGTGTTTTCAATTGCGTTTTCAACCACCTGGCCGCGCAGGGTAGCGGTGGACACAAAAACAAAGCTGAGGAGCAAAAGTGTAATGGTTTTTTTCATAAAAAAGTGTTTAGTAGTTTAAGAATATCTTGATAAAATTTATCCGATCTTATGTAACTTGATTATAAAGATAAACTAATTTGACAGTTGCAAAAATAATTTACGTTCTACTTAAATCTTCACAGATAATTTAAATTATAATAGAAAGTAAATATCCTTTCCTTTTAGATTAAAACTTAATCATTTTCTAAATGTAAATGCGGTTGGTGGCGTGGGCTACTAAAAGCATTTTCAGTCGTGGAGAGAGCCATATTCGCGAACGTAACGACGATAGAAGGGGTGAAGGGAGTAAATTATTTGTGAACTATGGAAGATAAGGACATCAAAATAATCATATTAGATAATAAAATCAGAAAGGCTAAAAAAATAGCATATCTATCAATGTCGCTATCACTGATATCGCTGCTATTAAGGCTGATTGCCATGCTATTTTGATAGCCTTTGATGCTTGTTTTTTAGTTGCCTCGTAATCTGACAATTGGTTTCTAATTAAAATTACTTCGTGTCCTAACTTTGTTAATTCTAAACTTTCCTTATAATCTTCTAAAATTTCCTTTTGCTCAAATTTTCTATATCTTTCAAACTCTCTGTTATATAGCTCATCTGCTATCGAAGTTGGCAGTAATTGCTGTGTTATTCCATTTGGCATGTTAAAGTTTGGAATAATGTAATCATGGTAAATCCCCGTGTATTCTTCGTCATAATCAATATGATTATTGAATCTGTTATAAAACTCCTCAATAGTTATTGGGTTACCCTCATTATTCCTTTCTATTACAACTCCTAACATTTCAAGTTGCAACTCACTAATTTGTTTAAGACTCATAATGTGATTATTTTTTTGTATTTTTGGTGTATAGTTTCCTTATTGATGGTTATTTTCTGTGCTATCCTTTTCTACCTTATTGGGGATATTTTCGGGTATAGACGTGGGGTTAGGTCTGGAAGAAGATAGCCAGTCGTAGATTCCAATTGTAGTTGTAATAGTAAAGCCAATAACTGCAATAAATGATAGTAAAATTTTCCAGTTATTTAGCCCACTAAATAAATTTTCTTTTTGTGGTTTCGGTTCGTAGTGCAACCCGTTTTCTTCGATAAATGCAATTGCATCTCGCAAGTGATTTTTTACGATTTCAATATTATCATTCCTTAATTTTATTCTAATCGAACCGCTTGAATGGAAAGATATATTAGCATCAGGCGTGAATTGGGCAACAAAGGAATATATAAGCGATTTTTCTCCTAAATACTTTTTTAATTTCTCCGCTGTTATGAATTTCCAAGAATCGCTATAGTCGTCAATAGTTTTAAGTTTGCTCAATTGCAAATTGATTGACTCTATTGCTTTTTCTTCACTGGTCATGTGTGGTTATTTCCCACAATACTACCGTACAAAAATCACATAATACAGCACGTAATACAGACCTGTGGCGGGGCGAGAGAAACGCCTACTTAACATAATATTAATTATGGGCAAGTAGCTAAATAATTTGGTTAGTTTATTTTTCATTGGTAAATTATTTTTTCGGGTAAAGGGTTGTTATTTAAAGGATTAATGATTATTTTTGAATTTTAAATAACAACCCTTTACCCGAAACCGCTCCTTACCCATAATTAGCCGTTATGTTAAGCAGCACTTTTTAGGGAAGAAGGTTAATATCTTAAACCCTGCGCTACATTAAATGGTAACTATCGTAAATAACTTAACATATTCAAAAGACGAAACAGAGCCATACTCATTTATAAACGTTCATGAGCATTTACATAATGAGCAGTTTAAATTAATTGAGAGTAAACTTTCTGACCTTTCAAAAGGTCTTGACCTTGTGGTGACGATAGAAAACGGACATCCACTCGGCTACGTTTTGCATTGTAATTGTAAAGACGATACCATTCGGAACGAGATAGTTTATTTAGTCGGAAAAGCTTTAAAATTCCAAGCACGTTAGACTCATTAATTGTAACTTTTTCGCAATATTCCCAATACATTCTCATTCTTTTTGCAGGTGAGTAAATAAATACAAACAACACAAGCCACGCTTTTAAGATTTTAACCTTGATTGCGATAGCTGCATTAACATAACGCAAGTACATTATGGGCAAATAATATTACCTAAAACATTGATATCTAACAATATACAATTTTGCCATTGATTAACAATTAATATATATGATATATGCATACAGACTATATTGTATCAGGTTCACAGAGTAATTTCTTATTTAGCTGAGTGGAAAATACATGGAAATATTCACTGGAAATAGAAACACATTTACTGAAAGTTATCCCCGAAATTTCATAAAAAATGCCTTTACAATTTGTAGTTGCAAAGGCATTTTAAAAAGTATTACTAGATCTACAAGGTTTCTTCCAACCACTTGTAAAACTCGCGCTGCCAGGCTAATGCATTGTGGCATTTCAGCACCCAATGGTTTTCGTCGGGCAAATACACGAATCTCGACTTGATTCCGCGTAGCTGAGCGGCCTGAAATGCTTGAAACGCCTGATCTTCTGTAGTTCTGAAATCTTTTCCGCCTTGGTAGATCAAAATTGGAGTGTTCCAATTAGCTACAAAATTAATAGGGTTGAAGTCGCTATAACTTTTTTGGTGTTCACCAGCTTCCCAGTAAGGTCCACCCATATCCCAGTCGGAAAACCAAACTTCCTCTGTGGTTCCATAAAATGAACTCAGGTTAAACAATCCGTCGTGAGCAATGAAGGATTTGAATCGTCCGTTATGTGTTCCGGCCATCATGTAAACGCTATAGCCACCATAACTTGCTCCAACAGCACCGCATCTTTCACCATCAACATATGGAAGCGTTTTAGCGTAATCTATTGCGCTGTAATAATCTCTAATTGCTTGTCCGCCCCAATCACCACTAATTTCCTCATTCCAGGCAGTTCCATGTCCCGGCATTCCTCGTCTGTTAGGAGCAACAATTATATAACCTTTTGCAGCCATAAGTTGAAAATTCCATCTGAAGGAATAAAATTGGGTTAATGCACTTTGGGGACCGCCCTGACAATATAAAAGGGTTGGATATTTTTTATTCGGATCAAAATCCGGTGGATAAATGAACCAAACGAGCATTTCTTTACCATCGCTGGTTTTCACCATTTTTCGTTCGGTTTTACCCATTTTTATCTTGTCGTACTGACTTTTGTTAGTGGTTGTGAGCGCAGTCATATCGCCCGTTGTGACATTCATGCTATAAATTTCTGTTGCGTGGTTCATATCGGTGCGGGTAACAATTAATTGGCCTTTAACTTCACCAACAATACCCGTAATATCAAAATCACCTTTAGTGATCTTGCGAACAGGGTTCACTTTTCTACCTCCGGCATCTACTTTGGTGAAAACATTGGTAACATCCAATTCAAAAAGTTGAATTGTTCCGTCGATTGGTGCTGTAAAGTATATAAACTTTCCGTCCAAACTCCAGCGAATAGCATCTATTGATTCATCAAAACTTGCAGTTGCATCAACTTTGGTCTCTGTTTTTTTCTCAAGGATGTACAATCTGTTTTTATCCGCTTCAAAACCATCAGTTTCCATACTTAACCAGGCCATTTTAGTTCCGTCGGGCGATAAATTTGGATTGGTATCGTAACCCATCATTCCCTCCGTAAAATTTTGTGTTTTCCCGGTTTCGAGGTTGTAAACGAAAATATCCGTATTCGTGCTGGTAGCATACTGAGCTCCGGTTTTTTGTTTTGTTACATACACGATACGTTTACTATCAGGATGCCAAACCATATCTTCAGTACCACCGAAGGGCATTTGAGGACAATCGAATTTCTGTCCCGCCATAATATCAATTTCTTCCGTTATAGTTCCATTATTCCACTTCGCATAAAAAACATGTTGGTATGCACCGTCTTCCCAGGTATCCCAATGGCGATAATTAAGATCATTTATAACACGCACATTGGAACCGGTTAGATCAGGATATATTTCTGAAGCCATCACTTTATCCATTTTGATCTCTTTGGAATACATGATATACATTCCATTTGGCGAAAAACGCACATTATTTAGGCCACCTTCATATTTTGTAAGTTGAATTGCTCCGGTTCCGTCCCATTCCGATTGCCAGATCTGTCCATTGAACATATAACCCATTTTACCACCGGGTAATGTCATTACAGCATTCTCCCCTCCTTTTGCCGTTGTTAATTGAACTGGATTTCCACCATCTGTTGCAACCTTAAAGAGATTTCTTTCAGAAGTTCCAGCTTCTATATTATAATTGGTTACACCGAATATAACATTATTACCATCGGGTGAAATAGTTTCTGCCCCTACCCTTCCGAGGCTCCAAAGCAATTCCGGACTCATTACCTGAGAAAAACCACTTCCTGAAACAAAAACGAACAACGTATAAAAAAGAATTTTCTTCATCTAAAAAAGTTTTTTGCGAAGATACAAAAGGTATAATTGACCCGACAGTATAAACAAGAATCTTCTTAATTTGCGGCCTGAATAATTCATGAATTTTATGTCGGCATATCAAATACATCTATCCAAAGACAAAAAGTTAAAAACCCTGATCGATAACAGAGATTCTTTTGTATTAAAACAGGAAAAAAATATCTGTTTGTATTTATGTTATAGTATAATGAGTCAGCAATTATCTACTAAAGTTGCCGCAGTATTTCACCAGCGCTTTATTGAACTTTATAAGGGAAAAGAACCAACAGCAAAACAAATTGTGGAAACCAAATTTGAGACTTTACGCGCAATTGGTTTATCAAATGCAAAAGCGAATTATATTTTAAATGTTGCAAATTTTGAAATAGAAAATGGCATGAGTGCGAAAAAATTAAATAAGATGAGCAATGAAGAAGTGATCACTTATTTAACCCAAATTAAAGGAGTTGGAAAATGGACCGTTGAAATGTTATTGATGTTTGCACTTGGTCGTGAAGATGTATTTGCAGTTGATGATTTTGGTATACAATCTGCGATGATAAAAATGTATAATTTAAATGCGGAAGATAAAAAAGAAATGAGGCAAAGAATGTTAAAAATATCTGCAAAATGGGAGCCATATAGAACTTTTGCATGTTTACATTTATGGCATTGGAAAGATGAGAAATAGTATATAGTATTTAGTATTTAGAGTTCTCCGATTCGAGGTTGGAATTAACATTTGAATCTGTAGCACAACGCAATTCACTATTAAATTATACTGGCAAGTTAACTTAGACTCTCGCTACCAGCGAAGGTCTCAGTAGTGGAACAAACTATTTTAACGGAAACTTTAATAAAATGCCGGCATTTACAGCCGGCATTTATTTAAAACCCAAGAACCCTAAATACTATGTGTGTTTCACTAAATGTATGAAACCGGAGATGTCTTCTAAATTACTTCTGCCACCATTTTAATTTTAAATTTTAGAGTAACTATAAAATCTACGGGTGTTTCATTTACATCTCCCGATAAATAAACCATGGCTTTGTGCGGATCGTTTTTTATGAGGTCAGATAATTTATCTACTGCAGTTTGATTAAAGCTTAATGCACTCTCTATCGTTGCTTGTGAAAGGTTGATATCACTCACACTTGCCATCTGATAAACACCATTTCCATTTGCATCTGCAATACTAAATACACCATTGTTTATTTTCTGTGTTAAAGTACCATTAAAGTAAGAAACATAATATTTAACTTCCAATATTTCAATCGATTTAATATGTGATGCATATTTATCTATGAGATCACTTTCAGCCACTGCATCCAGTAATTCTTCACCCGTAAACGCTGCATTTGAACCCACAACAACCATAGAGGTGCTGATATAAAACTCCTCATTTACATCCAAAATACTTTTTTTGCACGAATTTGTAAATGCAAAGATGCCGAGCATCAATAACATTAAATATGTTGACTTTTTCATATGTTTAATTTATTTTGTTTAGAACTTATTTCTCTGTAAAATAAAGGATTAAGTTACTTGCAAATAGTGATATTCGTTAAACTAAACTATGATTTTTACTTGCCAATCCTGGTGTAGCAGGGTTTCGTAGAGCACTGCCCCGACAGTGTTTTCACAGGAAAATAATTTAAGATATTTTAATTAATTTATTTTAATTACAAGTATATATTTCCTCCTCACTAAAACGGTGAGATGCTGCAGATTAATTCCTGGTGAAGACACTGCTGCGGCACTTTGATTACTGAGGCTCTCGCTCACAGCGAGGGTCTCAGTAGTGGTACAAACTAAAACAACCGTAGAAATCTGCGGTTGTTTTGTAAATTAAATATTATTAAATAATTATAATGTAGCCTTTTCCGATTTAGCGGAAGTATTACATTTTGAGGGAGGACATTCTTTTGTTTCAGGACAAATATTATCTGATTTAGCATTGGCAGTTGTGCTCATTTGTGCTTTGTTGCCATAAGGACATTTTGCTGCTTGATCAGGTGTACAATTTGATGGATCGCAATGAGCAGGTTTTTCAGAACCCATTTGCTCCGTTGCAGCTGAATTATTATGTTCTGCACCTGCAGTTGTGGCCGTCATCGCCCAAATTGAAATTCCTACTATAAAAACAAGGGTTAGAGTAGCTAATAATGTTTTAAGATTCATATTTATAGATTTAGAGTTTAAAGTTACCAATAATTTGGAATAATTGATAATAATAACGCAATTTAACAATTATTATTTTTTAGTTACAAAACACTTGAGCCATGGGATGCTTAAAATGGCGTTTGGAATCACTAAATCCTCTAAAATCACAAGGAATTATAACTTTTGCTCCGATTTGACGAAATTTGCAATCACAGAAAAATGAACTAATGAAAAAATTAATAGTATTATTTATTGCATTTACATCGCTGCAACTCATCGCTCAGCAGCCCGAACAAATACTTACAAGCGGTAAAGGCCAGGCAGAAGACATTCTTGGCGACAGTTTTACCTGGCAAACAGAACAATTTGCAGATCTTGGAATTTTGAGATATACCATTCCGGGATGGGAAAAGTTAACTGTTAAACAAAAAACGCTGGTTTACTACCTTACGCAGGCAGGATACTGTGGCAGAGATATCATTTATGATCAGAATTACAGGCATAATCTGGAGATAAGAAAAGCACTGGAAAATATTGTTACCAAATATTCAGGGAGCAAAACATCCGGTGAATGGAGTTCCTTTTTAGTGTATACCAAAAGAGTTTGGTTCAGTAATGGAATTCATCACCATTATTCCATGGATAAAATAATGCCCGGTTTTTCAAAAGAATATTTCAAGTCTCTTTTAATTGCAACAGATACTAAACTTTCAGAAAATGTGATCAATATTATGTTTGATCCCGAACTGGACAATAAAAAAGTAAATCTTGATTCTGATGCAGATCTTTTACTTACCTCTGCAACCAATTTTTATGGTGTTGATGTTTCGCAAAAAGATGCTGAGGAATATTACTCCAAGATAATAGATAAAAGTGATACCACAGCAATTTCATACGGATTAAATTCGCAATTAGTAAAAACTGAGAAAGGTATTGAAGAAAGACTATGGATTGCAGAAGGCATGTATGGTTCTGCTATAAAACAAATAATTTTTTGGTTAGAAAAAGCAGTAACCGTTGCAGAAAATGCACAACAAGCCAAGGCTTTAAATCTGCTCATTTCCTATTATAAAACCGGTGACCTTAAAACCTGGGATGAATATAATATTGAATGGGTTAAAGAAACCGAAGGCGATATTGATTATATCAATTCTTTTATTGAAGTATATAATGATCCATTAGGATTTAGAGGATCATTTGAATCGATAGTGGAGTTAAAAGATTTTGATGCGTCAGAAAGAATGTCCACATTATCGCAGCATGCTCAATGGTTTGAAGACCAATCACCAATTTTAAAAGAGCATAAAAAAGATTCGGTTGTAGGTGTTTCTTATAAGGTTGTAAATGTTGCCGGTGAAGCCGGTGATGCCTCTCCTGCTACTCCCATAGGTGTTAATTTACCAAATGCAAACTGGATCAGAGCCGATTTTGGTTCTAAATCTGTAAGCCTGGGAAATATTGGTTATGCTTACGAACAAGCAGGAAGTTCAGGAATGCTGGATGAATTTTGTTACAGTGCGGAAGAAAAAGAAAGAGCAATAAAATTCGGATCTATTTCCGGAAAAATGCATACTGCAATGCATGAGGTAATTGGTCATGCAAGTGGAAAAATTAATAAAGGAATTGGAACACCAAAAGAAACTTTAAAAAATTACGCAAATGTTTTAGAAGAAGCTCGCGCTGATCTCGTTGGATTATATTATATAATGGATCCTAAATTAGTGGAGTGGGGTTTGATTCCGGATATTGAAGTGGGAAAAACACAATACGACAGTTATATCCGCAACGGATTAATGGTGCAATTGCGCAGAATTGAACCAGGTAAAACGGTGGAAGAATCACATATGCGCAATCGTCAGATGATCGCAGCCTGGGCCTATGCTAAAGGAAAGTCAAGTAATGTGATAGAAAGAAAATTCGAAAATGGAAAAACGTATTTTGTGGTAAATGATTATGATGCATTAAGAAAACTTTTTGGAGAATTATTGCGTGAAATTCAACGCATAAAATCTGAAGGTGATTTTAAAGCCGGAATGGACCTTGTGGAAACGTATGGCGTTCAGGTTGACGAGGATTTACACAAAGAAGTTTTAGCAAGATCAGAAAAATTAAATATTCCACCTTATTTTGGATTTATAAATCCACTATTAACTCCCGTTATGGATGATGCAGGAAATGTGATAGATGTAACTGTCTCCTATCCCGATAATTTTACGGAACAAATGTTGTACTACGGATCGAAATATTCGTTTTTACAACCCGGAAGCGGGAAATGAGGGGGATGGCGTGAGAGGTGGGGCGTGAATCGTCAATCGTGAGGCGTGAATCCGGCCAAGTGAGTCATTGGTTATTAGTCAGGAGTCATTAGTCAAGTGTAAACAACTTCCGGCTATCGATGGACAAACTCATTACTCCCGTCCGACCGGGTCATCCGGGCGGGCATAACTCATTTCTCATCAGTCAGGAGTCATTAGTCAAGTGTAAACAACTTCCGGCTATCGATGGACAACCTCATTTCTCATCACTCATTTCTCATCTGTCAGGAGTCATTAGTCAAGGGTAAACAAATTCCGGCTATCGAGGCGCAAACTCATTACTCCCGTCCGACCGGGTCATCCGGGCGGGCATAACTCATTACTCATTAGTGAGGAGTAATAACTTCCGGCTATCGAGGTGCATACTCACTACTCCCTACTCCCCACTCACCATTCCCCTCCCCCTCCAATCTCACCAAAAAAAGTGATATTAATCATTTCTATGTTTATGATTAAAACAGAATTTTACTCCAAAAATTTAAAATTATGATCTTTAAACGCAACGCATCCGATTTCATGACAGGCGCAGTAATTGTTGCCAATGTACATAATACCTTCGATCAGGTAATGGAATTTTTTACTACATATAAAATTCAACACTTACCTGTTGCTGACGACGATAGACTTATTGGAATTATCAGTATTAATGATATGCTTAATTTCATGTCTGGTATAATTAAGGAAGATGTAAGTATCACACATTTTAACCTGAACAAAAGATTTAAAATAAGTGAAGTAATGACTCCCGATCCAGTTACGGTGGAGCCGGATTCCTCACAAAAAGATGTTTTGGAAATTTTAGCTGAAGGGAAATTTCAAGCAGTTCCAGTTGTAAAAGAAGGAATTATTTTGGGAATTATCACCAATAAAGATATTACCAGAATATACAATTATGATGCAACACATGTTCTTCCTTAAAAAGAATTGAAGTGTAAAGCGATAATTTAATTACAATATTTTATTACTGTGTTTATTATCGGCACCCAACATTGGCCAGCCGCTGATTGTAACATCAAAGGTGTTAATGGCACATAAATTACCGGCTGTAGTAGTTACATAGATCCATCCGTTCATAGCAATAGGTTGTGAACGGATCGGTTCGTTCACATAATATTTTTTTTCTGCAGCTCCCGTTAATTGATTCATTAAAATAATTTCTCCTTGCAGAGTTCCTGTAATAATATATTTTCCTGCCACTATGGGAGCAGTTGCTAAATATCCACCTTCCTGTTTTAAATTTCCTGAAACAGCATATTTCCATTTTTCTTTTCCGGTAATATTATCCATACAAAAAAGTGTATCACCCATCATATTAAATTGAACATCTGCTGTTGCTGTAACGCGACTTCCATAAAAATTTTGGAGTGAACTCACATTGCTTTGTCCGATATTTTCATTTGCTGCCATCCAATTTGATGAAGCAGGCGCTCCACCACCAAAACCATTTCCTGCATCACTGCTGTTACTTTCCATTTTTAGTTTTGAACTGCTTTGAACACTTTTATCAAGATAAGCTGCTTGTTTTTTTTCCGTGCTGAAATCAACTGCATTTAATTCGTAATTATAACCTGTAACCAGCTCTGAAACTGCCTCGCCGGCTTTGTCGCCACGTTGACTGTAATACGCTCTGCCGTTATGTAATACCGGAGCGGAAGTAGCACGACATTTTTTAGCAGAGGTAAATTCACCGGTAACAGCATCGAGTATATAATATACACCTGCAAAAGTTACAACATGAAGTTTACCTTCTTCCTCAATTGGTGCTGATAAAATATCACCCTCTATTCTTTTTTGCCAAAGTATTTTTCCTGTCTTTAATTCCATTGCAATTATTGCGTGAGAATAATTACCGGTGTTTTGGGATGTAACTTTTACATTATTGGAAGAAATATTTTGTTGATCAAGATATTCGCCATCAACATTATAGGTATAATTGGTATTACATGGATAAGAAGAATAAACAATTCCATTTGCAACGGTTGGTGTCGACATTAATGGATCGCCGAGCCACCACGACCATAAATGTTTTCCTGTATTTACATCACATGCAAAAATGGTGCATGACTCCGTATTAAAAACAACAACTCCATCCTCAATTACACAAGATGATGGACCGTCATCATCCAAATTAATTCCCCAATTTAATTCCCCTGTTTCTGCGTGAAAACTTAAAAATTGTTTGCTTCCAAATCCTCCGCTCACATAAATTTTATTATCATTCCAGGTTGGAGTGGGAACATTGTTTGTTGCCGGTAATTTTATTTTGTAGCCATATTCTGTTTGAGTAAAATAATCGGTAAAGGGAAAATCACTTACGTGACCCTGACGAAAACTGCTGCTTAATTTATTCGCCGGATCTGCATTTATCGCCAGCACTTCTGACAACACATCGGTAGTATCTGATTCAGTATCTGGAATCGCAATTTTTTCCAATGGAACATTTGGAATCTGGAAGGATAAAAGGACAACAATGGTGGAAAATGCGAGTAGTTTCATAAGCGAACAATTTATGGGTGTTTACTTTTTGTGTGTTGATGAACAAATAACGTGTTTTCCATAAACCTTCGTATATACCGTATTTGACTATCAGAATTTTAATAGTTCAGCTTATTTGAGCGGTTAGGGGCTTTATTAGATGGAAATGAAAATATTTTTTCAAAAAAATTAGGATAAAACATATAAAGCTGTATATTTGACCTGTTTTTAAGGGATAAACAAGCAGCAAGCGTCCCGAAAGGGACAATTGCTGTTTTTATTTTAATTCACTACTATCCTTTCCATAACCTTTTAAGCTATTTCCTTGTAATATTTTAATGGTTAAATTCTTCCATTTTCTGAATTGGATGTTTGGTAATATGCACCAAATCAAAAAGATATTGATAAATCCATTTTAACTACAATTTACTATCTTTAACACTTATTAATAATCCACTCATTTATGCAGAAATTTTTTACTTTATTAGTAGTCTCTCTATTACTTACACACACTGGAATTGCACAGGTTACAAGATGCGCAACTGTTGAACATGAAGCAGAATTAAAGGCAAAATATCCTGATTACGATAAAAAGAAACAGGAAATTGAGGCTTTTACCAATCGCTATATTCAAAAAAGCAAGTCACAAAATAAAATGGGTGGCGCGGTTACGATAAAAATTCCAGTTGTTTTCCATATTGTTTATAAAACTGCAACCCAAAATATTTCTGATGCCAGAATAATGGAACAGATCGACATATTAAATGAAGATTTCAGACGATTAAATGCAGATACCACAGATACTCCGGACGAATTTGGAGCAGTTGCAGCGGATTGTAATATAGAATTTTGTCTGGCGATAATTGATCCGGGATGGAAATCCTACTTCCGGAATTCTAAGGGTTGAAACGGATGTTACAAGTTTTGGATTCGATGAAGGAATCAAATTTACTGCTGAGGGAGGATCTGACGCCTGGCCTGCAGATGAATACTTAAATTTCTGGTCGGGAAATATTGGTGATTTTTTATTGGGATATGCGCAATTTCCAGGTGGTCCGGCTGCTACAGATGGAGTGGTTATCCACTTCCAACATGTTGGTCTTGAGCCGGCTGGATATCCATATCATTTAGGAAGAACTGCAACCCATGAAGTGGGCCACTGGTTGAATCTTTATCATATCTGGGGCGACGATAGTGGCTGTGCCGGCTCTGATCTTTGCGGAGATACACCAAACCAAAGGGTGGAAACCTACGGTTGCCCTAGTTTTCCTGAAACTGATATGTGTTCCCCTGATTTTCCGGGATTCATGTTCCAAAATTATATGGACTATACCGATGATGCTTGTATGAATATTTTCACGCAGGATCAGAAGGACCGGATTCAATCGCTTTTTGAACCGGGTGGTGAACGATTTAATCTTACAAATTCAGAAGGTTGCGGTTTACAACCTTATGACGCTCAGGCAATTGCATCACTTCCAGGCGGAACGATCTGCGAACTTACGGTAAATCCTATGGTTACCATTAAAAATCATGGAACTGAGGTTCTTACATCCATCGACATCTTTTATAATATAGATGGAGGAGCTACATCCTCCTTTGAATGGTCGGGCTCATTGATTACGGGCGCAACTGAAAATGTTTCTTTACCTGCTATCTCTACTACTGAAGGCGAGCACACACTCGAAGTTACCTTAGAGAATCCAAACGGATTTACCGATGCCGATGCCGGCGACAATACCAGCGAAACAGACTTTGTTGTTAATCTCACTGCTCTCCCACTTCCCTTATCACAGGGATTTGAGTCCAGCGGATTCCCTTACGACGGTTATACACTCAGCAATCCTGACGATTATTACACCTGGGAAAGAACCAACGATGCTGCGGCATTGGGAACCTATTCCATTTATATGAATCATTACGATAATGATGCGAACGGCGAAATAGATGAATTTGTACTTCCAGCTTATGATCTTACCGGAATGGCAACTATTAATTTCACTTTTGATGTTGCTTATGCTTTGTATACGAACGGCGGAGTATATTCTGATACGCTTGAGGTTTTAGTTAGTGAAGATTGTGGTTCAAGCTGGGAAACGGTATACAAAAAAGCAAATCCCGATCTTCAAACTGCGGATGTTACACCAAGTTCATTTGTGCCTGAAGATGATGAGTGGAGAAATGAATCCATTGACCTTACAAGTTATTTAACATCACCACAATTGTTTGTAAAATTCCGCACTATAAGTGATTACGAAAATAATTTGTACGTTGATAATATTAATATAAATGATGGACAGCAAATTGGAGTTATAAATTCTTCCAATGATTTTAAATTAACTTTATTTCCAAATCCGACCGACAACATTTTAAATATTAAATACAATATTTCGCAAAGTGGAAATGGAACATTATTAATTTATGATGTTCTTGGAAAATTAGTATTCAGCGAAAATATATCAACCACATCCGGTATAAATATCCTTACAATTCCAGTTGCAGAACTAAGTGCAGGATATTATAGAATTAAATTGGAAACGGGTGGGATGAATGCTTCTACACCGTTTGTGAAGGAATAGGGAGAGAGGAGAAAGGAGAAAGGAGTTGGGCTGACTTCGTCAGCGGTAGGGTGTTATTAGGTAGAGGAGAAAGGAGAAAGGAGTTGTCTGACTTCGTCAGCGGTAGGGTGTAATTAGGTGAGAGGAGAAAAGAGTTTGGCTGACTTCTTAAGTAAGGATGGAATTTATTTACGACCTTTCTAAAGTATTAAAATTTCTTGAACACACAATTTTATTTATGAAAATTCAATTTTATTTTTTCTGCATTGCAATTATAATTTTCTGTAAATCAGCTAATGCACAAACTGGTAATATTCTTCTAAATTATAAAGCTCCGCTAGCAAATCAGGAGGACTGTATAGAAATAACAAAAAGAAAATTAGTGGTAATGACCCTTTCCTATAATGAAGGATATTATAAATTATTGGTAAAAAAGGGGAAATTGGAAATTGCGGAAAGCATCAAAAAACAAACTGACTCCATTAATAACTTGTTACGTGAAACAGTTGAGCAGTATTGGCCTTTACATTCCAATATAGAATATAAAACCTATAATGAAGTAAAAAGTATGCACGAAAGGGAGATTAAAAACATAGTTGTTTTAACTATTCCCAGGTATGATATTCAGGTTCAGGTAGGTAAAAATGGCGACACGGAAGTAAATGTATATTACACAATTGATGACGAGTATGAAAGAGACACAACAGTTGGACGTGGAGCAGGCATGCATTTCAGATCATTAGTATTGGTGCCGATCGAGGATTTTGCTGAGGATTTTAATTCCATCAACAAATTATATTGGGGAATTCGCCTGCCTCATTTTTTTCCAACAAAAGTTGATCTTAAATATGCAATTGACGTTTGTGCATGGTTCGTTCAGCAAAAAATAAATGACCCTGAATTTTCCAACAGATCTCTGAGAAAGAATATTCTTAATTTGGATGGATATACTATAGCGATGAACGAGAATAATTGGAATAAGGAAATTCCGCTTGATTCAGCAATGGCACATTTTCCTTATCCAATGGAATTAATGAGCGATACAGAATTTTCGAACCTTGTATTAAATGGCCAACAGGGTTATGCTTATTTTATCAAATATGCGCACCTGACAGCAATTATGTTTTCCGACACTCGTTCTGTGTGCTATTTTCCAGATAATACAAATTATCATATTAATAAAGGTATGAAAACCCGTATAATAGATTTTTATGATCTTAATCAATTGAATGAAGATCTTGTTGAATATGGTGAAAAGGCATTAGAAGAAAAAGCCAAACAAGAGAAAAAAGCGGAAAAAAATAAGAAAAATGAGTAATGCAATGCATGTTGCTCCTCATAAACCACATTCAGAACCCACAACGTTTTTAACACATCTGAAGGGGAATAAAGAATGAAAAAAAGGGGAACACAGATAACCCGGATTATGCGGATTTAAAAGGATAAAAAAATAGAGGATTTAAATTAAAAAGAAAGGTTTGATTAATTCTATAACTTAAAGTCCCGAAGGGACGATCCATCTTGTAACAACGGACTTTAGTCCGTGTTAAATACACACTATAACATCCAGTCCCGAAGGGACGATCCATTTAGTAACAACGGACTTTATTCCGTGTTAACTGCACCATACCGGTCGGACCTGAATGCCGTCAGGCAGGTTCACGCCTCACGTTTCACGAAGTTAAAGCGTTTCCAACACCACAACCTCTTTTTCCACTCCAACCACTAATGTGAAATCCTGTTTAAGTGAATAATGCATGTGATATTCTGCGACTGTTCCCCCTTTCATCAAAATGCCATCAATATCTCCTCTCTCTTTTAATAAAAAGGGTTTTACGTACATATCATCCTTAAATTCGAGTTTGCGTTTGCCGTAAATTTTATACATCACTTCTTTGGAGCTCCAATAGATCAAAAGTTTTTTCATCTCCTCCTGATCTCCAATATGGTTCAATTCAACCTGGGACAAAAATTTATGTTTAATGATATCTATCTTTCTGTTTGGTTCTTCAATGTCGATTCCAACTCTGTAATCCTTTGAAATTATAGCTGCTGCATAGGTAAAACTATGAGATAAACTCACATGAAGATCAAAATTGGAAACAAAGGGTTTTCCGTGTTCGTCGAATAACAATTCAACAAAATCTTCCGTATTCATAAGATATTTCAGAAGATATCTGCTCGCTAACCAGGTTAGTTGGCGTTTAGGGTGACTTATTGCTGCGAGATAGTTCGTCTCCCAATCGCTCAATATGAGTTTAGAACGATAGAACTGAGGCTCCTCCTCTATTTTCCACACCGCATACTCCGCATAATCAAGTAAACTCTCCCTTAAAATCAGCGCCATAATGAGTGTAATTTCAGCACGAAAATAGGATTAATTAGGATGCAGGCGGGAAAAAAATTTGTTTTTTTTAAAACTTCTCTCTAATTTCACAGGACACAAACACACCCGTCATGTTTAAATTTTTTCAATTCATCAAATCCGAACAGGAGTATATCCATATTGAGATACCTAAAGATCTCAAGGGTAAACTCGTGGAAATAACCATTCAGGAGAAAGCACCTGACCCGGATACTCACCTTGATAAAACAGATGAAGAAACCATGGCTCAGAAAGAAGCGGAACTCAAAATGATGGATAAGGTCCGGAATCAGCTCAACGTTTGGGACATATGACGTAGGACGTAGGACCTAGGACCTAGGTGATAAATAGCACTACATAGGTAACACTTTTTATCGTAGCACTACATAGGTAACACTTTATTTTGTTTTTTTAGCATAAAAGGTTGATACTCATCTAAAAAGGTGATGAATTCGTATCAGCAAAGACAAGAGGCGGTCCAAAGGTTTTTAAAGGGTGAACATGTAACTCATATTGCAATTGTATTTAAGAAAAGCCGCAAATGGGTTCACCACTGGATAAACCAATATAACCTTAGAACTGATGAACTTAGTTGGTTTAAAGATCGAAGTAAGGCACCCAAAAAAAACTCTTCAACTTTATCCATTGAGTTGGAGGCGCAAATTCTGCAAATCAGAAAGGAATTGGTAAACGAAAGGATGGCGCAAATCGGAGCAATTTCTATTCAATACCAATGCGAACTTCGTGGAATTAAACCTATTCCTTCGGTATGGACAATCAATCGATTAATAAAAAACATGGATTAAATACAAAGCCATCAGGTTATAAATCACCCATAGAATATCCTGAATTATTTCTTCATACCCATCAATTAGATCTGGTGGGGCCTAGATATATTAAAGGTGATGGAAGATACTATAGCGTCAATATTTTAGATATAAGTTCTCATACCTGTTTTGTAGAAGCTGTTCGCACAAAAGCATCAGAAAACATTCTTCAGGCCATTGCTTCCTTCTGGAAAATACATGGCATACCGGACGCTTTACAAATGGATAATGAATTAGCATTCCGGGGAAGCAACCGATTCCCCAGAAGCTATGGAAATGTTGTGCGCTTTGCTCTTAGCCTAGGGGTAGTCGTTATTTTTATTCCTTTAGGAGAACCTTGGAGAAACGGCAAGATCGAACAGTTTAATAATACTTATCAGAAGAAGTTTGTGAACACGCATACATTTAAAAATCTGGAAGATCTATCTATGCAAGAACAAAAATTTATACAGTTCCATAATAGTCATCATCGCTACAGCGCACACGGGCAAAAAACACCAGATCAAGTAAAATCGTTACAATTATCACCTACTTATTATAATGGCACGATACATCTGCCTAATCTTAACCCAAAAATTAAAATACCACTAACAGAAGGGAATATTTTTATATCAGATTTATTCGAAGCGATCTAAAACTTCATTTGGCTAACGAGGTTTTCATTATGAAGCCTGAATTAAAAATACAGTTATGTTGTGGCTATAATTAATATTGAAAATCAATTGCTTATTATCCGCCAAAATGACGAAATAAAAGAGATACTTCATTATCCAATGACAATAAAAAATAAATAACCTTCTTGTTTGATTTAAAGCCAAAGGGAAAAAGTGTTACCTATGTATTGCTATAGAATCGACCCTTAAACGCCCTTAAGGGCAACCCCAAAATACAAGGATCTCTAGGGAGTGACCAAAAGTGTTACCTATGTGATGCTATACAACACCTAGGACCTATGACATAGGACATAGGACTTGATGTAGGACATTGTAAAGGGGATATAGGATTAAGTTTAATTTAGATTGTATTTTTTATTTCTATTTCAATATCAGATTAGTTTGATATTGGTATTTATATTTTTAAATGCTAGTGAGGCTCTCGCTCTTCGCGAGGGGCTCACTAAGGTTTAATTGAGTTGGGACCGGACACAGGACTTGTTTTAATTTAATCGCACATTTATTTACATTTTAAAACTGAAGCTGCCTTGGAATTAAAATAAATTCTTTCCTAATTAAATTCGTCCTCTATCCTATTTCCCTTGTCCTACATCAAGTCCTATGTCCTATGTCCTATGTCCTACTTCCTACTTCCTATTTCCTATTTCAAAAAAAACCTATATATTTGCATCCGAATGAGAAAAAGTTCAACAAAACAAATTGCGTTCAATAAAATCCGATGAGGAATATTTTAGTATAAAAATATTTGCGCCCGGACTATTGTTCGGGTTTTTTATTTTAATGAAAATAAATATTATGAAAAAAGAATGGAATGACCACCTTAACGAAAAGTTTTATCCCGCCAAAACCTATGCATACCTGATGCAATAAACGGATTCTGTCCTGTGTTATTCAGCCCGGCTATGCATTAGACCGGGTTTTATATTTCTATACAACCTGTAACTATTAACTACCTCCGCAAGGGGGGATAAAATTTTTATGCGATGAAAAGAATAGCAGGATTGATCTTAAAGATCTTAATTTATATCATAAAAAATATAAATAAAAATGCCGGTATGTTGATCGACATATTGGAAAACATGTATGCATTGACCGTAAACGTTAAAACCAAAACTTTGGAAAAAATGATCAAAGTATTGTTATTGATCGTTGGTGGTAAAATAATGGAAATTGTGGTGGATAATAAAATTGTTACTGTAGTGGAAATTATCAAGATCATCAATAATTACATTACCTTAAACGATGTTTGGGTATTATTAGAATTATGGGTGATATGGATAGTGTATATTGTAAAAATGAACACCAATATTATTTTAATAAATGTAAATACAATTATACTTAAAATGAACGCTGCAAAATTGAATGGTATAACCAGGATAACAAAAGCTGCAGAGGTATTGGGAGATTCACTTTTATGGATAGTGTTAAATTTACACTATGCACAAAACAAAGGGGTACGAAGTTGTATCCCTTTTGTTTAGATACCGGACCAGAGGAGAACCAAACATATATTTGTGAAGTTCTCCTTTTTATGTACCTAAAAAAAGAAAATTCAACCCTAACTTTGCCCTATGCATTCAGGCGCATTCAATAAATTTTTATCCAAATTATTCAGACCGTTCCAACCCACCTATCAACGTTTACTTGGGAAACACATCGACGTTTTAAATAAAGCGTACCCCTACCCTGTTAAAGTATTTCGTATTTCTTTCCGATCGTTCGGTGTTTTGGCGGGATGTTTATTCGTTTTATACATTTTTATTTTACTCGGGGCATTTGGATTAGTACCAGACCGCAAAGAGTTGAAAGAGATCAATAATTATACAGCATCGGAGATATATTCTCAGGACAGTATTCTATTGGGTAAATATTTCCTGCAAAATCGCACCAATGCAGAATTTGAAGACCTTCCTGATCACCTGATAAATGCACTTGTTTCTACCGAGGATTCGCGATTTTACGAACACAATGGAGTCGATTTTGTGAGTTTTGTGAGAGTGCTCATTATGTCGATAATATTGAACGATGATGCAGGAGGTGGAAGCACAATCACCCAACAATTATCAAAAAATCTTTATGCACGTAAAGATTATGGTCCCCTTACCATGCCTGTTAATAAATTCAGGGAGATGATAATTGCAGGGAGATTGGAAGATGTTTATTCCAAAGAAGAAATACTCACCTTGTATTTTAATACCGTTCCTTTTGGTGAGGATTGTTATGGTATTGAAGCTGGAACACTCCGGTTTTTTAATACAGTTCCCGCTAACCTGACCATTGATCAAAGTGCCGTATTGGTTGGATTATTAAAAGCAAATACTACTTACAATCCGCGCTTACACCCAGAAAAATCACTGGTGCGCAGAAATACAGTGTTAAACCTTATGGTTGCACATAAAAATCAATATCTGAAACAATCAGAAGCTGATTCTATTAAACAATTACCCATAACTCTTAATTACCGTCGTGAAAGTGCGAGTGAAGGTTTAGCTCCCTATTTCCGCGAATATTTAAAAACTCAATTGGAGGAATGGTCAGAAAAAAATCCAAAAGAGGACGGCACGAAATGGGATATTTATACCGACGGACTTAAAATTTACACCACCATAAATGGTGAATTGCAACAATATGCCGAAGATGCCATGACCGAACATATGGCATATCTCCAAAAACAATTTGACAAGAGTTGGGGCAAAACCGAACCCTGGAAAAACGCTAAGACCGATGTTGTAAATTCCGCCAAAAAACGCAGCGAACGTTATAAAGGACTAAAAGAACAGGAATTCAGTGATAAAGGGATAAACAAACGATTTGATGAGCCTGTGGAAACCACCATTTTCACCTGGAACGGGGCGGAAGATACTGTGCTCTCCCCTCTCGATTCTTTAAAACATCATTTGCGCTATTTGCAGACCGGTTTTTTAGCCATGGAACCAAAAACCGGATATATACTGGCCTGGGTTGGAGGAATAAATAACCAATTTTTTAAATACGACCACGTAAGATCAAAAAGGCAGGTAGGATCTACATTTAAACCTATCGTTTACGCAGCTGCAATTGAAAATGGCACCGATCCTTGTGCCTACATTCCGAATAAATTGACCACCTATGGCAATTGGACTCCCGGAAATTCTGACGGAGCTTATGGGGGATATTATTCCATGATGGGTGGATTGACCTATTCTGTAAACACCATAGCAGCTAACCTGATAGTGAATACGGGCGAAGATAAAGTGATAGAACTGGCCAGAAAAATGGGCATAAAAAGTGAACTTCCGTCAGTGCCTTCTATTGCTTTGGGAACAGCGAGTTTATCATTATTAGAAATGGTGACAGCTTACGGGTGTTTTGCAAATCGCGGGTTAAAGGTAGATCCACAATATATTGTAAGAATTGAGACCGCTACGGGTGATACCGTATATCTGAATGAAAGTGCTAAAAAGACCCGAGCCATGAGTCAGGAAACAGCTGATATGATGATTCAGATAATGAAGAACGTTGTAAACAAAGGCACAGCAAGTCGTTTGCGTGGAACTTATGGTCTGGGGATGGATATTGCAGGTAAAACCGGAACTACGCAGGATAATACGGATGGATGGTTTGTGGGTTATAATTCTAGAATAGTAGCGGGAGCATGGGTAGGCGCTGAAGATCCGGCAATTCGTTGGCGGTCTACGGCATTAGGTCAGGGAGCTGCAACCGCCTTGCCCATTTTTGGAAAATTTATGAATAAAAGTAATAAGGATCCAAAAACAAGAAAATTTGTAACCGGTGGTTTTACGGCACCTCCGGATTCGCTGATGATGCAACTTGATTGTGCACTTTGGGTACCTGATTCTCTTAACACGGATTCTATGGGATTCTTTCCGAGCATAGTAGGGAAAATTAAAAACTATTTAGACAAAAAACAGGATACAATAGCACCGAATAAGGTGGATACCATTATACAAAAATTTCCGGGAGCGGAAGGAAATTGATCATGACAATTTGGTTTAAAAAAGATCTTGCACTTGAACATTTTTCCCATTGGGGTGAAAATACAATGACCTCACATATTGGTCTCGAATTTACAGAACTCGGCGAAAATTATCTGATGGCAAAAATGCCTGTTGATCACCGCACAATTCAACCTTACGGATTATTGCATGGAGGGGCATCTGTTGTACTTGCGGAAACTTTGGGGTCTGTTGCTTCCGCTCTGGTTATTGACCATGATAATTACATTTCTTTAGGAATAGAAATAAATGCAAATCACGTAAGAAGTGCACGGAAGGGATATGTATATGGTAAATGTTTACCTCTGCATTTGGGATCAAGTATACATATCTGGGAAATAAAAATTACAGATGAAAATGAAAAATTGATATGTGTCAGCAGATTGACAGTAGCAATTAAAAAAAGAGGAATTACAAAAAATTTAAACGATCCCGAATAAGAAAAAGGGATAAAAATAAACAGGCAAAATGTTAGACTCTTACCTCAAAGATCTCGATAAAGTTTATACAGAAAAAATTTATCCCGACCTTAAAAAAGCAGAAAAGATCAGAAAACAAATACTGCTTAATTACACCATAATCGGAACCGTTTTATTTTCTGGAATGCTTGTGGAGGCGATTACCTGGATGTCAATTGCAATTGTTATTATTATTCTTTTTGTTTTGGTGTATACGCGCTGGTACGGCATACCTGTGAGCAAATATGAAAAATCGTATATCCATGCCATTACAGCAAATATTATTGAATTTATTCATCCTGGTTTAAAAGTTGATCACTCCAGTCATTTAAAATTAGCGGAATTAAAAAATGCGCATATTATTACAGGAGAACCTGAATATTTTGCCGGAAAAAATCTCATATATGGGAATATTAATGGAACCGACATTCGAATTTCAGAGATAACAGCTACATCAAAATACAAAAAGGAAAATGGCATTGAACATACCTATGAATATTTTAACGGAATTGTAATAGTTGCTGATGCCAAACCGGAGATAAATGGTAATTTAATAATATGTTCCGGAAATGAATTGTTAAAAAATTATCTACCAATAATAAAAGATATTAAAATTGACAATTCAGAACAGGAAGATCTTACAATTTTCAGTGATGATGATAAGGCTGCAAAAAAATATGCCACTCCACAATTATTGAATGTATTACGTGAATATCATTTACATACCGATAATAATGTAATGTTTTCTGTATATGAAACAGGATTTAGCCTCGCTATTTTACATGACCGGCGATTTACCTATTTGGATCCATCGGTGTTTTCTACTGCATTTAATAAAAAGGTGGTTGAGACCTACTATAGGGATCTAATGTTTTTAATAGAAAATTTTAGGGAGCTGCATTAAAGATCAGGTCCACGCTCACAATATCCCGGAGTGGAATCAGCCTGATTTAACAAACTATCGATAAAGTATTTTTCAAAATCGCGCACATCCAATTCGTTGCCACACCATTCGGAAACTACATCACCGTCAATTGTTTGGGCGGTGCAAACTGTGCATTTTTCACAGGAGGAAAGTCCATAAGCCAGTGTAATTAATATCGCAACGGAGAGGGCAAGCCTTTTCATACTTTTGAATTTGGTTACAAATATACTGATTTCGGATAAACGAAAATATTTCAAATGGTATTGCGTCAACCCTATTGACTATATTTGTTCAACAATCTATACACTTAATCATAAAAAATGATACTGACCACCACAAATAATATTGAAGGCAAACAAATTAAAGAGTACCTGGGCATTGTAACGGGTGAAACCATTATCGGAGCAAACCTGTTTCGTGATATTTTTGCGAGTGTTCGTGATGTTGTTGGCGGAAGATCAGGTGCTTATGAAGAAGTTTTAAGAGAAGCAAAGGACACAGCTCTCCGCGAAATGGGCGAAAAAGCAGAATCTCTTAACGCTGACGCAATTGTCGGCATCGATCTTGACTACGAAACTATTAGAAATGGCATGCTCATGGTTTCGGCGAGCGGGACGGCGGTTAGGTTGACTTGATCTTATTAGTTCCAGGTTTTTCTTAAGTTATTTTAAACCTTTAAGTTCTCGTTTTTTGTTCTGAGTTCTGGGTTTTGTGTTCTGAGTTTTGTCCGGAGGAAAATTTCGATGGCAACAAACTGCCCACTGAGACTGTGACTGCGACTTGTTCAACTTGTTGCAATAGTTTTATACGGAGGAAAAATCTCCAATGTTACTGACTCACTACTCACCACTCCCCACTCACCACCTGATCTTCACCGGCTTTTTATCATCCCCTATAGCTACCATGGTAAAAGTGCCTTCCATTGCCTTTTCTCTGTGGTCGCTGTACATTTGTTCAATATAGACCTCAACCTTTATAATTACACTGGTGGTGCCGATATGGCTCACTTTTCCAATTAATTCGGCAATGGTACCTGCCGGAACCGGTTTATTAAAATCTACCCTATCGCTGGATACTGTTACCATTTTTTGTCTGCTGAAACGTGTAGCCGTAATAAATGCAACTTCATCCATCCACATCAAAGCCGTTCCACCAAAAAGCGTATCGTAGTGATTGGTTGTATTGGGAAAAATAGCTTTAACGGTATGCGTTATAGAATGTTCTATCCTTTCTTTCATTTGATCCATGGTATCCATTATTCGTAGGATGCAAAATTAAGGCTAACTTTGAAGAAACCGGCTCTGAATTATAAACGTAAATTCAGAATTAACTATTAAATATGAAAAAAACAATATTTCTGCTATTTTGCTTTTGTAATGTTGTGCTTTTTGCAAAATCTAAATCAGAAACTCCCGACACAAATATTTCCGAAACAATTGTTTATCCAACGGAGACATTAACAGATTTTTTCACTTCGGCAAATTCCTTTTTTAATAAATTTATTATTGATGGAAAAGTAAATTATACAGCGATTAAAAATGATCCTGATTCTCTTCAGAAGCTAATAAATTTTATTGGTAAAGCTGATTTAACTGGAGCCGATAAAAATACTGCCACTGCATTTTATATTAATTCTTATAACTTATTAGTAATAAAAACGGTGATCGATAATTTGCCTTTAGCCAAACCAACAGATATAACCGGATTTTTTGATACTAAAAAACATGCCGTTGCAGGAAGTTATATGACCCTTAACGATCTGGAAAATAAAAAATTACGTCCCGATCCAAGAGTGCATTTTGTATTGGTTTGCGCTGCCAAAGGTTGTCCCAAAATAATAAATGAAGCCTATACACCCGATAAAGTTCAAGCGCAACTTGATACACAGACAAAAATTGCTATAAATGATAATTCTTTTATTAAAATTGATGAAAAAACTAAAACAGTAAAAATTTCAAAGATCTTCGATTGGTATAAAGATGATTTTATTAAAACTTCCGGTTCTGCAATTATTTATATTAATAAATATAGAACGTCTGCTATTCCAACTAATTATACGGTAAGTTTTTATGAGTATGATTGGAGTTTGAATGGGAATTGAAATTTGATGCAAAGGCAGTGTCTTCATTCCTTTTAAATAAGTTAGCTATGAAACGCGCTGCCGATCCATGGCAGCAGCAGTGTCTCACCACAACGAATTGCAAAGGCAGTGTCTTCATTCCTATTAAATAAACTAGCCCATGAGACGCTGCCGATCCATGAGGTGCAGCAGCGTCTCACCAAATCAGAAATCATGATGGTAGTCGAGATCAAAATAAACAATGTTAAATTGATGCTCAGATTTTTTCCGGGTGAAGACACTGCTGCGGCGGTTTCGGGGTGACGCTGCCGATCCGATGACCATACTGGAAGCATGATAGAATTCGTATTCAAATTAATCAATAATAAAATAATATTGTGATTTTTTCCGGGTGAAGACACTGCTGCGGCACTTGGCTGGGTGAAGACAGTACAGTGGCTGGGCTGTGATTCTATATTTCCCCCTACCCCTTTTTCTCAAACACCACTATCCTATTACTATTCGTTCCTTTAACATTATTATGAACGCCCCAGATATTTGCAGTTTTGGTGAAATTTTGGGCATTAATGATAATATGTTTGCAATTAAATCCCGCTTTTAATCCCATAGGCAAAACATATTCCTCTAACTTTATTTTTCCTTTGCGCACCTCTCCTACTTCAAATGCCAATATTCCTCCCGGTTTTGTGATGCGATATAATTCGTTGAATACTTTTTGCATAACAACAATCCATTCATCAATGGTCTTCGACATTGTAATATTCTGTTCAATTGTTTTTGCATCCAGATCGTTGAACCAACAACGCAACCAATTATCTTTCGAATATTGCACCACATCTAAAAATGGAGGTGAGGTTATAGTTAATTGAACCGTATTATTTTTAATTGATTTAGTATCTCCTGCATCTTTATTTATGAAAACAGCATTGTTGGAAGCTGAATTTAAATTATGTAATTGTGCTACATTAATATCCTTGATAAGAGATCTCGATTTTTTAAAATAAGATCTTTCGTGCTGCGATATTCCGGTTTTTGTTTGCGAGATACATTGATCTTTTTTTGTCGCTCTCTGGTAACTGCCTGATTAGGTGGTAAAGTATAAACAGAAAAAAATCCCGGTGAATGTCCGGTAAGCCTGTTAGTGGCAACCATGCGTATCCACCTATCCAACGCATCTTCCTTTTTCTCCTTTTTTCTTTTTTTCAACCATTGACGCAACTGCAAAATTTCGTGGAAAGTATCTTTATGATAAAACATCAAAAGTTGATGTTCCTCCTTTTCAACGGGTTCATTTTGAATAATATTTAATCTTTTTTCTAATAATAAAAGATTTGGAATAATAAGTCTGCCCTTTGATAAGATCGAGCTTATTGGATTAATATCATTCGCAATAATATTTCTACCCGACAAAGCAGCTTCGATTATAGTGGTACCTCGACCTGAAAATGGATCATAAACGATATCGCCTTTTTTACTGTAACGCTGTATAAAATACTCCGGTAATGCAGGTTTAAAACATGCTCTGTAGGCAATCTCATGTAAATTATTTCCCTGTCTTTGCCCGGAGGTCCAAAACTCGCCGGTGAAAACCTGCGTAACCTTATTTTGAAATCTAATAGTTGATTTTATGATCTTTGTGTCGTTCTTCATAGTCCCTTCCTGCCAGCAGAATATCCCCAAAAATGAGGTTTTTTTTAGAAAGAATGGAATACATCCCTGTCAATTTGGTAATTAAATTAATAATTCCAACATTTGCACCTAAACTTATCTTATGCCCAATTCAAACACACTTAGCTTTTCTGCCGTAACAGATATTAGCTTCCAGTCATCCGCCAGCGAAATAAAAATTCTGGTTAATGGAACTCTTCTCGGTACCATAAACAAAAACAAAGCAGTTTCAGTATATATTACTGACTCAGGTAGCACTAAAACAATTACCTGGACCGAAATTTCTGACAATATTTATAACAATGGAAATGCGGGTAATCTCTCATCCGATACTATAGCTTATGATTACGCTAATTTGCAGGCAAACTTACATATTGATTGTTGCAGCGGGGCTTCAAACAAATATAAAATAATCGGTTGGGAGGATGAAACAATTGGACAATCCTGTACTGGTTCTGCCGGTTCAACAAACTTTTTTGATATCACCACTGCTCTAAATTTTAAAAGCAGAATAGAACAAGTAACAGATCAAGGAGTTACTGAATGGAAAATGGTAGTGCGTTATTCCAGCGCTGTTATGACGAAAGAAACAGCCTCTACGGCGCTGTGTTATACAGGATTGTATTGTTACTATTGCAATTGATCATTCGTATTTGTAATAAATGGTTTCCCGAATGGGTTTACCTTCTATTTTACTTTTACACCAGGCAAGAGTTTCAACCATAAATACGTGAATATTTTCCGGTGAACGTTTTTTCATCATTAAAAATTCCTCGAACATTTGTGAAAAAACCGGTTTTAATTCCCTTTGCGGAGTTTTAATTAATTTTTTAATATAGGTGCAAAAAATCTGGTCAAATTCATTAAACCGTTTTTCATTTTTCATGCTGCGAATGGTATTGCGGCATAGTGATTCCAGAAATACTAAATTATTTAATTCAAAATGTAAGACCAGTTGCATCATTTGCGCACCGTGTTGCAACTCTGCCCTTGCTTGTGATTTAGTGTCGATTACCCGCAAACAGTGTATAAGCGCTCTTTCATACTCCTTTTTTACAAATAACATCACCATGATATTATAATTGTTAATCAGAAAAAATGATTCCGTGATCAATTTTTTATAGGTTATACAAACCGCTTCAAATTCTTTTATCAGATCATCCCCCAGGTCAAATTTTCCGGTATTCATGATATATAACAATTTATTATTTATCACTGTTACTGCAATGGATACTTCATCTTTGAACTTTTCTTTGGGAAGGCTATTGAGCTGCTCTATTACATGTTCAAATTCATCATAAATTCCAGCTTTATGTGATGCTGATAAATAGTTTCCCAATGCATCAATATAATTAAAATTTACATTGAATTTTTGTTGAGGGTAGGTATTAAAAAGTTCCACAATCTTTTTATTGAATTCAAAGTGACCGGCAACATCATTCGTTATTTTGCATATAAGACTGTGACTGCGCAAAAATGAAATTTTCTCCATAAATGTTTGCAGTTGATCATAATCCTGTAAAAGATCATGTTGTTTATATGCCGTAAAATCCTGCAAAACATTTTTATCGCCTGATAAGGGGTCAATAATTAATTGAACCCACAGTCTATACGAAATTCGCCCCAACTCGGCTTCATTATTTAAGTGCTTCAAAACTGTGATCTCTTCATTATGTATCTGCTCCATTTTTTGTAAGGGATCTCCCCCACTATATTTTAGTGCATATACGCGTTCCCTTTGAATTATTGCGAGTAACAAAAACATCAGGTCGTGTGTATACGCTAATTCCTTGGCACGTTTAATGGTTTTTGCACGCATACCGATCAATCCCTTTTCCGTATAAAACAATTCATCATGAATCAAATCAAATACCTCCCGGGCTATATCTTTTTCTGAACGATAAAGCCGCATACTTTTCATGATCAAATCGTGGAGGTAAACTTTGGTGCGTGGTAACATTTCAATTTCTGACTTAACTTTTAATTTCTTCTTAAGGAGTTGTTCGTCATAGATATCCTCCTGATCGTCGATAAGATCAAACACCTTTAAATACGATTTATACTTTCCGGAACCTTGCCTGTCGGCAAACAGTTTGAAATATCGTTTTTCGCTAGTATTTAACGATTTTATGAGTAAAAAGAGGTCGTCACCTGGTATATTCATGTGTCAATTGAATGTTTCGTAAATATAAACACTTAATATTCTTGTCAAAATTAAAAAAACCGAAAATACCTTCATAATTCCAGAAAGCGTATGCCTGCCTAGCTTTCAATCAATTAATAGTTTAGTTATTTTTATATATGTGTCTTGGAAATAGTATATTATACCAAAATTTGGTTTCCACAGGCCTATGCAGCAAAATACCTTTGGTTCTGTAATCAAAAAACAACACGACAAATGAAAAACAACCTAAAACAACTTGAAGCTGATTTAATCAATCCTGTAGCTTTCAGCGAGCGCGAAACTCAAATTCTTCAATTAATTGCCTTGGGTAAAACATCTAAGGAAATTGCTGATGAACTGTATTTAACCACTAGCACTGTGGATTCACACAGACGTCGCATGATCAAACGAGTTAAAGCCAAAAACATTTTCGGTGTATTTAATTACACTATGCGTTTCGGCATTGTAAATCCAATGATCTTCAGCGACCCGTATCTGGTTTAGAACTTAAAACACAAGAGGAAACACAAAACACCCTGCTATCCCAAATGTATTATTCTCACCTAAGGCTGTGAAACAAGGCCGCTCTCACTAAGGAGCGGCTTTTATTTTTTATCCTTGTCTGCGGTATATTTGCATCGTTTAATGGAAATTTTTGAATACATATTTTACCTCGGGGTGATCAATATTGTTTTTTCAGCGGGTTGGAAGATATTGGCGACTGTAATTTCTTCCTTACTGAATGACGTTGGTATTAATAAAGAAACATCCTTTCTCGTTTTTAAAACACTTGGTTATTATATTTTGGTTTCCATGGCTGCAATGGTGACTGTTACCCACATGGAACAAACCTATAGTCTTGCTGCAATGGCGTATGCAATAACAGGTACTTTTGTGATCTATGCCACCATAGCCAGCAATCTCGAACGCAATAGATGGCGTGCAGTTATGAACTATGAAAGAAAACGCATTCGCGTAATGCGTTTCGACGGATACCTTTTAATGGCCTGTATAGTCCTTTTTATCGTAACCTTATTAAAACCGGAGATCGCAAATATTCCTCCCCACACATGGATATTAACAACAATAGATAAAATATTTAACACCTCCATTCTTAAATATATTATCGGTTTCTTTGCTTTCTTTTATATGCTCAATATTATTTTCAGAGGTATTAAAGCTTCTGATGAAGTTTTTGCACTACTGTTTAATCGCAAACGCAGTAAAACCACCACAGGAAATAATAATGATGATGGAAGTTATACCGAATATGAAGAAGTAACCGACGACAATACCACACTTCCAAAATAATTTTATTCCACAAGCCGTTTATTCAAGATCAAAATGGTTAGATATACCCTTTTCCTGTTCGTTTTTTTTATCAGCAGAACCCTTCAAGCCCAACAGGTTCAATGGGCATCAAGTGTTGTTAGATTTTCTACCGAATATTCCAGAACCCAATATTCTTCCAAACAAGTAATTGGTAAACCAAACAAATTACCTGCATCAGGTGAAAGTATGGTTGCATGGGCAGCATCAACTCCGGATAATCCCAATGGTGAATTTATTCATGTTGGATTTAGCAATCCACAAAAGGTGAAACAAATAGGTGTGGGTGAAAATAATTGTCCGGGTTCTGTAAAAGAAATTATATTATTTTCCACCGATGGGAAAAAATATTCTGTTTATAAAAATGATACCATTACACCACAATTTACCTCGGGCGGAAGAATATTCAGGGTATATATTCCACTTACGGATTATTTAGTAAGCGAAGTAAAAGTAGTATTAAATACCAAAGCAATTCCCGGTATGAATCAAATTGATTGTATCGGAATTTCAGAAAGTGATGAACCCATTAAAGCAAAAATTAATGAAGCTACTTATACCGACGAAGTACCCGATCCTGAAAACCTGGGGCCTACAGTTAATTCCAATGCTGATGATATGTTTGCATTTATAGCACCTGATAGTAAAACTTTGTATTTCGCACGCAAAAATTATATTGAAAATACCGGTGAAGCGCTTAGAGATGATATATATGTTTCTTTTCTGGAGAATGGAAAATGGACGGAGGCGAAAAATATAGGCAAACCACTAAATAACGATCAGCATAATTATGTATCGTGGATCAGTCCGGATGGCAATAATTTATTACTTGCAAATAATTATGAAAAGGTTAAACAGGACATATCTGTCTCCAAAAAAAGTGACAATGGATGGTCATTTCCAAAAGCATTAAAAATAAATGACTTTTATAACGACAATGAATTTTCCTGTTATCATATGAATACGGAGGGGAATGTAATTCTTATGAATATTGTTCGCCCCGACAGTTATGGTGATATGGATATTTATGTGAGCAGGTTGCAGCAAAACGGGGTATGGACAGAACCAAAAAATGTAGGTAACACCATTAATTCTGCTGCCGTGGAAGGAAGTGTTTTTATTGCTGCGGATAATAAAACGATCTATTTTGCATCCAATGGTATCAGCGGTTATGGTGGATACGATATGTTCATGAGCAAACGTCTTGACGATACCTGGTTAAACTGGAGTGAGCCGGTAAATCTTGGAAAAAAAATAAATTCCACAGGCCATGATTATTATTATACAATTCCGGCGAGCGGAGATTATGCTTATTTTTCATCCACAAATAACTCCTATGGAAAAGCGGATCTTTTTCGGATTAAATTACCTGAAATTTTGCAACCCGAACCTGTTACTTTAATGAAAGGAAAAATAATAGATGCCGAAACCAAAAAAGAGATCAATGCTGAAATTGAATTCGGTGGGTTGATAAGCGATGAACCAAAAGGAATTGCAACAACAACAGAAGGCGGATATCAGATCATTATTCCGGAGGATAATTATAATGTTACCATTAAAAAACAAGGTTACTTTCCTGTAACAAAAACTTTAGAAGAAAATTTAGATTTTGAGGAAGTGGATTATAATACGGAGAACGAATTGGAAACGATAAAACACGATATTAAAACGGAATTACGGGCAGAAATAAAAACTAAACCATTGTCGGATGATGAACTTCTTAAGGAAGTAAATAAGCGTGTAGAGGAAGAATTAACATCGACAACAACCATCGAAAAAGACAGTATCATAAAAGAAATAAACGACGAATTAAAGACCACAACCGATACACTTTATGCCGAAGTGAATGAGGATATTGAAATGATACCGATAAGAGCAGGAACAATTATAAGGCTTGATAACATTTTCTTCGAAGCAAATAAATCTGATCTCATGGATGAATCATTTGTCGCTTTGGAGGAGGTGGTAGAATTTTTAAAAAGTAATCCGAATATTTATGTGGAGATCGGTGGTCATACCAATGGCTTGCCAAACGATGATTTTTGTTTTAAATTATCAAATGCAAGAGCAAAAAGTGTCACCGACTATCTAATATCCAAAGGTTTAAAACCTGATCACATAACCTGGAAAGGATATGGCAAAACGGAACCTATTGCAGACAATGCCACAGTAGCAGGTCGCAAAAAAAACCAAAGGGTTGAATTAAAGATCATCAGTGTGGAATGATATAGCGTGTTTAAAATAAATATCCGGTAAATTTTCCGGTATTTCGTGATTACTTCCATTTATATCCACACAAACATTTATTTTAGCATTTTTAAATTATAAACATGATCTCGAAAATTTTATATCATATTTCAACTCCAAATCCTTATACACATTATTTTGAGGTTAAATTAATTTTGGAAGGCACTTCTGATAACACAACTAACCTTCAAATGGCAGTTTGGACACCGGGCTCTTACATGGTGAGGGAATATGCAAAAAATGTGGAGCAAATAAAAGCATTGAGTGCTGATGGCAGTGAATTAACAGTAGAAAAAATAAATAAAAACAATTGGCGAATAAATAATTCCGGAAATAATTTCACCTTTCAATATAAAGTATATGCTTTTGAGGAAACTGTGAGAACCGGATTTTTAGATGAATCGCACGCCTCTATTATTCCTGCAGCACTATTTATTTATCCTGCTGATTTTGATGTGCCGATATTAATTCAGTTTCACCCATATTTCGCATGGAAAAATATCTCTACTTCTTTAGAAATGGTGGATAATGACCCATGGAAACGTTTTGCACCAAACAGAGATATTTTAATAGATAGTCCCATTGAAATTGGTAATCACAATATACATAAATTTGAAGCTGCGGGAGTGCAACATGAATTGGCAATTTATGGAGAGGGAAATTATAATGCAGAAAAAATAGAATCGGATATAATTAAGATAATAAATGCAGAACTTGCAGTTTTCGGTCATCATCCATGTACTTCCGATCAATATTCCAATAATCGTTATGTGTTTATTTTACAGAACAGCAATAATGGCAGAGGTGGATTGGAACATCTCAATTCCACAAGTTTAATTTTCAAACGTTTGGGTTATACACCTGAAAGCAGTTATCGGGAATTTATCAGTTTAGTGAGTCATGAGTATTTTCATCTCTGGAATGTTAAACGATTGCGCCCTGCAGCCTTGGGACCATTTGATTACACATCTGAAAATTATACCACTTCACTTTGGATAGCAGAAGGATTTACCAATTACTACGATGATATTATTCTGCGCCGGGCAAATATTCTCCCCGAAGAAATATATTTGGAAATTGCTGCCAAAAATATCAACGACGTGGAAAATGCACCGGGAAATAAAATACATCCGGTAGGCCATGCCAGTTTTGATGCATGGATAAAATATTATCGCCAAAATGAAAATTCCAATAATGCGCAGGTTAATTATTATACCAAAGGTGGGGTGTTGGCAATGTTATTGGATATGATGATAATCACTAATTCTGAAGCTACACATTCCCTGGATGAGGTTATGCGTGAGGCTTATGAAACTTTTTATATTAAGGAACATCGTGGATATACTGAAGCGGAATTTAAATTAATTTTAGAAAAATATACAGGTGTTGATCTTACATCTTTTTATGTCGATCATGTTTTGGGCACTGCTGAAATTAATTATCAAAAATATTTCTCCCCACTCGGGTTAACTTTAGAAAATTCATTACAGAATGTTATTGAAATAGACCTGGGATTAACATTTAATGAAAAGAACATCATCACCCAAATAAGAAAAAATTCTGCGGGTGAAAAAGGAAAATTAAACGTGAATGATGAAATAGTTGCCATCAATAATTATCGGTTCACTCCTACCCTTCTATCTACTATTACAACAGAACTTCCCGAAGGAGCTTATGTGCTCTTTATTATAAATCGCGGAGGAATTATAATGAATTTTGAGATCCAACTTCAAAAAACAGATAAGGTGAATTATAAAATAACTGTTGATTCTAATGCATCCGAACATCAAAAAAAATTATATGCAAAATGGTTGCACCTTAGTTAATCCTAATGCTTAAAAAATTATTTTGGCGTATTGGTCATTGCAAGACATTACAAAGTAATGTCGAAGCAATCCCCCAATGATATAACAAATCAACAATTAAATTCTACACTTTCTTCAACACGGTATTCGCATCACTTTGCGCAGTTGGCAATATGGTTATTTCCTCCAGATTAACATGCGCTGGTCTGCTTGCGGCAAAAAATACAACATCCGCAATATCCTCCGCCTTCAACGGCTCAAATCCTGCATAAATATTTTTTGCTTTTTCCTCATCTCCTTTAAATCGAACCATACTGAATTCGGTTTCAGCTAAACCCGGCGAAATATTGGTCACTTTAATTCCATATGGTAATAGGTCCATACGCAATCCTTTGCTTAAAGCTGTTACTGCATGTTTGGATGCACAGTATAAATTTCCCATTTTATAAACTTCCAATCCTGCAACAGAAGAAATATTAATTATATGCCCTGATTTTTTTTCCATCATCCCTCCCACCAGAAATTTTGTAACATACATTAATCCTTTCAAATTAGTGTCTATCATTTTTTCCCAATCTTCCACATCTCCATCCTGAAAAAGATCGCGACCTGCTGCAAGTCCGGCATTATTAATTAAAACATCAATATTTTTCCATTCCGTCGGAAGGGTGTTTATTTGTTCTTCCACCTCCATTTTTTTGCGAATATCAAAAACAAGAATGTACACCTTAACATTAAAGTCTGCTTCCAACATCACCTTTAATTTTTCCATTCTATCTTTTCTCCGCGCACAAATTACAAGGTCATATTTTTGTGAGGCAAATTTTTCCGCACAAGCTTTTCCGAATCCCGAACTGGCTCCTGTTATAAATACGATGGGCATATTTTGTGAATTTAAGTGGCAAGATTAATTAAAATTCAGCAATACGGGTATTCATCGTTTTAATTATCCTGTTAGTCTAAATTTTTTATGCCTTTATCCTAAGGTTCTTTGATTACACCAAAAAAGCGTTGTTTCTTTGTAAAATATAATCAACAAAATATCGTCAAATTGGTTATTCAGATCAACAGGCTATTATGAAAAAAATATTTACGCTCCTCTTATCTTTAGGATTATTCACTTTAACATTTGCCCAAACTACTATCAGTGGCAAGGTTTCCGACACCAAAAAGGAAAAACTTCCAGGCGCAAACATTATCTTAAAAGATACTTACGACGGCACTACCAGCGATTCTATCGGAAATTTTACATTTACCACTTATGAAACCGGAACACAGATTCTTGTGGTTACTTTTATCGGATATGAGGATTATACAGATACAATAATACTAAGCAATACAACATTAAATTTGGACATTGTCCTAAAAGAGATGTTCAACGAATTAAATGCTGTAGTGATCTCCGCAGGTGCATTTGAGGCAAGTGATGAAAAGAAAAATACCATTCTTAAACCCTTGGATATTGTAACAACTGCCGGTGCAGAGGGCGACATTTATGGTGCTCTGGAAACCTTACCAGGCGCCAGCAAGGTAGGAAACGACGATGGATTATATGTTCGCGGCGGAAGTGATTATGAAACAAAAACCATCATTGATGGTATGCCGGTAAATAATCCCTATTTTTCGACAGTTCCCGACGTGCCGTCAAGAGGTCGTTTTCAGCCTTTTATGTTCAAAGGCACCGTTTTCAGTACAGGTGGATATTCTGCGGAATATGGGCAAGCTCTATCCTCTGCAGTAATTTTAAATACCGAAGATATGCCTGAATACACCGCTTCCGGCGTGAGTATTGCACCAATTTTTCTCGGTGCATTTCATACCCAAAAATTTAACAAGGATAAAACTGCTTTGGGCGGCGGAATTAATTATACTAATCTGGCTTTATTTGATGAAGTATATAACCCTGCAACATTCGAATGGATAAATAGTGTGGAGGCAATAGATGGAAGTTTATTCTTCCGACAAAAAACTTCACAAACAGGTTTGTTAAAGGTGTATTTTCAGAAAGAAAGTTCTGATTTCAGTCTGCGCACTCCAGATATCGACAGCCTGCCGGAAACCGATGATATAGAATTGGGAAACAGTTACAATTACCTGAATGTTTCATGGCGCGAGATCTTAACCGATAAATGGAGTGTAAATGCCGGTGTCAGTTACAGTAAAAATAATGATGATATTGTTGTGGATGGATTTGATGTTGGTCGTGCAGATGAATCGTATCAGGCGAAAATTACTTTTAACAATGAGATAACCAAAAAAATTAAAATTCGTTACGGAGCTGAATATCAAAATCAACATTTTGAACAAAATGCAGGATTATTAAATTTCGGGATAGATGATGATTTCTACGGCACATTTGTGGAGGGTGATATTTTTATTACAAATGATATTGCAGGAAGAATTGGCGTTCGTGGAGAATATTCGGAAGCACTGGGTGAATTTAATCTTGCACCACGTGTTTCGCTTGCATATAAAACAAGTAAAAACGGGCAGATATCTTTTGCTTATGGCGATTTTTATCAGACTCCTCAACCCAACTATTTATATGTTGCAGAAACCAATCCTCTCGTTTATGAAAAAGCGACACATTATATATTAAATTATCAATACATCACCAACGATCGCACATTTCGCATAGAAGGATATTATAAAAAATACAATGATCTTATAACACAGGATTCTTTTAATCTCGATAATTTTTATTTCGATTATTCCAATAATGGATTTGGTTATGCACGAGGAATTGATCTTTTCTTCCGGGATAAAAAAACCATTAAATATGCTGATTATTGGATATCCTATTCTTTCCTCGACACTAAAAGAAAATTCTCCGATTATCCGGAAGAAGTTACACCAACATTTGCTGCTCAAAACATTTTAAGTTTAGTGTATAAACATTATATACCATCTATAAACACACAGGTTGGAGCTACATACCGATACATAAGCGGATGGCCATATTTTAATCCAAATTCTGAAGAATTTCTCAGCGATGTTTCTCCTGATCTGCACAACCTTGCTTTAAATGCAAGTGTATTAACAAGTTTATGGGGTAACTTTACGGTATTCTTTATTTCATGGGATAATGTTTTACAACAGGATCAGATCTATGGATATCAATATTCAGCCAATGGTGAAAATATGATAGTAAGTGAGGCTCCTGTTAAAAGCACTTTATTTTTCGGAATATTTATGTCAATACTTTATGGCGACGACCGAAGAGTGAATGATATTGATATTGATAAATCGGCAGAATAATTGCAGGGAATATGCATTCATAAATCAAAACGCATTAATTATAATTTTTACAAACATCAAAATAATATCAAAACAATAAATATGAAAAAACTATTAATCATTTTAACCCTTGCACTCACTACTTCAACTGTATTTGCTCAAAGTGCGAAGTACAATGATGCTATGACAAAAACCCTTGCTGAAATGGACACCCTTAAATCAGGTGATCAATTTATGGCTCTTGCAAATAAATTCGAGAGAATTGCATTAGCGGAAAAAAGTATGTGGTTGCCTTATTATTATTCTGCACTTGCCCGTTGCACAGCTGTTTTTATTTATAACGACAATGCCAAAACAGACGCTATTTTGGATGTTGCAGAAAAACACGCAAAAATTGCCGATTCACTTCAACCAAAAAATTCGGAGATTCTGGTTTTAAGAAGTATGGTATTGGGTGGACGAATTATGGTAGATCCAATGACACGCGGACAATCCTTAGGAATGCAAAGTATGATGGTAATGAATGAGGCTATGCAAATTGATCCGACTAATCCAAGAGCATATTATATGTTAGGACAGTCATTATTTTATACTCCTCCTCAATTTGGTGGCGGAAAAGAACAGGGATGTGCAATGTTCAAGAAGTCAAAAGAAAACTACGCCATTTTCAAACCTGCTAGTGCCTTACATCCAAACTGGGGTGAAGACCAGGTAGATGAGATGCTCAAACAATGCACACCGGCAGTAGATCCTGTTACCGGAGGCGAAAAAGAATAATCGTTTTTAACTTTATAAAAATCCTGCTTTGGCGGGATTTTTTTTTGTGGCACCTGCAATATCATCTGAGGGTAAAATTTAGTTATAAACTTTGTTAAGGTTTATAAATAATATTAGGAATTGTTATCTTTGGAAGATAAATCTTTTAATCAATAATTATGAAAAAAATTTACCTTTCATTACTACTCGTTCTCGGTATTGTAGTTTTAAGCAACACGAATGCTAAAGCTCAGTTGGAGAATGGAACCATAGCACCCGATTGGACCTTAACGGACATCAATGGCGTGCAGTGGAACTTATACACTTTACTTGATCAAGGCAAAAGTGTATTCCTCGATTTTTCGGCAGTTTGGTGTGGCCCATGTTGGAGCTACCATAACACGGGAAATTTAGAAGCATTATACGAAGATTACGGACCAGATGGAACCAACGAAGTAATGGTTTTTTATATTGAAGGTGATGGCGCTAGTACTATGGATGAAATGAATGGTATTGGTGGAGGAACTCAAGGTGACTGGGTAACTGGAACTCCTTATCCTATGATATTAACACATGCAGGTGATCCAAGTTATGCAGTGGTTTCTGATTATGAAATTGCTTATTTCCCTACTATCTACCGCGTTTGTCAAAACAGAATAATTGAAGAAGTTGGACAAGTATCCACTGCTGCACTTTATGCATCTATCGATGATTGTGCTTCTGCTTCTGTAAATGTTGACCCAAGTATCCTTACTTACGACGGACCGGTTATCGGTTGTTCAGAGGTTGATCTTGAGATAACTATTCAAAATATGGGTTTTGATCCGCTTACATCTTGCACTATTACTGCATTTGAAGGCGCAACTGAAATTGCTTCCTTAGATTGGACAGGTAACCTGACTACTTACCAGGTAGACAATGTTAATTTAGGAACAATTACTTTAATTGATGCAAGCACTGATATTGAAATTCGCATAACTTCCGCGGATGATAACGATGTGAATAACAGCATAGAAACTACTATTACCTACGAAGATGATGTAACTGTAACCATCCATCTTGAAATTAAAACTGACGATTATCCTACAGAAACCCGTTGGGAACTTATTGATGAGAGCACAGGTGATGTTATAGCAGAAGACGGACCTTATTCAAACAGCGATGCAGGTGAAATCGTTTATGATGAAGATATCACTTTAAACGGTGTTGGATGTTACACCTTTACATGCTATGATGCTTATGGTGATGGCCTTTTAGGCGCTGCCTACTATAAAATATTTTCTGCTGATGGTGGTTTGATCACTTCAGGTGGCGAAAATATTAAATTTGAAAAATCTGATGCATTAAAAGTGAATAATGAAACTGCTATTGAAGACATTACTGCTTTAAACGGTGTTTCTTTATATCCTAACCCTGCAAATAGCTCTTTCACCTTTGATATCAATATGAATCAAACAGCGGAGATCGCTATCAGTGTTGTGGATATGTATGGAAAAGTGATCGCTGACATTACCAATACTGCATTGGTTGCCGGTTCACATTCCTTTGAAGTATCTACTGCAAACATGGCAAATGGTATTTATTTTGTGAAAATGACAGAAGGCGGAAATAACGCAGCTGTTAAATTCACTGTTTTTCATTGATTTCAATCAAACTACAATACACTGAAACTCCTGTTTAATAGCAGGAGTTTTTTTATGCCCATTAGCCAACTGCAAACTATTTTCCACAATTAGATGTATACACATTAAAATTACATTATTAAGAATATCATTATATTTGTTACCTAATTTAAATCTTATGATGAAAAAATTCCTCTCCCTAATCCTCTTATCTACTTCACTTTTACTGATCAGCAATAAGGCTGAAGCTCAGTTAGAAGAAGGAAGCATAGCACCCGATTGGACCCTTACAGATATTAACGGAGTTCAATGGAACCTTTATACTATTTTAAATGAGGGTAAAAGTGTATTTCTTGACTACTCTGCCGTATGGTGCGGACCATGTTGGAGTTACCACACAGGTGGCAACCTTGAGTCTTTGTATGAAGATTATGGTCCTGATGGAACCAATGAGATCATGGTATTTATGATAGAAGGCGATGGATTCAGCACTATGGATGAATTGAACGGAATTGGTGGCGGAACACAAGGCGACTGGGTTACCGGAACACCTTATCCTATTGTTTTAACTCATGTTGGTGAAGATAGTTATGATGCAGTGAGCAATTATGACATTGCTTATTTCCCTACCATTTATCGCATTTGTCCGAACAGAGTCATAAAAGAAGTTGGTCAGGTTTCTGAAACAGCTCTTTACAACTCCATTGCAAGCTGCGAAGTTGCAAGTGCTTCTGTTGACCCAAGTATCATGGCATATACAGGTGAAACTGTTGGTTGTGCTGAGGTGGAATTATCTATCAACATGCAGAATATGGGATTTGATCCACTAACTTCCTGCACTATAAAGGCATTTGAAGGCGCAACGGAATTACTTTCTTACGATTGGTCAGGTGATCTAAGTATTTATGAAATGGAAGAGATCGTAATTGGTTCTATAACATTAACAAGTGCTGAGGCTGATATCGATATTCAAATAACATCGCCTGATGATATTACTGATAATAATACAGTATCAACCACCATCAGTTATGAAGATAATGTTAGCATGGTAATTCACCTGGAATTTAAAACTGATAATTATCCTACTCAACTGCGTTGGGAAGTAATTGACGAAACTACTGGCGAACAGATCTATGATGATGGTCCATATACCAATGGAGATAAAAACGAAGTTGTATTTGATGAAGATCTTACATTACCTGGTTTAGGTTGTTATACATTTAATTGTTTTGATACAGGTGGAGATGGTATTACTGGTTCAGGTTATTTTAAATTATTTAATGATGCAGGTGGTTTAATTGTTCAGGGAACTGAAAATGTTGGATACAAAAAAGCTGTAGCATTAAAAGTTGCAAATGAAACCGCAATTAATACTATTGATGCTGTTTCTGCATTCAGTATTTATCCAAATCCAGCACAATCAGAATTTTTAATCAATTTTGATCTTGCAACATCTGAAGAAATAAACATTGCTCTAGTTGACCTTTTAGGACGTGAAATTAATACAGTTTCAAACAGTAATTTATCTGCAGGCAATCATTCATACTCTGTTGATGTTACAAATTTTGCTAACGGAATTTATTTTGTAAAAATGGAAAGTAATGGCGTTAATCAAACTGTGAAGTTTGTAGTTGCTCATTAATTTTTAGAATATAATATTTAAAAAACCCTTCCGAATTGGAGGGGTTTTTTATTTTAGTTATTGCGTAAAGGTGCGATGATTAGAAAGAGTAATCAGTAATGAGTAATGAGTCTGATTCTAGTAGGCCTAATGTTTTTACTCATTATTAATGATTTCAGTAACTGGGTGAATGGTGAGTAGGGAGTCGTGAGATAACTCCGACTTTGGAAGAAAATTATGGACCTTCCAAAAATTTCTTGGATACATCGAACCGGATTCACGATTCACGATTGACGATTCACGAAAAGTGGTGAGTAGGGAGTGGTGAGATAACTCTGACTTTGGAAGAAAATTATGGACCTTCCAAAAATTTCTTGGAAACATCGAACCGGATTCACGATTGACGATTCACGAAAATAGGTCAGTAAACTTCTCTAAACCGTTTAATTTTCCACTTGACTAATGACTCCTGACTATTGGCTCTTGACTCCTCTCACATCAAAAACAAATATCCCAACAACATAATAAAAAGCGTAATTATAAACGCACCAGAAATGTCGAGCCAAAATCCGGCGCGCATCATTTGGCGGGCGGATATTTTTTCGGTGGCGAAAACTATTGTGTTGGGCGGAGTGCCGACCGGAAGCATAAATGAATAACTTGCTGCAATGGTAATGGGCATTAAAATCATTAATGGAGGTAATCCTAATTGAATTACAACAGGGATCATAATTACCATAAATACATTTACTGTGGCAGTGTTGGAGGCAAATTCAGAAAATAATGTTGTTATCAGACATAAAATAAAAATTAGCAACCACATGGGTAAATTTTGAAGACCTATTAAATTTCCTGCTATCCATTTATCCAATCCGGAAACTTCCACTCCTTTTGCGAGAGCGAATCCTCCACCAAATAAAAAGATAATGCCTATGGGAATTTTTTTCACCTCTTCCCAGGTTACTATAGTACTATCCTTAATATTTTTAGATGGAAAAAATAATAATACTCCCGCCATAAAAATGGCTACATAACTCTCCCCAACAAAATCTCCGTTCGGCAATAAATGTCTCCATCCATAAACAGTGAAACTTCCGAAATCTTTATCATCCAATGTTATCCAAAGTAAAATTGCAATTCCGAAAACAATGCCTATCACTTTTTCCTCAAAACCCAATTTCCCTAATTTATTTTTTTCATCGCGACAGAAATTCATATCCGGTTTTAAGTGGTCGCTCTTCCTTAAAAATAAAATGCGAAATAAAACGATCATGATGGCAAGCATACACAAACTCATAGGAAAAACCATTACGAACCAATTGGAAAATGTTAGAGGTGTTCCGTCTGGAAAACTATCGTCGTAAAAGTTTTTCATTACCATATTAGGTAAGGTGCCAACTAATGTTGCCGTTCCGCCAATAGATGATGCAAAAGATACAGCAAGTAATAAAGCAGCAGCAAGACCTGTTTTCTTTTTGTCATCTCCTCCGTGAATCTGATCCACTACTGCTAAAACGATGGGCAACATCATTAAGGTAGTGGAAGTATTATTCAACCACATACTTATAAAATAAGTGGAAACGGAAAAACCGAATAATAATCGACCGGGAGTGTTTCCAAATTTTAATAAAATATTAAGGGATATTCGTTTGTGTAAATTCCACCTTTCAATAGCGAAGGTGAGAATGAATCCTCCGATATAAAGGAAAATAACATCCTTCATATATTGAGGCGCAACATCTTTAATATCCATTATGCCTAAGAGTGGAAACAAAATCACCGGCATGAGGCTGGTTACAAATATATTTACCGACTCCGTTATCCACCAATATGCCATGAGAACCATAACCCCTGCAGCTTTGCATAAAATGAGTTCGTTTCCCTGCAAGTAAAGTAAATAGGCAGCAAGTATTGCTAAAATTGGTCCGGCTAATAATTTCAGATTTTTACCCATCTTAATTAATGCCAAATGTGCGAAATACATTGCAGAAAAAAAAGTTTTGGATTAACACAAGTAATATTATGGTTAAAATTCCACCTATCTTATGCGTGGTATTTAGATTAATTATACTACAAAATTCTAAATGTCCCACCAATCAATACACGTAATTTTTTACCACAAGGAGCACAAAGGAACCCACAAAGAACACTATTTCTCTTCACAAAATACATTGTGCCCCTTGTGTTTTCCCTTGTGTTCTTAGTGGTTAATTTTTTACCACAAATAGCACAAAGATTACTCTATGAATCGCACTTCATACTTTTTGAAAATATAAAAAGCAAACAATCAAATGAATGTATAATTTTGCAACATGCAGCAAATAATTGAAAAAGCGTGGTCAAACAGGGCCTTGTTGAAGGAAGAAAATGTTCAGGAAACCATTCGGGAAGTGATATCCCTTTTGGATAAAGGTGAAATACGTATTGCTGAAAAAATTAATGGGAACTGGGAAGTGAATGAGTGGATCAAAAAGGCGGTGATCCTGTATTTTCCTATTCAGCAGATGCATACCATGGAGGTGCCACCTTTCGAATTTCACGATAAGATCCCTTTGAAAAATGGGTTTGCAGCGAAGGGAATTAGGGTTGTTCCACACGGAATTGCCAGATATGGCAGTTTTCTTGCGCCGGGAGTGATTTTGATGCCTTCTTACGTGAATATTGGCGCCTACGTTGATTCTAACACCATGGTTGACACCTGGGCAACGGTAGGTAGTTGCGCTCAAATAGGCAAAAATGTGCACCTGAGTGGCGGCGTTGGCATTGGTGGCGTTCTGGAACCCGTTCAGGCTAGTCCGGTGATTATTGAGGATAATTGTTTTATCGGGTCGCGTTGTATTGTCGTGGAAGGAGCTTTAATTGAGGAAGAAGCAGTTTTGGGCGCCAATGTGGTGATCACGCAATCGACTAAAATTATTGATGTTACCGGTGATGAACCAATTGAGTATAAAGGAAGAGTTCCCGCAAGATCAGTAGTAATACCGGGTTCTTATACTAAAAAATTCCCTGCTGGCGAATATCAGGTTCCTTGTGCACTTATCATCGGGACTCGCAAAGAAAGCACAGATAAAAAGGTGAGTCTGAACGATGCGTTACGCGAAAATAATGTGGCGGTTTGATGGCAATTTTATTCCGGCCTTCTCAATTTTCAACTTCAGCCTTTACAAAAATTAAATATTATTTCTTTAAAAACAATCTCAAAATAAAATAAAATCAGAAATCTTAAAAATTGCAACAATTCCCCGAAAAAAAAAAATTTTAAAAATTTTTTTTTGGGGACCCCCTTTTTTTTTTTTGCCCCCGGGGAAAAAATGTATTTTTGATATGAGAACTAATAAATGGTTGATCCAAAGACACATAAAATAAATTTCCATTTTACGAAAGAAGAAAAATTTCTTTTCGAAAAAATTACTGCCGTGTCGGAGGAGTTGAATTACCCTTGTTATATTGTGGGGGGATATGTACGTGATAAATTATTGTATCGCGATTTTAAAAAAGATATCGATTTTGTTTGTGTGGGAAGTGGTATTGAGCTTGCAAAAAAAATCGCCTCTCTCCTACCCGGAAAACCTTTGGTTAATGAATTTAAAAATTTCGGGACCGCACATTTTACCTATGCGGGTTTAGAACTCGAATTTGTTGGTGCAAGAAGAGAATCTTACCAGCGGGACTCAAGAAAACCGATCGTAGAAGATGGCACATTGGAAGATGATCAGTTGCGTCGAGATTTTTCTATTAATGCAATGGCAATTTCTTTACAAAAAAAAGATTGGGGGATATTGGTCGATCCATTTAATGGAATGCAGGATCTCGAGGATAAAATCCTTCGCACTCCAACAGATCCCAATATTACTTTTTCTGATGATCCTTTGCGTATGATGCGTGCGATCAGGTTTGCAACACAATTGGATTTTACTATTGAACAAAGTACTTTAGATGCGATTTCCAATAATAAGGAACGCATTAAAATTATATCTCAGGAAAGGATCACCGACGAATTAAATAAAATAATTTTAGCTGTAACTCCTTCCAAAGGATTTATTTTATTATCGGAAACGGGACTTTTGGAAATTATTTTCCCTGAATTTTATAATTTACATGGCACCGAAATAATTGATGGCAAGGGACATAAAAATAATTTTTATCACACTTTGGAAGTGCTGGATAATTTAGTTCCTTACACAAATGATCTTTGGTTGCGCTGGGCCGCAATTTTACATGATATCGCAAAACCCGCTACAAAAAAATTCGATGCGAAAATCGGATGGACCTTTCATGGTCACGAAGTAGTTGGCGCACGCATGACTAAACAAATATTTAAAAAATTAAAATTACCACTACAAAATGAAATGCGTTTTGTGGAGAAATTAGTTTTATTGCACCTGCGACCAATTTCGCTCACAAAAGAAAATGTAACCGACAGCGCCATACGAAGATTATTATTTGAAGCAGGTGATGATATGGAAAGTCTTTTATTATTGTGTAATGCTGATATCACCACAAAGAATCGTCTGAAAGTAAAACGTTATAAAGAAAATTTCGAGATGGTGAAACAAAAGATCATAGATCTGGAAGAACGCGATCATCTAAGAAATTTTCAACCACCAATAACCGGAGAATTAATTATGCAAACATTTAATCTCAAACCCGGTCGTGAAGTTGGAATAATAAAAGATCATATACGGGAAGCGATCTTGGATGGCGTAATTCCGAATAATTATGATGCCGCATATCAATTGATGATGAATAAAGGTGCTGAGTTGGGGTTAAAAAATTAGGCCCTCGACCTACCAGGTTTTTTTTAACCTGTGAGGTCTGAGGGAAGGGGGAATTTAATTAAGAATGAAAGAATGAAAGAATGATTCAACCCTCGCCTACAAGGTTTTTTTTAACCTGTGAGATCTGAGGGAATGAAAAAGAAAATGAATGATGAAGGATTGAAAGAATGAAAGAATTAAACCCTCGACCTACCAGGTTTTTTTTAACCTGTGAGGTCTGAGGGATGGGAAAAGAAAATGAATAATGAAGGAATGAAAGAATTAAACCCTCGACCTACCAGATTTTTTTAATCTGTGAGGTCTGAGGGAAGGGCGAAGAAGAGGTGCAATCGATAGTTAATTTATGAATGAAAAACATCTTATCGTAATAGCCGGACCAACAGCAGTTGGTAAAACCGCTATTGCAATAAGACTTGCGCAACATTTTAATACAGATATAATTTCTGCGGATGCAAGACAGTTTTATAAGGAAATGAATATTGGAACTGCAAAACCTACTGACGAACAATTAAAATTAATCCCACATCATTTTATTAATTTTTTATCCGTTAATGATGTTTATAATGTTGGACAATATGAAAAGGATGTTTTAGAGAAATTAAATGAATTATTTAAAACGCATGATGTTGTAATTATGACCGGTGGCGCAGGATTATTTATTAGGGCTGTCACCGAAGGTTTGGATGTATTGCCTTCCGCAGATCCGGAAATAAGGGAATCTCTGCAGGAATTATTTGAAACACAGGGAATTGAGGCATTACAAATTAAACTGGAAGATGTGGATCCGGAATATTATAAAAAAGTTGATATTCAAAACCCTGTGCGATTGATCAGAGCATTGGAAGTATTTTATGCAACGGGAAAACCAATATCTACCTTTCATATCCGTGAAACTCCTGAAAGACCATTTAAATCAATAAAGATTTGTCTTGAAATAGAAAGAGAAACTTTATACAATATTATTAACAACCGCGTAGATAAAATGATTGATAATGGATTATTAAAAGAGGCTGAAAATTTGTTTCCACTACGCCATTTAAATGCATTGCAAACAGTAGGGTATTCCGAACTTTTTGATTATTTAGAAAACACCACCGACCTGAAAACAGCCATCGAAAAAATAAAACAAAACACCCGAAACTACGCCAAACGTCAAATGACATGGTTTAGAAAGGATAAGGAATTTGTATGGATTAACGCTGATGATTACGAAAAAATTCAATCCCTTGTTGAGGCTCAATTAATAAATTGAAAATTAACAAATTGTCAATTTAATAATTGTCAATTTGGTAATTGATTTCTCCCTGAAACTATAATTTAACATGAAAAAAATCCTCCTCCTCTCCGACACGCATAGTTTTCTTGATGATAAGATCATAGCTCACTGCAATTGGGCGGATGAGATCTGGCATGCGGGTGATATTGGAAATGTGGAAGTTGCAGATAAATTGGAAAAAATAAGACCCATGCGAGCAGTGTATGGAAATATTGACGGAAAAGATCTGCGCGTTATTTATCCGCTCGACAATAGATTTATTATAAATGGACTCGATGTTTATATAACACATATAGGAGGTTATCCCGGACATTATGAAAGAAGGGTCAGGCAAATATTAGAAGTCAATCCTCCCCAATTATTTATTTGCGGGCACTCCCACATTTTAAAAGTAATGCGCGACCAGAAATACAACATGTTGTGTATGAATCCCGGAGCTGCCGGAGTGCACGGTTTTCACAAAATGAGAACAATGATCAGGTTTTCAATTGAAGCCGGAAAAATACTACAACCGGAAGTTATTGAACTCGGAAAACGTGGGAGTATTAATTCTTAAATATCCCATAATTGAATCAAAAGGCAAACCCCGTTAGGGGTGACATTATTATAGTAACGTAATAAATAAAAAACACAAACCCCGCTAGGGGTGATATTATAACCCATCATACCAAACAAGGACCGATTTTAAAGGAATTGAAAGTTTAAAGAGATTAAAATCGGAAAATTTGTCAATTAATTCTCCTACGCTATGACAATTCGTGTATGTAAGATTTCCATTTAATTACATTTTGTCAGCCAACCATGTCTCAAATCGGTTTGGTATTTAGTTTGTCCAAAGCATCTTGCAATTGCAAAACAAAGATCTAAAAAAATTGATCTGTTATAGCTAGACAGTTCAACTTAAAATTGGAATTAAAATTATTTAATAATTAAAACAAAAAAAAATAAACGATATGTTAACCGTAAGACGTAGACCAAACGGAGTTCCTGCATTAGTAAATGTATTTGAGAACTTCTTCAACAACAATTTCCCTGAAAAATATCTTGAAGATAAGGGAGAATTTGTTCCATCTGTAAATGTTTCTGAAACCGAAAAAGAATTCAAATTAGAATTTGCAGTTCCCGGTTTTGAAAAACAAAATTTTGATGTTCAGATCGACAAAGAATACCTCACCATTTCCGGTAAAAAAGAAATAAGCAATGAGGTAAAAGAAAAAAATTACAGCAGAAAAGAATTTTCTTTCGGCAGTTTTAAACGCACATTTACCTTACCTGAAAATGTTGCAGCTGAAAAAATAGAAGCAATTTATGAAAATGGTATTCTTCATCTTAACCTCCCTAAAAAAGAAGTAAGCGTAGAAACAACCGTTAAAAAAGTAGAAATTAAATGAGTGTGAGTTAAGGTGGTTTTTTTCAAGTGAAAAAGAAGGCTGTTCTGAAAAGACGGCCTTTTTTGATGTACCGATGAACAGCCAAAATAATTTACCAATGCCTGTCCGGCTTTTCGACGGATACCAATGAACAGCCGGACCTTCGGTCTATAAACATCCGGACTGGGATCAATTATCAAATTACCAGACTAATAAATTAACAAATGATATAATGTACTAATGAACAGCCGCGACCCCGTCGACCTCAGAGGTTTTGAAAACCTGTGAGGTCTTTTGGCAAATATGGTTGAAGAAGAATATAATAACCGGTAAGCCTTAAGTCCTCCTTACAAAATGTAACGATCCTTCGGATCTATTTGATTAGGCTGAATATAATCCAGTCCTGAAAGGACGACACATCTTGTAACCACGGACTTCAGTCCGTGAGAATTAAGCGGATCTGCATAATTATGATGAGTATGATCTCAGCACTGCCCATAACCGGAGGGACTAAAGTCCCTCCTTACAAGATGTAACGATCCTTCGGATCTATATCATGAGGTTGAATAGAACCTAAGTCCTGAAAGGACGATCCATCTTGTAACCACGGACTTCAGTACGTGAGTATTAAGCGGATCTGCATTATTATGATGAGTATGATCTCAGCACTGCACATAACCGGAGGGACTAAAGTCCCTCCTTACAAGATGTAACGATCCTTCGGATCTATATCATGAGGTTGAATAGAACCTAAGTCCTGAAAGGACGATCCATCTTGTAACCACGGACTTCAGTCCGTGAGAATTAAGCGGATCTGCATAATTATGATGAGATGATCTCAGCACTGCCCATAACCGGAGGGACTAAAGTCCCTCCTTACAAGATGTAACGATCCTTCGGATCTATATCATGAGGTTGAATAGAATCTTAGTCCTGAAAGGACGATCCATCTTGTATCCACGGACTTCAGTCCGTGAGAATTAAGCGGATCTATATAATTAGGTTGAATATAATCTAAGTCCTGAAAGGACGACACATCTTGTAACCACGGACTTCATTCCGTGCGAAAAAAAAGGCTGCTTTCTTGCGAAAACAGCCTTTTAAAAAAGTTATTCTTAAATTACTTTTTAACCACAAACTTGTTGCTATAAACTACAGTTCCATTATCTACTAAACGGAAAGAATAGATACCACTTGAATAAGAATCAAGATTGATGCTATTCATATCAGGAGATAATGTTTTAACATCAACTCTTTGTCCGCTCAAGCTGTAAACTTCAATTGTAACGTCGTTTGTTGCTGGGTTGTTGATATTGATATAATCAGAAGCAGGGTTAGGATAAACGTTGCGTTTGATACCGTAACCATTCCATTCTTCAACTCCTACTCCACCAGTAACTTCAAGATCATCCACATATAAAACAGAACCCGGAACCAATGAAGTAAATCCACCGGAAGATGTAATGGTTATTTGCATTTTGTCAGGAATTACGGGAGCAAAATAAGTGATTGGACAAACAAAAGAAACATAACCTGCAGAGGTGTTTGGATCGCGGTATTGACCAGCACCAACAGTGTCAGTTCCTAAAAACATTAAAACTGCAATGTTCATTGTGTCAGAACCAGATGGAGCGTATTGGTAAAATCCACCCAATTGATCATAATTGCTTGAAATGGCTGCACCACCGGCAACTGCTGGTGTAAATGTTACAAAATCAAAAGAAATAACACCTGTTGTAATTGTACCAGGAACATCTAAAGGAGTTCCCAAAACATCTAAGGTTTTAGTAGTAAGTTTTGCTGCAAAAGAACCACCATGCACATTATCAGAATTTCTTTCACAGTTTCTGTCAGAAATTCCAAGATCGGCAGCAATTTTATCCGGCACATCCCAACCATCTGGTACATCACAGGAAATTCCAGACGCAACTGAAGTATATACTGTCCAATCCTCCATGTCGCCATTCGGAACCTGGCTGTAGGAAACAGTTGTGAGGGTAATTAAAGAGGTTGCTAATAGTAAACGAATTTTCATACTTTGTTTTTTTATTTGTTAATTAATAATACGAAGATAAATATATCTCTTTTTTTTGAAAAAATTAAATTTGGATCAAAGTTAATCGGAATTGGTCATTTTATAGACACTTGCAGCAACTGCACCTCCTACCATTGCACAAACAATATGCAGCAACATATCACACCAGTTTCCAGCGCCTAAATCACTGAAATTCAAGGCCATAAGATTGTGACTGATACTTACAGCCGGGTTAAAAGCTCCTCCGGAAATATTTCCAACCGTCATTGCCCCTGCAAAAACAGTGAAACCAATTGCCAAACCATAAAACGAATTACCTGAGTTTTCGGTAGATGTTGCAACATTTAACACTACTGAAGCCAATGCAAATGTAAAAAGTAACTCTCCTGCTATTGCTTCCATCCACATACCTTCAGCAACTGCAACTTCAGTAGGTCCACCCTTTAGCCAATGCGCAACGGCAGCTCCAACTAAACCTCCAAATATTTGTGCTCCCCAGTATTGCATTGCCTCTTTGGCAGCTATTTTACCACGGAGCAATACAGCAGTAGTAACTGCAGGATTAAAATGACCCCCACTGATATGTCCGCCCATATAGATCATAACCATCAAAATTGCTCCGATAGCCAAGGGATTACCGGATACCCCGATAACCAAAACCAGGAACATGGTCCCGATAAATTCGATAATTAGTTTTTTCATTTTGCCTGTTTTTAAATGTTCACAAATGTTGAAATTATATTTTTTCCAAACAAATGCATTTATTAACTATTGCACAGAAACTGTATGATATATTGTTATTCAGATTCGAACAATTCTTAGAAACCTATGTTAGAACAACGTTCAATTGAATGAATCTTTTACAACTTTACATTGTCTAATTTTACAAAAAAATAAAAATGAAACTTGAAATCGGTCAGCCGGCTCCTGATTTTTTAATGTATGATACTGATAAAAATCCCTTTCGTTTAAGCGAACATAAGGGAACTCCTTTTTTATTATTATTTTTTCCATTTGCGTTTACCTCTACATGCACGAAGGAATTATGCAGTACCCGAGATGATATATCATTTTACAATAACATAAATGCAAAGGTTTTGGGAATAAGTGTGGATGCGCCTTATTCATTAAAGGAATATCGCAATCAACAAAATCTCAATTTCCCATTACTCAGCGATTTTAATAAAACAGTTTCTGAAACTTATGGTTGCCTTCAAGACCGATGGGGAATGGAATTAAAAGGTGTTTCCAAACGCAGTGCATTTATTATTGACGGAGAAGGAATTATTCGTTACATAGAAATTTTAGAAGATGCAGGGAAAATTCCTGATTTTGATGCAATAAAGAAGGTTTTGACGGATATTGTAGGGCGTGAATCGTGAATCTGGTAAATGCTGCTTAATTCGGAGCGCTTCCTTTCGGGATGACAACCTCATTACTCATAACTCATTACTAATTTTCGTGAATCGTCAATCGTCATTCGTGAATCCGCAAAGTACGCCTTGATTGTGGGTTTTCACCAACCACTGAGGGGAATGTTATTATTTCCGCCTTATGACAATTTTCGTGAAGCGTGAAGCGTGAGTCTGTCCTAGACGCCGTGGCTGTGTGTTTTTCACCAACCACTGACGGTCAATCTTGAATCGTCAATCGTGAATCTGAAGTTTAAATTTCGCAATTCAAATGTATTTGCTTCTTCCTTAAGTCTATTTTTCGTGAATCGTGAAGCGTGAGGCGTGAGTTTGGTTTTCGGTAGAAAAATAGATTTCTGTCTTCATTAATATTTCATGAAACCTTAAGGATTAATTTTCTACGAAAATTAATATTCGAATGTGAACTTAAGCAAAGAGAAATTCTGCGTTCGTTTTTCATTTTTTTTATCCTTTTAAATCCGCTTAATCCGCGTCATCAGTGCCTGCCCGACTACTGGCGGGTTCCCCTTTTTTTTTAACCTTTTGTTTTTTTTATTTAATCCATTAGTGAGACCCTCGCTAAGAGCGAGAGCCTCACTCGCTCCGATTATTACTATTATTTAAATTATTTAATTTTTTTATCCTTTTAAATCCGCCCAATCCGCGTCATCAGTGCCTGCCCGACTACTGGCGGGTTCCCTTTTTTTTCCATTTAATTATTTCATTCCTTCATTCTTAATTCTTCTCCCCCTTCCCTCAGACCTCACAGGTTAAAAAAAACCTGGTAGGTCGAGGGTGTTCATTCCTTCATTCTTTCATTTTTAATTCTTCTCCCCATTCCCTCAGACCTCACAGGTTAAAAAAAACCTGGTAGGTCGAGGGTGTTCATTCCTTCATTCTTTCATTTTTAATTCTTCTCCCCCTTCCCTCAGACCTCACAGGTTAAAAAAAACCTGGTAGGTCGAGGGTGTTCATTCCTTCATTTTGCCCCCTTCCAACCCCTTCCTTCCTTCACCTTCGAATCTTCTCCCTTCGATCCTTTCCTTCCCCTTCATTATTTTCGCAACTACCTTATCAATGGGCAAGGCAAACATTTCCTCATTAATATCATTTATATCAACCCATTTAAATTCCATTGTTGTATCGAGAGAATAATTAACATTCTGATCTTCCATGGCACATAAATAATATATACTTATCACCTGCTGTGTTGCATCTAAAAAACTTTGTACAAAAAAATCTGTAGTGTAGAAATGAGTAATATCCTTAATTTCCATCCCCAATTCTTCCCTGAATTCCCGTTGAAGACAATCAATTGTTCCCTCACCGAATTCCAAACCTCCTCCCGGAAATTTTAATATCCTTCGATCACGAATGTTTTCTTCTACTAATAATATTTTATTAGCCCTAATTAGAATTCCATATACACGAATGTTAAACATGAAAGATTTTCAATTTATTAATTTTCACTTTTGTAATTTTTTACTTTGGTTAATACCCGAAAATTGTATTCCTACAAAATAGTTTCATTCCATAGTATAATTATCATGTTGACAACATCGAAAATCATGACTACTAATCTAACTTACATCCGAAGGAAAATCATCATTCCGTCGATCATTGTCAATTATCAATTGTCAATTGTCAATTACTGTGTTATCAATTGTCAATTATCAATTAATATGTTATCAATTGTCAATTGTCAATTATTCCGAAGTCTAATCATCATGCCGTCGATCATTCTCAATTCTCAACTCTCAATTCTCAATTCCCTTCCTCGTCGTTTTCAAGTCCAGCATATTCAACCCATTTGGCTCGAGGCCGGTTATATTTTTTTGGGTAAATCGGAATACTTCATCATAAAACAGAGGAATTATGGGAGCGTCCTGAATCATGATGCTATCCATGGTGTAATAAAGTCGTTTGCGAATTTTATCATCGCTTTCTGCCACTGCAATTTGATAAATACTATCGAATTGTTTGTTTTTATAATGTGTGTAATTGGGTGGTGCTTCGCTGTTACCATACATCACTGTCAAATAATTTTCTGCGTCAGCATAATCTGCTATCCAACTGCTTCTGAATAATACAGTTGATTCATTTAAACGCATTTCTCTTAAAATTCTGGGATCAACTGTTTCAATTTTTATGGCTATACCTATATCCTCCAGTTTATCTTTAATATAAATTGCAATATCCTGATATTGTTCCACAGTATGCAAAATTATTTCCGGTAAGCCTACTCCGTTTTCAAAACCTGCTAATGCCAATAATTGTAATGCAGTATCGGGATTGTAATAATATCCGTAATTCATATCTCTGCTTTGATCCAATAAACTTGGAGGAACAATTCCACCTGTTGCCGCAATTCCGCGATTGTTCTTTAAAAAAAGTAACATCTCATTTCTATCAAAACCGTAATTAATAGCTTGCCTAACTTGTTTAAATTGCATCGGACTTTGCAGCACAATTTCTTTCGTGGTATCCATTAAAATTGCAAAATATTCCGTGTTCAGAAAAGGGCCTTTTAATAAGTTTATTTTATCGGCATATTTTGATTGCAGGGTTCCTTCCTTTGTGAGAATATTATCTTTTAGTGCAGCATCCACATCACTTACAAAATCAATTTCCCCACTTAAAAATTTTAAAAATTCAGTCGATTTATTTGTGATGAATTGAATATTCACCGCATCGAGATATGGCAGACGATTTCCATCCACATCCCTTTCAAAATAGTTCTCGAATTTGTGTAAGATCAATAACTCTCCTTCCTCCCATCTTACAAATTTAAATGGACCTGTTCCAACAGGGTTACTTCTAAAATCAGTTCCATATTTTTTAATGGCTTCGGAAGGAACCACTGAACAATATTGGATGCTCAACCGCTGTAAAAAAGGTGCAAAGGGTTTGTGTAATTTAATTTGAAATGTACTATCATTTAAAGCATAAAAAGGATTGATACTATCTACAATATTTTGAAATACCCAATTTCCCCTTGCAGCAGTGGTGGGATCAATTAATCTTTTAAATGAAAATTCAAAATCAGCGGCGGTTGCTTTTCTTCCCTTTCCATTTTCAAAACAATCGTTATCGTGAAAAAAAACATCCGTTCTCAGATAAAAAGTATATACTAATCTGTCATCAGAAATGGTCCAGCTTTTTGCAATACAGGGCACTACATTTAATTGTGTATCCAACTGAACCAAACCATTAAACATTTGATTTACGCTCCAAGTGTTTGGCTGATCGCTGGCGAAAGCGGGATCAAGTGAGGTAACAGGGGTAGATAAATTTAATCTGAATATAGTTTTATCGGGATGGGAATGGTCTTTTTTGCAACCGGTGTGCAGAATAGCAGTTAATAAACAAATTAAATATATGGAAAATTTTAGTCTCATTTTTGATACAGCAAAATTATGCAATAAACTCATTAGCTGTTATGGAAGTAATCCACAGTGAGATTGGGAGAAGAATAATTTAGCCTAACCACCTCATTGCATTTATTATTAAATATAATCAATTGTAATTACCCTTCCAGTAGTGTCTTAAGAATGGGGTATATTTTACTCATAGGAAATCCCACTACATTGTAATAATCGCCTTCTATTTTGGAGATCTTATTAATTCCTATCCATTCCTGAATGGCATATGCACCGGCTTTATCGAATGGTTTATAATTTTTGATATAAAATTTTATTTCATCATCGGTCATCGTATCGAAATATACCTTAGTAGTAACTTCGAGATCATATTGATAGGTGGATGTAGCGATACAAACGCCTGAAACCACAAGGTGCATATTTCCGGAAAGGTTTCTTAAAATGGAAAAGGCATCGTCGCTGTCAAAAGGTTTATTTATGACCGTATCCTCAAGAATTACCACTGTATCAGCAGTAATAATGATATCATTATCTTTTCTGAAGTTATTTGCTTCCTGCATCTTTTTTTGTGCAAGAAATAAGGGGATATCTTTCACCGGCATAGATTGTGGAAAAGATTCATCAACATCTATTTTCAGAATTTCGAATTCAAAACCTGCTTCCTTCAACAGTTGACTTCTACGAGGTGATCCTGAGGCTAATTTTATCGACATGAGTTAAAATTCTATAAAGTAATACAATGGCATTAAACAAATTCCTATAAGCATGGAAATTTTTACCATGGTGCTTACAGCATTAAATTGCAGTTTAGTTTTAGCGGTAATTATTTTCAAACCGATAAATAATAAAAATAAATTCAATGCATTCAGATAATAAAAATATATTTTATGGTCGCGGTTTAGCACTTCCAATAAAATATATAATAATGCAGCGATAGTAAAAACGAGAAATAACACAGCTACTATTTTCGATGTCAAAATACCCCATTTTACAGCTATGGTTTTGGCTCCCATTTTTTTGTCTCCTTCTACATCTTCCATTGTTTTCACAATTTCTCTCACAACAGTAAGCGTAAAGGCAAAAATGCTTATACCGATAATGTATTTTGTAACCATACCTGCAATAAAATAATCGGCAGGACGAGCCAAACGATATAATGCCGGTTCAAAAAATAGTATTAACAGAATACTCAATCCCGATAAAAATGCAACAATGATATTTCCAAGTAAAGGTGTTCGTTTAAATGAAGAAGAATAAAAATATAATAAAAATATTGCAATTACAAATAGGGTTGTAAGTTTCCAGAATCCAATTATAATGCTCAGATAGACCCCTATTGCCAAACCTAATCCGGAAAGAATTAAATAAGAAGTAAATGCTTTTTGAGGAGAAATAAATTTTCCTATGATCTGCTTTTCCGGTTTATTGATACTATCAATTTCCACATCGTAATAATCATTAATTATATATCCCGCAGCACAGATCAATACCGTAGAAAAAACCAATAAAAAAAATTGAAACTCTGTCAATGTAAATGCAATTCCATACGTATTAAAATTGGGCTGCATAATAAATGCATCAATAAAATACATTGTTGCCGCAAGTATTATCAGGTTAATGGGTCGTATGAGTTTTAACCAGGGTTTCATTTTTTTGTTCTGAGTTCTGAGTTCTGAGTTCTGAGTTCTGAGTTCTGAGTTCTGAGTTCTGAGTTCTGAGTTCTGAGTTCTGAGTTCTGAGTTCTGAGTTGAAAAATGTGATTTTGTAGCGTCGCAAAATTTTGCGACGCTACAAAATCACATTTTTCAACGACTGCCAACTGCCACTGCCTACTATTTCCTCGCATCGCGCCATTCATAAACCCAGGCGCTTTGAATCATTTCCAAATGACCTTCATTACATTCTTCACGGGTTCCTTTAAAATCGGGTAATTCGAGCACCCATTCTATCAATTCGGTGAATCGAATCCTATATATTTTAGATTCACCGAAATCATCTCCAAAACGTTCGTGTAATTTAAGGGCAATATCTTCGTGGTCGTTCCAATAAATTGGCGGTTCTTCAAAATTATTCATAGTATAAACGGATATTATTAGTTAATTATGATGCAATAATTGTAGATTGGTCAGGTACAATAACCTCAATAAATGTTTCGTCTTCCATTAGGTCGCACTGGCAACTCAATCTGGAATTTAATCTTGGGTCACGGGCACGGTCGATAAAATCCTCCTCTTTTTCTGTTGTTTCGGGTAAACTGTCCATTCCCTTTTCTATATAAACATGGCAAGTACTACATGCACAAACGCCACCACAATTGTGGTTTAATTTTATATCATTCAATAAAGCGGCTTCCAAAACGGTGTGACCTGAATCGATCTCAATTTGCCTATCCTCACTCCCATCCTCAAAAATAAATTTAATAGTAACCATAACCTGAATATAATAAAGTATTAATTATTTATTTATGTATTTGTGCAAAATACTTTTAGCCAAAGTATCATACAATTCCTTCCACTCCTTATGATTGTTCATCATACTTTTATGTTTAGCAAGCGTGGACATATCGCCCCGAATAGCAGGACCCGTTTGCAATTGATCAGGAGCCATTTCCTTTAATTTATTTAAATGCTCCTCCATTAACGGATAAAAAAGTTCCAACGATAAATTATTCTCCTTTAATAAATTGTAGGCAATATCATACATATGATTTGTATAATTATTGATCCATACCGCAGATAAATGCATTACAGATCTTTGTTCATCACTTACCTCAATTACCCTGGAAGAAATTTTTGAAGCAAGCTCTTTTAGTTGCGCCTGAGTTTCTTCCGAATTTCCTGAAACTGCGAACAAAGTTTCTTTAAGATCAATTTCATTATTTTTAGTAAGAGTTTGCATTGGCCAGATAACGCCATATTTATTATCATGCATATCCAGGATATCGGCTTTTATAGCCCCTGCATGATGAACAATAAACCTGCCTTTTTTAAACACTTTTTCAAAAACAGTTCGAATTACATCATCTCTAACCGCCAAAAGGTACAGATCAGATTCCGGAATTTCGTCCTCCAATGTACCAAAACTTTTGCAACCTAATAATTCGGCGAGTTGTTTTGCTTTTTCCATTTCCCTACCGGCAATATGGTTTATTTCAATACCCGATCTTGCAAATGCATTTCCCAAATGCCATGCAACGTTTCCGGTTCCGATTATTGAAATATTTTTAATTACTTGGTTCACGATTATTTGAAATTTTATTATCTCTGTTTCTTTTAATTAAACTGATCAAAAATCCAAGTGCCATAACGATAGTACCGATCCATACCAAATTGATCATGGGAAATATTATGGATTTAATTACTATCCAATCATCATTTAAAGTACTATCGGTGGTGGTGAAAATAAATTGTTGTTGTGCAGGTAATATTCCACTGAAAGTGATACTCACATTCGCAATTTGGGTAGTTGCGGTGCCCTGCATAACAGTACTGTCGCGCATGGATAAAATATATTGTGCTTCCAGTTTTTCATTAGCAGATCCTACATGAGCAGAAAGCTGTGCTCCCGCCCCAATGGAATCGTTGGAACCAATATAACGGGAAACATCGTTTAAAATAAAATATCCCGTATTAAATTTAATTGTATCTCCAATAGAAACCGTATCAACAGTAACTTGTGGTTGTGCATTTTTTGATCCTTCGCCCGGAAGTGATGTAACATGGGTAAATACATCGTAAGTTAAAAAATGTTTCGTATCAGGATTAGGTGCAAGTTGTTGCATTTTTTTATCCATTAATAAATAAGGATGCAACATGAACTCCTGAGTAATTTTTTGTGTTTCCGGATCTATTTTTCTAAACAATAAATTATAATAAGTTGCTTCGTTAGAAACACTATCGCCCAGGTAGGTAACTAAATAATTTTGCAATGGCAATGGTGCATTTCTTATCAAACGTACATTTTCACGCTGAAAGGTATTATCCATTCCCTCACCTGTAAAATTTACACCAAAGGTATTTTCGGAAATTACGCGTTGTCCGGCATTTGAAATTAATATCCCCAATAATAAAACACCAAACCCAATATGGGCAATAGATCCACCTGCAATTTTAATTTTACCTTTTAATACACGGATAAGATATTGGAAATTGGCGATGACAGAAAACCATCCGGCAAAAAATAAAATAGAATATTTGGTAACTAAATGAAATATTCCTCGGTCAGAAGTGATATCCCATATCTTATCTAATAAAATAGAACTAATTATAGCAGCGACAAGTGCAAAAATTAAAGATGATGCTATACTCCTGATAAATTGTTTATTTTCAGTTGCTTTATATTTTAAAAATTGCCCAAAAGCTGATAAGAGTGCAATTAAAATCCCCACCCATATCTGAACTCCGGTATAAAAATGAATTTCATCCGCAGGTTTGCTCATGTCATCGCGCAAAGAAGTTCCTAAAATATCGTTGATATGTCCAAATAACACATTAAAAACAGGAATAGAAGTAAAAAATATCACGTGTATTCCTGCAAATAATAATACCAAGGAGCCCACGAACATCCAGAATTCCCTGGAAGATAAAGATTCTTCCTTTTCCTTTACCGGAATTTTTTTCCAGCTCCTGATCAAAGGGATAATGGAAATGAAAATAAATACAAATAAAAATAATAGAAGGTGATTTGTTAACCCTTCCTCAACAAATGCATGCACACTTGTATCACCTAAAATTCCGCTTCTGGTTAAAAATGAAGAATATAAAACAAAATAAAAGGAGAGAAATATCATTACAAAACTCGACCTTGTTGCATGACCTGTTGCTTTTGCAATTACAAGATTATGCAAACCTGCAACTATTATCAACCACGGAATAAGTGAGGCATTCTCCACAGGGTCCCAGGCCCAAAATCCGCCAAAACTTAAAGCCTCATATGCCCAGGCACCACCCATTAATATTCCTGTTCCCAAAACCATTCCCGCAAATAATGCATATGGAATTGCAGGTTTGATCCATTCCGTATATTTTTTTGTCCATAAACCTGCTACTCCAAAAGCAAAAGGAATTGTAATTGATGCGAAACCACAGAATAAAACCGGTGGATGTATTACCATCCAATAATTCTGCAATAATGCATTTAATCCTGTACCATCAGGAATAAAACGCATGTAATCAGAAAATAAAAAAACAGGATCAGAAGTAAGTTTATCCTTTAATAAAAGAAAAGGTGAATTTCCGATATGAACAGTGTCTGTTATATAAATACCTAATAAATAGGTAATTAAAAAAACCTGCATTAAACTCACGATGGTCATTACCGGAGCTTCCCAATTTTTAGCCCGGAATAACAATACGGTTCCCAATACCACATGCCAAAAACTCCACAATAAAAAACTTCCCTCCTGCCCTTCCCAAAAACAGGAAAGAACATATTTCATTTGCAGATCTTGTGAAGAATGCGACCAAACATAATGATATTCAAAATGATGATTGAATATCATTATAAATAATGTAACAACTATACCAATTACAGAAGCACCATGTGTTATAAAAAAAGTGCGGGCAATCTTTCTTCGCTGCAGTTTATCTATATCATTTTTAGACTGAACAGACAAAAAATAAAAAACCGCTGCAAAAATAGCGGTGATGAATGCGATGATCACAAATAAATGTCCGACCTGTCCGAAAAGTGGATTTATGGTTTGAACAGCATGCTGATGCGTTAATTCGTCCATTTAACTGTTCCTTATTTTTTAATTTCGTTTTCTACATATTTTGAAGGGCATTTAACCAGCATATCATCAGCATAAAAGGTCTCACCTTTCATCGCTCCGGTTAAAACGATCTGATCACTTTTTTCAAAATCACGAGGCATATCGTCGAAACATACCACTTCAATTTCTTTACCGTCGCGATCTGTTAAATGAAAACTGAATGAATTTGGATCCTTTACCGGATCATAATTAACAGGATATGCTTTAGCCAATGTCCCGATTAACTGAACGGTGGAACCTTCTTTTCCAACAGCATCCTCATAACTGGAATAGGAGCTCACGTTGCCAAGTTTGGAGGCGAATACACCAATACAAACTGCAATTAGAATCAGTAAAATAATATGCGATTTTTTCACTTATTATGGTTTGTTTAAAATATAATGCAAAATTAGCTCAAAATGTTCTTTATTAATGATAAGTTTTACCCAATTGTACCATTTATTTGGATGAATTGACCATTATGTGGTGATAATGGATAAATCTGCCCTACTTGGGGGTGTATTAGAGCGCTTAATTCACTTTTTTTGAACTATTTATTAGATTCGACTTATCTTTGTAATATGTTATTTCATTTTCTTGATATGAATCTTGATTTTTTGGACCATCCCAGAGGGTGACTACGCACCTTATTTGTTTTTATTGAAATAAAGACAGATCCAGTTAATTTTCTTTAATTTATCAATCCTTTTATATTTAAAATTTATAACTATGACCACAATTGAGACCATATCCGGTAAATCCCTATCCTATATTCAAAAAGAAGATACTTATGGCGCCCATAATTACCACCCAATGCCGGTTGTCATTCAAAAAGCAGAGGGAGTTTATGTTTATGATGTTGATGGAAAACGATATTATGATTTTCTTTCCGCCTATAGTGCGGTAAATCAAGGACATTGCCATCCTCGAATAATTCAATCTCTTATAGATCAGGCAAAAAAATTAACGCTTACCAGTCGCGCATTTTATAATGATATTTTGGGAGAATACGAGCAATTTATGACCGGGCTTTTCGGTTACGACAAGTTATTACCTATGAATTCAGGAGCAGAGGCCGTGGAAACAGCTTTGAAACTTTGCAGACGTTGGGGTTACGATGTTAAAGGTATAAAACCTCATAATGCCAAGATTCTTGTTTGCAGCGGCAATTTTCATGGACGAACTACAGGAATTATTTCCTTTAGTAGCGACCCTGATTCTACCACTGGTTTTGGTCCATATATGCCTGGTTATCAAATAGTTGAATATAATGATCTTAATGCTCTTGGAAAGGCACTTGAAGATAAAAATGTTGCCGGTTTTCTAGTTGAACCTATTCAGGGTGAAGCGGGAGTATTCGTGCCGGATGAAGGGTATTTATCCTCTGCATATGCGATGTGCAAAGAGGCTAATGTTTTGTTTATGGGCGATGAAATTCAAACTGGTCTTGCCAGAACAGGAAAAATGCTCGCTTGTGATCATGAAAACGTAAGACCTGATATTTTAATCCTCGGGAAAGCGCTAAGCGGTGGAACAATGCCCGTAAGTGCCGTTTTGGCCGATAATGAAATTATGCTGACCATAAAACCCGGGGAACACGGTTCAACTTTTGGCGGAAATCCACTCGCATGTGCCGTAGCCCTCACTTCAATGCAAGTACTATTGGACGAAAACCTTGCTGAAAATGCCGAAAAAATGGGTAAAATTCTGCGAGATGGACTATTGGCATTAAATCATGAATACATCAAAATTGTGAGAGGAAAAGGTTTGTTAAATGCAATCGTTGTGCAGGATAAATATAAAGGTAAAAGTGCCTGGGATTTTTGTTTGGCCTTAAAGGAAAATGGATTACTTGCAAAACCAACGCATGGTGATAAAATTCGTTTTGCTCCGCCCTTGGTAATTACAGAAGTTCAAATAAATGAATGCCTCGGGATCATTAAAAAAACGCTTTTGGAGTTTTAATTTTAATTTCAATATTTAAATTATTGGGGATATAAGAATAACAATAAAATTCTTATATCCCCATAAAGTTTTCCTTCAGTATATTCCATTGAATACATAGGAAAAATATTAATTTAATGCAACAACAGTCTGTCCTGCTTTTGAATAAAAGGTTAAAGTTCCCGAAATGGAGGTTTGTTTTACCACTCCGTTGAATTCAAATTTACTTACTGCCGGAACTGCTGATGTAGTAGGCTTATCAGGATAAAAAATTACCTTAACATTCCAACCATTTTCCAACGAAACTGACTCGTATTTTTTAAATGTTTGATTAATATACGTTTTATCGGTAGGGCTCTTGGAAGCAAAAAGGAGCTCTGCATCCTTAAATCCAATTTGTTTTACCTCCTGAGAATAATTCATACCGATATTAAATGTGAGTATTAAGGAAAAATCCTGTAAACAGACATTCGTACTATAACAATCCGGATCAAGGTCGATGTAAAAATCGCGCGTTGTATAAATTAATTTCGGATTATCCTTCTTGAAAGTGGTATCCGTTGGTACCTGCGAAACTGCATATACCGATTGAAAAGAAAAAATTGTTGTGGTGATCAGGGTGGCAACTATTCCTCTCATTATCATATTTGATATAAATTATTGTGATTTATTAAGCAAAACGCATTAATTGTTAAAAAATTGCATCAAGTTAAAAACAAAAATGCCTCTTCTTTGCGGAAGAGGCATTTCTAGTTGTAAACAATATTTTCTTAACTGTTTCCTTTTTTGTAATCCGCAAGAAATTGAGCAAGTCCCAGATCGGTCAAAGGATGTTTAAACAGGCCCATAATGGAACTTAATGGACAGGTTACAACATCTGCACCAACCTCAGCACAACGCACTATGTGCAATGGATTTCTGATGGATGCTGCCAAAACTTCTGTTTCAAAACCATAAACTCTATAAATATGAACGATCTGTTCGATCAGATTTACGCCATCCCAATTCATATCATCCACCCTTCCTATAAACGGTGAAAGATAGGTTGCACCTGCTTTTGCAGCTAAAATTGCTTGTCCCGCAGAAAAAACCAAAGTGCAATTTGTCCTGATACCATTATCGGTACACCATTTAATTGCCTTTATTCCTTCTTTTATCATAGGAATTTTAACCACGATATTAGGATGTAATGCAGATAACTCCTTAGCTTCCGCAACCATTCCATCAAAATCAACAGAAATAACCTCCGCACTAATATCACCATCCACAATGTTACAGATGTCAACATAGTGTTTTTTAATATTATCGGCACCTGTGATTCCCACTTTTGCCATCAAAGAAGGGTTTGTAGTAACCCCATCTAAAATTCCTAATGCCGCCGCTTCTTTTATTTCATTCAGGTCAGCCGTATCAATAAAAAACTTCATAATTATTGGTATTTGAGATTGAAAGTGTAAAATTAAAATTTGAAAAAGCAAAAAAACATTTTCTTTTTCCACATATAATTTTCGATCAGAAAAAAAATGCAAAATCTCCGGAATCCGGCAAGAAAAAAAAATGGGCAAGTTGCTTACATCGCACCGCTACGACCACCTACCCTTGCTCCGATCAAGGCCTGGGGGATTCAGCAGGAGCTGGTCGTATAAGACTTGCCCGGTGCAAAGTTAATCTAAAAATTGTAGATTTTATGTTCTGAGTTCTGAGTTCTGAGTTCTGAGTTCTGTGTTCTGAGTTCTGAGTTCTGAGTTCTGAGTTCTGAGTTCTGAGTTCTGAGTTCTGAGTTCTGAGTTCTGTGTTCTGAGTTCTGAGTTCTGAGTTCTGAGTTCTGAGTTCTGAGTTCTGAGTTCTGAGTTCTGAGTTCTGAGTTCTGAGTTCTGAGTTCTGAGTTCTGACATGCAGTAGATCTCCTGCGTCGATCACTACATGTTTCAGTTCTGAGTTTTTAATTTCTTCGAAATTAAAAAAATCCCACCGTTTGTTTTCCTATGTCATATGTCATATGTCATATGACCTATGTCCTATGTCCTATGTCATATGTCAAATGTCATATGTCCTATTTCGTTCGAATGTTTAATTTTGCCATCAACATATGGACATAGAATTCAATAAAAATGAAGACTCCTTGAAATTGTTGGTTTCAACTATGAAACAGCGATTGAGTAAAGTAGGTGAAGGTGGTGGGAAAAAATCGATTGAAAAATTGCATGAAAAAGGGAAATTACATGCAAGGGAACGTATAAAATTACTCTTCGACAAAGATAAACCCTGGATAGAAATAGGTGCTTTTACGGGTTGGGAAATGTATGCGGAACATGGTGGTTGTCCGAGTGGTGGTGTGGTGGTAAAGGTTGGATATATATCAGGAAAACAATGTATTGTGGTTGCCAATGATGCAACTGTTAAAGCCGGAGCATGGTTTCCTATCACCGGTAAAAAGAATTTGCGGGCTCAGGAAATTGCAATGGAAAATAAAATTCCAATCATTTATTTGGTGGATAGCGCCGGAGTTTATTTACCGATGCAGGATGAAATTTTTCCGGATAAAGAAAATTTCGGCCGAATTTTCAGAAATAATGCGATAATGAGTTCCATGGGAATAACTCAAATTGCAGCAATAATGGGATCTTGTGTGGCAGGTGGAGCTTATCTTCCCATCATGAGCGATGAGTCACTAATTGTAAAAGGCACAGGCAGTATATTTTTAGCCGGACCTTATTTAGTAAAAGCTGCAATTGGGGAGGATATAGATGCAGAAACACTTGGAGGCGCAATTTCTTCCACTGAATTAAGTGGTATTTGTGATTATGCCGCAGAAAATGATGAAACCTGTTTAGAACAAATTCGAAATATTGTAGATAAAATTGGTGCAAATCCCAAAGCAGGTTTTGATAGAAAAGAATCCGCGAAACCGAAATTAAATGAAGAGGATATTTATGGGATAATGCCTGTTGATAGTACCAAACAGTACGACATGCATGAAATTATTTATCGCCTTACAGATAATTCGGAATTTGAAGAATATAAAGCAACTTATGGTAAAACAATTATTTGCGGATATGCCCGTATTGATGGATGGAGCGTTGGAATTGTCGCCAATCAACGCAAAGTTGTAAAAAATAAAAAAGGTGAATTGCAAATTGGAGGCGTAATTTATAATGATAGTGCAGATAAAGCTGCACGATTTATTATGAATTGCAATCAGAAAAAAATTCCATTATTATTCCTACAGGATGTTACCGGATTTATGGTTGGAAGTAAAAGTGAACACGCAGGAATAATTAAAGATGGAGCAAAATTGGTGAATGCAGTGGCAAATTCCGTTGTGCCAAAATTCACCGTAATAGTTGGCAATAGTTATGGAGCCGGAAATTATGCAATGTGTGGAAAAGCCTACGATCCTAGATTAATAGTTGCATGGCCAAATGCAAAAATTGCAGTAATGGGCGGCGCTCAGGCTGCAAAAGTTTTATTGCAAATTCAAGTTGCATCTCTCAAAGCGAAAGGAGAAGTAATAACTCCGGAAAAAGAAAAAGAACTTCTCGATAAAATAACAAACCACTATAACGAAACCATGGATCCATATTATGGTGCAGCGCGACTTTGGGTTGATGGAATTATTGATCCCTTAGACACCAGAAAATGGGTGAGTATAGGAATTGAAATGGCAGAGCATAATGCAGAAATAAAACCGTTTAGTACGGGTGTTATTCAGGTGTAAAATTGTAAATACCAGATCGGAAATTGCACTTTACTAATTGCAAAATATTATCGTCGCAGCATGCATCTATGATCCTTCCTTTAAAATCAGTTTACATGGTTTTGAATAATTTTATACACTTATTTAATATCTTAATACACTTATCACAAAAATTGACTAAATATTAATGTAGAATGTATATTTATAAACTGTATATTCAAATCATTACAAATGAATCCAACTAAATACACTCTTGGTATTTTATTTTTTGCTTCAGTTTTAATCCCCAATAAATTGATTGCACAAACACCCATACCAACACAAATTATTGAAAGCAATCAGGCAGATTCTTATTATGCCTGGGCAGCTACCGATGCAGGTGATATAAACGGCGACGGTTATGGAGATGTGATCGTGGGGGCATATAATTATGATAACGGACAATCGAACGAGGGAGTAGTATTTGTTTATCATGGATCTGCAACTGGTCTGTCAGTAATACCTGATGCTATATTGGAAAGCAATCAGATAAATGCAAATTTCGGAAGGTCTGTTTCCGGAGCAGGTGATGTAAATAATGATGGTTATGATGATATTATTGTAGGTGCATGGTCATATGATGTTGGTACAGGTAATGAAGGAAGAGTATATATTTACCACGGCTCTCCCACCGGAATTATTACAACACCAGCAAGAATAATTAATGGTACTCAGGTAGGAGGAAATTTAGGAAGTTGTGTTTCAAAAGCAGGGGATCTGAATAATGATGGATATGATGATATTGTAGTTTCCGCCTGGGTGTATGAATCAGGTCAATTTGATGAGGGACGGGTTTATGTTTATTTAGGTTCAGCAACAGGAATTCCCGGTTCTGCAATTGCATTTATGGATGGCAATCAGGATTGGGCACATTTCGGAACATCGGTTGCAAATGCAGGCGATATTAATGGCGATGGATACGATGATATTGTTGTGGGTTTTGAATTATTTGACAATGGTCAAACAGATGAAGGTAAAATTTTATTTTATAATGGCACTGCTTCCGGAATTAATACCACCCCATCTGCTCAAATAGAAAGCGATCAGGCTTTTGCAAGTTTGGGTTATGATGTCGCTGCTGCAGGAGATGTAAATAATGATGGGTATGACGATGTAATTGCCGGTGCATATAGGTACGACAATGGAGAGGGCGATGAAGGAGCTGCGTTTATTTATCACGGATCATCGTCAGGAATTATAACTACGCCAGCTACTTTATTAGAGTGCAATTTACCTGTCTCCTATTTCGGAATTTCTGTAAGTGATGCAGGTGATTTTAACAGTGATGGTTATGACGATGTAATAGTCGGGGCATCCCTTTTTAGTCATGGTTCTTCGGCTGAAGGCAGCACTTTTTTATATAAAGGTACAGCATCAGGAATACATACTACACCATATTTAGTAATGGAAAGCGATCAGGCTTTTGCTTATTTGGGTACAAGTGTTTCAACTACAGGTGATATAAATAATGACGGATTTGATGATATATTAACAGGTGTTAATTTTTATGATAATGGCGAAACAAATGAAGGGGCAATTTTTGTTTATCACATGTGTGCAGATTCGTTGTATGCGGACCTTGATTTTGATGGATTTGGTGATCCATTAAATAAAGTAAACATCTGTAATGAATTAATAAATATGGTTGCTGATAACACGGATTGTGATGATGCAAACGCAGATATATTTCCGGGAGCAACTGAAATTTGCAATTCCATTGATGATGATTGCAATTCGTTTATTGATGATGGATTACCATTTTATACTTTTTATATTGATGTTGATGCTGATTTATATGGGGATATGAATGATTCCGGTATTTATACTTGTGCCATCATTCCGGAAGCCGTATTAATAAATACTGATTGTGATGATGCTAATAATTTGATAAACCCCGGCATGGAAGAAATATGTAATTTAATGGATGATAATTGCAGTGGGGTTGCTGATGAAGGCATTATTGTTACTATTTCTATCGAAGCATTAGGTGCTACTACTTTTTGTCAGGGCAGCGATGTTGTTTTGCAAGCAACGCATAACGGCACATCATTACAATGGAAAAAAAATGGATTCCCTATTCCGGGAGCAACAAACGATTCCTATACTGTTTCAACCAACGGTAATTACACTTGTCAGACTTCCAGTTTATGTGGAATATCAAATTCTGCATCAATTCATGTAACCGTAAATAAAAATCCAAATGCAAATATTACGGCTGTAGGTGCTACAACCTTTTGTCCTGGAGATAGTGTAATTTTAACACTAACACCTGTTGGAGGAAGCACGTATCAATGGTATAAAGGCGCCAATCCCATCCCAGGAGCAACATCTTTGAGTTATGTTGCTAAAATTTCCGGTAATTATAAATGTCGTGTTACAAAAAATGCGACAGGTTGTTTTAAAAATTCTAATATTATAACGGTGAATGCTACCTGTAAAGAAGATCTATCTATGGAAATGAGTACTTTCAATATCTATCCTAATCCAACTTCAAATAATATTACAATAGCAACGAAGGATCACAATGAAAAAACAATTTATCTGATCAATTCCCTGGGACAAATCTTATATACAATAACTTCTGTTGATGTGGAAATATCGCTGGATCTAAATGAATTGGCAACAGGCATTTATTATGTTAAAATTAAAAATGAAAATGGTTCTTTTATGCAACAAATTATTAAACAATAAATTGTCACAAAAGATGAAAAATAGAAAATAATAGCTCCTCTTAATTGAAACTGGCAACAACACGTAAATATTCAGACTGCAGTTATATAAAGGATGTTTGTAGGGTATCAAAACACGGCTCAGGTGTTTATTACAAACAATTCTGACAGGAAATTGGTGTTTCCCTAACACTTCCTTAATTTCACCCCATGAAGTTATTTGCCTTTCTATTCTTATTAATCAGTATTCAATTTAGTTTTTCGCAAAACAGCAAGATAATACCTGAACCTGTTTCTGTTACATCGCTATCGGGTTATTACACCTTCTCCCCCACTACCTATTTCCAGGCAAACGATTTTAAATCTTATACCGATGCCTATGCAGCCAAAGATCTTTTTATCGATTATTACAATTTGCCCATTAAAACCGCTACCAAACAAATTGGGGATCTCAGCGGAATTGTTTTGCAATACGACTCTACTTTGCAATTACCGGATGGTGGATATATCCTAAAGATCTCACAAAACGCTATTTCAATCACGGGAAAAAATGAAGGCGGAGTTTTTTATGGGTTGATGAGCATGTTGCAATTAGTGGAAAATCCTTCCGCAAAAACCTACCAGATACCTTGTATGGAAATTATAGATTATCCGCGATTTGATTACAGAGGCATGCACCTGGATTGTGCCAGACATTTTTTTTCTATCGATTTTATTAAAAAATATATTGATTATCTCGCATTATATAAATTTAATACCTTTCACTGGCACTTAACGGATGATCAGGGATGGCGTATTGAAATAAAACAATATCCGAAATTAACGGAAGTTGGTGCATGGCGCGATGGAAGTATGGTTGGACACTATCGCGAACAAAAGTATGATTCCATTCGGTATGGCGGATTTTATTCGCAGGTAGAAATAAAACAGATCGTAAAATATGCTGCAGCAAGAAATATTACTATTATCCCCGAAATAGAAATGCCGGGACATAGCGTTGCAGCACTCGCAGCTTATCCTGAATATGGTTGTATTGATACTACTATTTCTGTGGAAAAAGGATGGGGAGAATTTCCCGATATATTTTGTCCTACAGAAGAAACCTTTACATTTTTGGAAAATGTTTTAACAGAAGTAATGGCTTTGTTTCCATCTACCTATATTCACATTGGTGGTGATGAAGTAAATAAAATACGTTGGAAAGAATCTGCATATTGCCAGAAATTAATTGCAGATAGCAATTTGGTAAATGTAACCGGCTTACAAAGTTATTTTATTAGGCGTATCGATAAATTTGTAAATAGTAAAGGAAAAAAAATAATTGGTTGGGATGAAATTCTGGAAGGCGGAATTGCACCGAATGCAACTATTATGAGTTGGCGTGGCGAGGATGGCGGAATAGCAGCAGCACAGCAAAAGCACTACGCTATTATGACGCCTCAAAAATATTGTTATTTCGATTATTACCAAGGTGACCCTACTTCGGAACCTATTGCAATAGGAGGATATACTCCTCTGAATGCCGTTTATCAATATGAACCCATTCCCGCAATTTTAAATGCAGAGGAACAAAAATATATTTTAGGTGCACAGGCTAATTTATGGACCGAATATATTTCCACCCCTGAACAAGTGGAATATATGCTTATTCCAAGATTACTTGCATTGAGTGAGGTTTTATGGACCCAAAAAGAGAATAAAAATTATAAAAATTTTGTAGATCGTTTATTGGTGCATTTTGATCTGTTAAATAAAATAAACTGCAATTATTCAAAAACAATTTATTCTACCCAATACACACTTTATAGCGATACACAAAATAATTTATTTCTTAAACTCAACAATATATTTTCAGACACTATATTATATGACACACCAAAAAGTCTGGAAGATGATGGCGCATATAATAATTTAAAATATACCACCCCCTTTTTAATTACACACAACCAATGGATCATAGCTCACGGATTTCGCAATGGCCCTAAAACTCCTGTTTATATTTATTATAATAAGGCCACAGCACAAAATATCAAATTAAATATTCCTTCATCCCCAAAATATTCTGGAGACGGAGCTTTTACTCTGGTAAATGGGTTGCAAGCAAATACCTCTAAAGGATGGTCGGCAAGAGAATGGCTTGGGTTTAGTGGAAAGGATCTGGATGTTACTATCGATCTTGGTTCCATAGATACTTTTAATGTTGTTACTGCAGGATTTTTAACAGATCAATTAAGTTGGATCTATCCTCCGCAATCTATGGAAGTTTTATATTCCACTGATGGTAAAAAATTTAAATCTGCCGGTAAAATGTTAGTGCATTTTGACAAGACATCCAGAAAAGAAGTAAGTGTATATTTTGAAAAAACTAGTGCCAGATATGTTCGTGTAGTTGCTAAAAATTTCGGAAAAATACCTGAAGGAAATCCAGGTGCAGGTTCAATGCCTTGGTTATTTGTTGATGAAATTTCGATAGATTAATAAAAATAAGTATTATGACCACCAGAAGAAAATTTATTAAATCGGCTCTCCCTTTTACAGTGGGAACTGCCCTCCTCTCCAACCAAAAAGTACTCGGAAATTCCTTGACCGGAAATGTCGGATTTAATAAGCCCATTGTAATTTCTACATGGGATTTTGGTTTGGAGGCGAATAAAGATGCTTGGGCAATTCTGAATAATAAAGGCAGGGCTTTAGATGCTGTAGAAGCGGGTGTTAAAGTTGCGGAAAACGACTTGCACTCCTTATCGGTTGGACTCGCGGGTTTGCCAGATCGGGAGGGACATACCACATTGGATGCTTGTATCATGGATGAAAATTATAACTGTGGTTCTGTAGCATTTTTAGAAAAAATAAAAAATCCGATCTCTGTTGCGAGAAAGGTGATGGAAAAAACACCACATATCATGTTGGTTGGAGAAGGTGCGCAAAAATTTGCATTAGAAAACGGATTTGAATTGGATGATTATAAAAATCCGGAGGCTATCAAAGCATATAAAGAGTGGTTAAAAACTGCACAGTATAAACCCATTATTAATATCGAGAATCACGACACCATCGGCATGATCGCAATGGATAATAATGGAAATTTATCAGGTGCATGCACCACTAGCGGATTAAGTTATAAATTGCGTGGACGTGTTGGAGATTCACCAATTATTGGCGCAGGTTTGTATGTCGACAACGAAATTGGTGCTGCAACTGCAACAGGAACCGGTGAAGAAGTTATACGCATTGCAGGAACACATTTGGTGGTGGAATTAATGCGCAATGGAAAATCACCTTACGAGGCATGCAAGGCCGCAGTGGAAAGAATGATAAAAATAAGAAAAGAAAAAACGAAAGATTTTCAGGTTGGATTTATCGCATTAAATAAAAACGGTGAATTCGGAGGATATTGTTTACAGCCGGGATTCAATTATGCGGTTTATTCAAATAATATTCCGAATGTTTTGTTTAAGTCAGATAGTTTTTATTGAAAAGTAGGGGATGTTTCACGCAGAGGGCGCAGAGGTGCAGAGGGCGCAGAGCTAGTTATAATTATTATTTTTTAATCCGTGGAATCCCTGAAATCCCTAAGAATCTGCGATCCTATTTAAAAAATTTAAACAATAATGATAAAACTTGAAATCTGTGTTTTCAGCATACAGGATGTTCTCTCAGCAATTCGCGGTGGTGCAGATAGATTAGAACTATGCGCTTCGTATTTAGAAGGAGGAATTACACCATCAAATGCTACAATCACCGAAACATTTAAATATTTTGATCCGGAGAATGTGGTGGTTATGATCCGACCCCGTGGAGGAAATTTTATTTATTCGGATGCGGAATTTGAAGTGATGAAAAATGACATTCTGCATTGTAAAGAACTAGGAGTAAAAAATGTAATATTCGGAATAATTAATAAGGATGCTACTTTGGATGTTTCCAGAAATAAAGAATTGGTTGAATTAGCATCACCCATGCATTGCACCTTACAACGCGCTTTTGATCTTACCACTGACCCTTTTATTGCATTAGAGGATGCAATTAAATGCGGATTTAAAAGAATACTTACCTCAGGTCAACAGGCTTCTGTTTTACAAGGAACCCAACTAATTAAACAATTGATCGAAGTTGCAGAAAATAGAATTGATATTTTACCCGGTGCCGGTATCACTTCCGAAAATGTTTTGCAATTAATTGAGGAAACAGGTTGCGTTGAAGTGCATACTTCGGCTAAAATGTATCAAAAGACTGATCCTGATCAAACCTTTCAATTCAGAGAAGGAATTTACGATTTTACAAAATTGATAGTTACAGATGCGGATGAAGTAAATAAAATAAAAGTAATCACAAATCAATTCTCCTCATGAAATATGTATTTAGCATACTTTTTGCTTGGGGACTCTTCAATACAAATAGTTACGCTCAAAAAACAGTGGAAATTGATCTTAACTCCAACTGGATCTTCCGCAAAGTTGGAGATACCACCGGATGGATGCCTGCAACAGTGCCGGGTTGCGTTCATACCGATCTTCTTGCAAATAATATAATTACTGATCCTTTTTATGGCGATAATGAAAAATTGGTTCAATGGGTGGAGCGCGAGGATTGGGAATATAAAACAACTTTTTATGTTGATAGAAAATTTATTAAACAGGAAACAATTGAGATCAATTTCGAAGGTTTAGATACTTATGCTGATGTTTATATAAATGATTCCCTGGTTTTAAAAGCAGACAATATGTTTGTAGAATGGAACAGGCGTGTGAACAGATATTTAAAAAAGGGAGTGAATACTTTAAATATCAGATTTAATTCGTCCGTAAGGATTGGCAATGAATTAAAGAATAATTATCCTATAAGATTACCCGGAGAAGAAAGAGTTTTTACGCGAAAAGCACAATATCAATACGGATGGGACTGGGGACCCAGATTAGTCACCTGTGGCATTTGGAAGCCTGTGAAATTAATAGCATTCGATAACGAAACTTATATATATTCCGCATCAGTAGTTCCTGGAAAAGTTATTAATGATTCCGTTATTGTAGATCTTGAATTAAGTTCCAGCATCGGGTTTCATGATTTTGGGAAATATTCTATCACGCTAATCAATAAAAAGAATGGTATTGAAATACCTCAAATTTTCCAGCAAGGTTATGGTGAACTTTGTTTAATTAAATTTGTAATACCAGATCCTGAAATTTGGTGGTGCAATGGTTCAGGCGAACAACCCTTGTATAATATTGAAGTTGTTGTGAAGAGAAAAAAACAAATCATTGATAAGTTTGACGTCACCTTTGCAATTCGAAATATAGAATTAAAACAGATCACTGATAATTATGGGAAGTCATTTGTATTCGAATTGAACGATACTCCAATTTTTATTAAAGGTGCTAATTATATTCCCCTTAATAGTTTTCCTTCCTCCCTGCAAAAAGAGGATTACATAAAAATTTTAACCGAGGCAAAGAACATGAACATGAATATGATACGGGTTTGGGGAGGAGGAATTTACGAACCTGATTATTTTTATGAATTATGTGATTCACTGGGTATATTAGTCTGGCAGGATTATATGTTTGCCTGTGCCATGTACCCTTTTCATGAAAATATCAATTCATATGTAAATGAAATTAGATACCAAACACGAAGGATTAATAAAAATGGATCTGTTGCATTGTGGTGTGGTAATAATGAAAATTTTGAAGGCTGGAATAATTGGGGTTGGCAAAAACAATACGCTTATTCGGAAAGTGATTCTCAAAAATTATGGATGGAAAATTTTGAATTATTTACGGGAACCATACCCAACGAAACGAAATATGAGAACGTAAAAAATTATCATCCCTCCTCCCCTACACATGGTTGGGGACGGAAAGAAAGTTTAACCGAAGGCGATTGTCATTATTGGGGAGTTTGGTGGGGAAAAGAACCTTTTGAAATGTATAATAATAAAATTCCCCGCTTCATGAGTGAATATGGTTTTCAGGGAATGCCGGTTTTTAATTCCTTTAAACAATTTATTCCTGAAAATGAATTGAATATTAATTCTGCATCCGTAAAAAATCATCAGAAACATCCGGTGGGATATGAAACGATAGCGGAATATATGTCGCGGGATTATATAATTCCCGAAAAATTTGAAGATTATATTTATGTTTCACAATTATTACAGGCAAAGGGAATGCAAATTGCCATTGAAGCACACCGACGAAATAAACCCTATTGCATGGGCACTTTATTTTGGCAACTCAACGATTGCTGGCCGGTTACCAGTTGGAGCAGTATCGATTATTACGGAAATAGAAAAGCGAGTTATTACACTGTGAAACAAAAGTACGAACCTTTGATGATAAGTGTAATAAATGAAAATGATAGTATCAAAACATATATCGTAAATGATCTGGATGAGCAAATAAATGCCACGTTGGAATTTTTAATATTAAAAACAGATGGTGAGGTTCTCGAAAAGAGAAAATTACCGATAATATTGAAGCCATTATCCTCCATTTTATATTCCGTTGTTCCCAAAGTCAGTTTGTTGAATAATGAAGATCCTGAAAATTGCATTTTACATATATCTCTACAACAGAATGAACATTTGCTCGCGGAGAACTATTTCAACTTCGTTTCTCCAAAAAGTCTCGTTCTTGAGTTTCCCGAATTTGAGATCAGTTTTGATGAAATCACACAAAAAATCACAATTAGCTCTAATGTTTATGCAAAAAGCGTGTATTTATACACTGATAGCGGTGAAATAAAATTGGACGACAATTTCTTTGATCTGTTGCCTAATGCTCCAAAAGAAATATCTTTGCAGGAAAATTTCCCGGGTAATTTATCGGGATCCATTAGAATAAAATGTTTAAATACGCTTTACAACGATTGAAATTATGAGAAAATTTGCAATATCCGATATACATGGCTGCCTGAACACCTTTATGGCACTGCTTACTACCTTAAAATTGACAAAAGAAGACGAATTGTATCTTCTGGGCGATCTTATCGACCGTGGACCTAATGGCAAAGGGGTTCTTGACCTAGTCATGCAAATGCAGGAGGAAGGTTATAACATTACTGTGCTTATGGGAAATCACGAATGGTTGTTTTTGCAGGCTGTGGATGAAACTATACCGTATTGCTGGGATTGGAGAAGATTTCAAAACTGGATGAAAAACGGTGGAACCACAACATTGGCCAATTTTGGTTACAAACGTATCGACGATCTTAAAGGTCTTGACAAAAAATACGATACCTTTCTGCGCAACCTTAAAACCCATGTAGAACTTGATAAATATATTCTTGTTCATGCCGGCTTTAATTTTAAGGAAGAAGATATCTACAAAGACACCCAAAATATGTTCTGGATCCGCAATTATTATGCGGACATAAAACCGGAAAAGATCAATAATAAGATCATCATTCACGGACATGCCACCAGAAACTACGAAACTTTAGAGCAGGATATCAAAGAAATGAAATATCCGGCTATTGATATTGATTGTGGCTGTGTGTATGCATTAAAAAATCCTCTCGCGCGATTATGTGCACTTGATCTCGATACTTTGGTTCCAATTTTTCAGGAAAATATCGACAGAGATATTACCAAGGTGAAGAAGGAAGAGTCTGTGAAGGGTTGAGTGATATCAAACTTATTGCAATTTTGTTATCAGATCGTCAAATTCACAAATCCCTGAATAATAGAAACTATTTTATTAATTGTTTATTATTAATTTTTCCGCTGCTACCAGGTTTTTTTGTTCTGTATTATAGTAATAAATAAAATAAATGCCTTTTGCAAATACAGAAGTATTTAAATTCATCGAATATACATTTTCCTCCACTTTAAAATTACTAATGATCTTTCCTGTAACATCGGCAATAGAAACAATATCAAAGGGACCGGTTGCATTATTAAAATATATTGTAAAATGATCAGTAGTTGGATTTGGGAAGATATAAATTGGATCGATCTCCGTAACTACCGGCAGATCCAAATAGATCGTATTTATTGTAGTATTTGTAACAATTGGTAAATTTTTATCAAAGAAAATTGAAGCAGTATTCGTAATTTTTGTGCCAACAGGTGGATGACCTTTAATGTTTATTTTATACTTCAGGTAACCTTTGCTTTTTATTATATCATATGCAGGTGGAGTGAGTTCAATATCATTAAAATGCCATTTAATTATATTAGGAGAAATAAATTCCATCCAATATTGGTGACTTGCGGCCAACATTTGAATACTACTTAAAACGAGATCATTTTCAATGGTATCAACTACTATTACATCGTGGGCATATCCTGTTCCGGTGTTTTCAAATTCTATCTGGTATTCCAACCACTCCACTGCCGGAGAAATATTTCCTTCAACTCCTAAACCAACAGGTTTAACAGTAAGTTGATTTGGATCAAAACTGTAATCCAATACATTTGAATAAATATCCATATTGTTTGTCGCATCAATATCACCGGCAATAGATCCCAATTCTGCTTTTACAGCAGCAGTTTTACCAACAAAATCAATGGAAGAATCCGCCTCGAACACAAGATGAAATACCTGTGGTTGATAAGGTTTTAAATCATAGATCGTCCAGGTAATTATAGTATCAAAATGACTTTCATATAATGGTGAAGAGGATATCAAACTATTTACCATAGGATGATATAATTTTAAAGTTAGTTCCTCAACAACCTGGTTACCGAAATTATTTACCGTGATATCTGTCGTGTTCAATGCAGGCTCAGCACCATCAGTAGTAAGTGCAATTCCTGACTGATATAAAGAAACTCCAACCTCAGTTGCAGCTGATGAATAACTTAAATGGTAATCATTGTTGTCTACCGTTGTTCCACCGGTAATTGCATTAAGTTCAAATACATATTCGGATGGTGTAAAAACATCCCAATAAGCAATAGGTAAACAGAAATTGGAATATATACCATCTGAAATTAACGTAGATGAATAATCACCTTCAGAATTTGTCAGACTAAAAATTGCTCCGGGATCTGTTTCAATAAAAATATTGGGGAAAGATATTTCCCCTGCATCAAAAATATTATTCGAATTTTCATCATAAAATACTTTTCCTTCAACATTCATTTGATGCACAACTCCGAGGGTATCAGTTATTAAAATAAAGGCTGTCGAGTTTCCTGCATTTTCATAGTTGCCGATAAATGCTAATTTATTATCTTCTATTTGAGCAAAATCATAAATATGATATTTGTCGTTACCCGTCTTCAAAAATGGTTCACCAATATAAAAATTTTCTCCGGCCTCATTAAAATATTCTAAATAATAAAAACTTTCCATTAAACCCATATCTACATTAAATGCTTCGGATTCAATTGCCCTTACATAATTATTACTTGGCAACTTAATTATACGAAATAAAGAATCTGTACTTAAATAACCATTGCCATAGGATACTGTCTCCCAATCAGGTATTTCGTTATCAGAATATTTTTGAAGATAATTACCATCTATATCTTGTCGCGATAAAAATAATTCGTTGTCAAGGTCTTCTACATCAAAATGATGGTCATCAAAATCGTGTGATATAAAATCTATAGTCCCTGCTGTATCCAATTGCACAATTGTAGGATTATAAGCACCGGCAGCCCCGGTATAAATTAAAAGTGTTTTGGATCCCTGCGAGATCATTGATCCAAAAGCAATTCGACCACCAAAATCAAGAACGTGATTCCAGGTAATTTCTCCATTGTTTAAAATTTTCAAATATCTGAATGTAGGAGTATCCCAACTATCACAAACAATTTGAAATCCATCTGATACCTGATGAATAGCGGAAAAGGTAAAATCAGTGATCGGAATGCTAAAAACTAAATCTCCTTCAAGGGTATATCGACAAATATTTGAACCGTAAAAAAAAATTATATCCCCATCCGGTAAATTATAAAATTCTATATCCCTTAAAGAATATGGAAGAGCTATATCAACTTGCCACATGATATTACCTAAAACATCCAATTTTCGAAGTTGACCATCAAAAATTGCGATCAAATTACCGTCACTGTTTTTTTCAATACCATAACCGTAATGATCATCTTCAAAAAAAATAAGTGATTGACTTTTAACAATCGCAAATGCTGAAATGAAAAAAGTAAGGAGGAGAAGTTTTTTCACAATAGAGGAATTTGTTACCAAAAATAGTTGGTTTTTACCATAAATGCAAGGGAGGAGGAAGGAGAGAGGAGAAAGGAGTTTAAATTTCTTGCGAAATTTTTGGGTTTTTGCCGTTAGTGAGACCCTCGCTGGGAGCGAGAGCTCACTGATAACGAGTTGCGAAATTTTTGGGTTTTTGCCGCTAGTGAGACCCTCGCTGGGAGCGAGAGCTCACTGATAACGAGTTGCGAAATTTTTGGGTATTTACCGCTATTGAGACCCTCGCTGGGAGCGAGAGCCTCACAGTATTAACGAAATGTTTAAAATACCACCCTTTGTTTTCCTGATACCTGATACCCGATACCCAATACGCGCGAAGCGCCCTCCTATGTCCCCTTTCCCATGTCCTATGTCAAGTCCTATGTCCTATGTCCTGTGTCCTATGTCGCGCGCCTCGCGCCCTCACTTCTGTATCCTCTCCAGCTTGATCTCAATGGCATCGCGCACACTGATAGGCACCATTTCTGATTCGACGTTGGTGAGTTCGAGACCAAAATCTTCATGTGTTGGAAGACTCATTGATTTAATGAGGCGATAGCCTTTCACGACAAATTGTTCCCAAGGGGTTAATTTATTATCGCTGGCTACTCTTGTATTTAGAAGAATAAATTTAAAATCGGCATACATATGATGTTTGCGCAAACTTGGGTAATTACTCAATATATCCACCTCTCCATTCGCTGCCATTTCCTCCACAATTTTTCGGAACATCACATTCACTTTGTGATCCACTTTAAATCCAAATCGCAACCTGACAAAAAATATCTTTTTAGGAATTATGGTATCAATGGAATAAGAAGCTAAATATGGATCATTGGAAATATCAACGTGCACAAACCAATATACATCTGCGCGTTTTGGTCTTTTTCTGAAAATGGAATAAATGATATTCGAGTCTATATGATTTTTATCATTTACCATCGCCATATACACCAAATTGGTTGCTTCTTTTGGTATAGATTCATCACGCATTAGATCTTGTATTGCAGGCAAATAACTGTCGATCTCCACAAATTCCGTGTGTTTTGCGCGCAATTTTCTGGCTTGGTAGAATATCCATAAACAGAAGAAAAATCCTAAAGCAAGCGACATCGTAAACCAACCACCATGCATGAATTTCATGGCATTAGAAAGGAAAAACACACCTTCAATAAATAAATACACGGTAGCAAATGCGCCTATCACTATCCAACTCTTTTTTCGCAATCGCATTAAACTCGTCAACAATAAAGTGGTCATAAGCATATCAATAGTAATTGCCAGACCATACGCAGCTTCCATATTTCGTGATTCACGGAATATTAAAACAACAACAATACATCCTGTTAATAAAAACCAGTTAATTGCAGGTAAATAAATTTGACCTTTTTGTGTAGTGGGATATACTACTTTAAGGTTTGTCCAAAGTTTCAATTTCATTGCCTCATTCACCATAGTAAAACATCCGCTGATCAATGCCTGACTGGCAATAATGGTGGCAGCTGAAGTAATTACAATTCCAATTGGAAGGAACCAGGAGGGCATGAGAGTATAAAATAAACTGTGTTCATGCATGGGCTCTCCAATCATTTCAATAGCATGTGCAGATTGACCAAGATAACTTAAAAGCAACATAACAATAACAAAATTCCAACTCATGCGTACATTTGATTTTCCGCAGTGACCAAGATCAGAGTATAATGCTTCAGCTCCAGTTGTGCAAAGAAAAACCCCGCCAAGCAACCATATACCACCCTTAAAATTTGCTAAAAGATTAAATGCCCAATATGGATTTAAAGCTTCCAAAACCTGTGGTTGTTTCACCAATTCAATTGTTCCCAAGGTTCCAATCATTAGAAACCAAACCATCATGATCGGCCCAAAAGTGCTTCCCACTACTTTTGTTCCAAATTGTTGAAAAACAAATAAGGCAATTAATATGGAGATAACAATGGGGACAGTATTAATCTCCGGATTTAAAATTTTTAATCCCTCCACTGCAGAGGATATCGAAATTGGAGGAGTAATAAAACCATCTGCAATCAAAGCGGCACATCCAATTAATGCAGGGATTATCGCCCACTTAATTTTATAACGACGCAATAAGGCATAAAGTGCAAAAATCCCTCCTTCTCCATTGTTATCAGCATTAAGTGCAAGATATACATATTTTATAGTGGTAATTACAATGAGTGTCCAAAACACACAGCTCATTCCTCCATAGATCAACTCCTTTGAAATTTCAAGATCGCCAAAAATGGCACTCATAACGTATATCGGCGACGTACCAATATCACCGAAAACAATTCCGAGTGTAATTAATACACCCGCACCAGTTAGTTTACTATTATGGGAGGCTTTTGCAGACATTAAAAAAACGGGCAAATATAAGATGCCCTTATATACTTAGCTAATAAAACAGAAAATAAAGACAGTATTATTGAGCACATTTAATGCACAGTGAAAATACTGCGAATAAATGTGTCTAATCCGTTAACTGGCTTTGATTATATTCTTTCTGAAAAGTAATAAAATCTTTCGTTTTATAATGCCCTTCACCATAATAAATTAGAGTGAGTTTCATTTTGGCGGCATCTTTAAATCCGGCCTCCACTGCAATTTTTTTCCCCATGGGATCAATAAAACTAATGGTTGGATACCCTATTCTTCCACCGGGCCGAGAACCCATTTCCATAGCGAAATCGTGTGTTCCTCTTTTACCAGCAGCTTTCATCTTGTACATCTTACCTGCAAACTCTACGGAATCCATTTGCTCTGCATCAAATTTTATTGCATAAAAATATTTATTGGTCAATTCAATAACTTCCGGATCCATGTAGGTTTCCTTATCCAGCCTTTTGCACCATCCACACCAATCAGTATAAAAATCAACCATTATTAGTTTTTCATCTTTAACCTTATTCTTTTTAATATTTTTAGATACAGTTTTATTCACTGCATCAAGAGTGGTCCAATGAATACTGTCTGTTAATTCAGTTGGAATGGAATTGGTGGCAACAGATTTTTCAGCAGGATAAAATGATATTACTGCAGAAACTAATAATTCTATTATCATAGGGAAACTTATTGAGAAATGGAGGATTTAAAAGCCGCGTAATAAGTAGGCCAATCGGTTGTTTTATTTGCATCAGTTCCAAAATACACTAAGATCGGTTCTAATTGCTGAGGTGTAAGATATCCTGCTATAGGCTGGATCATATTTAATTCCTCATCTAAAAATACCATTGTAGGATATCCGAGTCCGTTCTGGGTGGAAGCAATATAAACGGCAAATTCATGGGTACTTTTTCTCGGTTGTGGTGAATAGTTCGGATTTGTAAAAGTTTGTCCTTTAAACAGGATAGAATCACCGCTTTCCGCATTAAATTTAGTTGGAATATAGTATTCTGAAAGAATTTTTCTAATCACCGGATTCGAAAAAGTATTAGCATCAAGCATTTTACAGGGTCCACACCAGGTGGTATAAACATCGATGAACAATTTCTTTTTACTGGTTTTTTGCAGTTCAATAGATTCCATAACTGAATTCCATTTAAATTCTGCAATAGCGGAATCAGTAGCAACAGGCTGTGTATCAGCAGCTTCGGCAATATTTTCAGTGGATCTCTGGGGCAATCCAAAAGCAAGTAAAGTTCCCGTAATAATCACAAGTACGGCAACAACATAATATTTCTTCTGCATAGTTTAGTTTTATATTTCAACTTTGGTCAAACAAAAATAATTCCATAAATGTTAACTTGCAATCATTAACTAACTCTTAACATGTTGAAACGAAAAATAGTTGTAGCAATTACAGGAGCAAGCGGAGCCATTTATGCAAAGGTTTTGTTGGATAAACTTGTCAAAATTAAGCCCCAGCTTTCTGCTGTAGGAATAGTTATGAGTGATAACGCCAAAGCAGTCTGGAAATTTGAATTAGGTGATGAAAGTTACAATGACTACGACTTCACATTTTTCCAAAAAAATGACTTTAACGCTCCATTTGCCTCAGGATCAGCACAATATGAAACTATGATCATATGCCCTTGCTCCATGGGAACCCTTGGTCGCATAGCTACCGGAATTTCCAACGACCTGGTAACAAGAGCTGCCGATGTGATCCTGAAAGAACGGCGAAAGCTCATCCTAATGGTTCGCGACACACCCTATAATCTTATTCATATCCGCAACATGGAAACTGTCACCTTAGCAGGTGGAATTATTTGTCCTGCTTCCCCTTCCTTCTATAGTTTACCCAAAAATTTTGAAGATTTAGCCGCCACCGTTGTAAATCGTGCATTGGATCTGGCAGGATTGGAGGTAGAGGGGTTTAGATGGAACGAGGGGAATTGAGAATTGAGAATTGATAATTGACAATCGAGTTCTCGGGTTGATGATCGGTTTTTTCCCAAATAAGTATTTGTTCGTGAATCGTCAATCGTGAGGCGTGAGTCCGGTACTGCTAACATTGGAGCTTTTTATTTTGACCATAAACTTTTTTCACGGTCGGAGTATTTTCAATACCAACCTCATACCATCATTAAAGACAATAAACTTCCGGCCACGTTGGGTCAAACTCATTACTCATTATTCATGACTCATATTCGTGAATCGTCAATCGTGAGTCCGAAATTTCGTTTTATGAATGAGTAATGAGTAATGAATTATGAGTAGATTCTCGAATGCCGGATAATTTCACTCCTGACTATTGACTCTTGACTATTGACTCCTGACTCCCGTATCTTCGCCCCGTGTTTTCTTCCGCACTTAAAATTTATACGGATTCTTATAAAGGATTGACCAAATCTGTTTGGATATTGGCAATTATTCAGTTCATTAATCGGAGTGGAAGCATGGTTTTGCCATTTATGTCGGTGTATATGACCACATCTTTGGGTTACACCACTACTGATGCAGGTATAATTATATCGGTATTCGGGGCAGGAAGTATGCTTGGATCCTATTTGGGAGGACGATTTACCGATAGCATGGGACCCTTTAAGGTGCAAACATTAAGTTTGATCCTTGGAGGAATTTCTTATCTCTTTTTACCATTTTTTACAGATATTTATTTGCTGGCAATCGGTGTATTTATTTGCGGTGTGATTAATGACAGTATGCGACCGGCTTCCTCTGCTATGATAGGTTATTTTTCAACTCCGGAAACCACTACCCGCTCCTTTTCCCTTTTACGGATGGCAATTAATCTTGGTGTTGCTATTGGTCCCGCCATTGCAGGACTTTTAGCAGGAATAAGTTATGTGTGGCTTTTTGTTGGAGATGGCGTTACCTGCATTATTGCGGGACTTGTATTTTTCTTTTTGTTCAGGGATAAACAACCTCAATTACATAAAAATAAACCTGTTGCAGGTGAGGTAAAAAAATCTCCTTATCGCGACAGACAATTTTTAATGTTCTTGACCTTGGTGTTTTTATATGCTGCGGCATTTTTTCAAATATTCAGCAGTATTCCGTTGTATTACAAGGATGTTTATCTCAAACCGGAATATGTAATTGGATTGTTAATCGGTTTTAACGGACTAATTGTTTTTGTTTTTGAGATGATAATAGTTTCTCAAATTGAAAAGCGATATACACCTGGGAATATGATAGTAACAGGAACAATTATGTTGGGACTTTCCTTTTTTCTCTTCAACATCGGACATAGTATGTTCATACTTTTGGTATCGATGGCGTTACTCAGTTTTTCCGAAATATTTGCCATGCCATTTATGATATCCCATGCAATAAAAACGTCATCACCTGCTACGCGGGGAAGTTATGTCGCTTCCTATACTATTGCTTGGTCAATGGCATTTATCATCTCCCCGATTGGAAGCACAGCTATCATTGAAAATTTTAATTATGCAGCGCTTTGGTGGGTTATGGGGGGAATTTGTATGGTTTGTGCTTGGGGATTTAGAAACAATATGAAGGAAAAACAAATATTGAAACAACAAGTAAACAGTTCGGAAGGCGATTTGTAAAAAAAATGCAAATGCACCAATTACCTTTCTCCAACATCAACCACTTAGTATCTTTACACAAAAAAGAGCCTTGAAACTTCCGCTTTTAATAATAGTTTTTTCTTGCCTTTTATTATCTTGTGGTAATGAGGAAATGGAAGTATATAAAACTGCTCCTCAAAATAAATATATTCTTTGTCGCGGTTCAGAACTGTATTTGAATGATGGTAAAAAATGGAAAACAAATTTTGAAACCACGCGCGGAATAAATCAAATGATATCGCATGTGAATGATTTTACTCTTCCTGCTGATACCACTGCATATCATACTCTAGCAAACGTTTTAATTGAAGATTATGTCTACATGATCAATTATTGTGCATACATGGGACAATCGCATGAATTGGTGCATGCATATTTATTCCCGCTTCAGGAATTAATTGTCCCAATGCAGGTTGGTGGTGAAATTACGTGTGTTAATCAATATGATAAGATCAAAAAACATTTGGAAACTTATCATGAGTATTTTGAATGAGAAAATTCTATGAGTACATAGAATGAATTGGTTTACATTGAGAAAATTTAATTTATATTAATAAAATAAAAAACCCGGCTCCATCTAGCGACTTTGCCGGGTATCCCCATGAAAACACAAGCTTTAATTATATTTATTGCAATATAATTTTCCCAGTCCCTAATTTTATTCCAGAACAGGTTAATTCATAAATGTAAATCCCGTTTACTTCATTCGCGCAATGCCATTCTGCACTATTATCGCTCAATACCATTTCTGATACTTTTTCACCGAGAATATTATAAACGGAAACAGTGAATTTATTTTCTTCGTTTGTAAATGTTTCAATGCTGAAATTCACAATATCATTCGCGGGATTCGGCCATGTTGAAACCTGAATATTATCAAACTGAGCAGTGAGGCGATCCGGTATCGGCGATACCTGCCATTTAACCCATCCTAAACTATATGGTGGCAACGATACCATTGAATCAGGCGAAAATGTGGATTTATAAGTAAAATAAATAGAGTCAATAAGCGGTGCTATGGTGGTATCATTATAAAAAGAATTATCAAGCATGTATTGATTCATTCCGCCGTGCCCGTATAACTGCGTTGCACGGATATGTTTTATATAACATCCGTAGGAACTGGATGGGGTTAAGCTTCCGTAGCCGAGAGCGGTTGTATCGCCAGTCATTTCATGTATGGCAAACTTAACGGTGTCATCACTTCCGTTTACAAAACACATATAAAACAGATCGCTTCCTTCATTAAAATATCCTCTTACAAACGGGACGTAACTTCCGTCTAGTAATACAGGAGATGCATTCACTCTTTCATAACTCGTTGAAAATATATTTTCATTAATTACAAAGGAATAATACGATGCACGTTTATAATATGGTTCATCAACAGGGTCTAATACGCCTTGTGTACTTATTAAACCATACGTATACCCTGACAAAGTATTGTGTTTTGTGGCAAATTCAATATCAATGGGCATACTAGCTCCTTGAATCTCAAGCAGTTTTAGTAAATATTCCATACTGAAGGCTGCCTCAACAAAGGTGTTATTAAAGTTACCATAAAGTGGATCGAGAGGATCCTGTTCTTCACTCGGCGGCTTCACCCCCCATTCAGTTACCCAATATCTTTTATCTGTGCCCAACCGATATGTGCTGTCATCGATTATGGTGTAATGGTTAAATATATACGGCAACCAATCGTTTACAAAATTTTCAAAACTATCTAAAGCGCATTGCCAAGAAGCAGTAATATATGGGTCAGGCCCTAAATCTGGATCGAATACAATTGGATCATCTGGGTCAATATTATAATAATCATCTGTATAAGCCTGATAACAAGGTTCCATCATACGGGAGGTATTATAAATATGTACAGTATATGCGTCAAATTTGGGTGAGCCTGATTTTCCTGCAAGACCCGTGTTCCAATCTTTGAATCGTTGGACACTTCCGGGCGACCAACTGAATAATTCAGCAAAATCTGGTTCAGGTGCAGCAGTTAATGATATTGGTATCGAATTTAAATCAGTATCATCCTGCAATGAATCAAGCAATGGCCTTATATGCCACCAATAATCAATAAATGTTTCGAATAAATTTTCATCATCATAATGCTCATTACCCATTTCAATTCCAACTACATCGACACCGTTATCAATCAGATATCTTATGGCCTCCAGATTTTCTCCCCAAACATTATAAATACTCGGCAGCCATCGGCTCATAGTTACATTTGCAACATAGATTACTTTCGGCTTAAAACCGTTTACACTATCGCAATATTCGACAAGATCAATCAAGCGGTCAATATATCGTGCACCATCAGGATTAAGGTCATATTGCTCTGCAACTTCTGCGGATTGAGTTGTCCATTGACCTACAGTAATTGAGTCCATTGCCAGCAGGGTATCAATATCTGATTGCAACATTCCATATCCAACACTATCACTTGAAGAGTGCATCCATTTATTATCACCACCAGAAGGGTAGCGGATAACTTTGGATTTTATGGATGCAATGTATTCCATACATTGGTCAATGCTGTCTACAGGTGATTCGGGAGACCAAGGATCATAACAACGGCATCGGTCAAACAATCTTGAGAAGTGATTGCCGTAAACAAGCGGATTGATCTCAGTATTCTCTCCATACTGAATATCTAAGGTGAAAATACTTTGTCCATTCAGAGAAAGAGAAAATAACCCGCAGAAAATAAAGATTAAAAGTTTGGTTTTCATAATGTGAATATTTAATGTGTAAGAGTATATCCTGTAAATTTGGGTGTAAAAGTTTGAATACCAATTTTTTTTACATTAAATTTCAGCAAAATTTGTAAATTCACTATAAATGGGTACTCGAAAACACAAACTTCTTACCTTTTTACTGAGTTACATGACTTTTTGCTATGTTGGGTTTACACAAGCACCAGACAAAAGGATCATATACCTGAGCGATGATGACCTTAATAATTCTTTTAATCATAGTTTATTAAATGATGTATTTGGTGAAGATAATTGGGAAGAATTTTATTATGTTTCCTTAGACACTACGGGTATTTTCTCGGCAAATACTTGTATGATTTTTATGGAAGGGTCGCATGATGTAAGTGATGAATTTACGGATTTTTATGAAGTTTATCGGGATGCGGCAGAGGAATATGTCTATAATGGAGGTAATTTATATATTAATTTTTTATCAGTTCCGGAATTTTCTTATTATTTAGGATTTGATAGCATTTATAGGAGTTCTAATGAAAGTTTTAATTGGGCTGGTACGTTTTTAGCTGAAACTCACGAAATATATGAAGGGCCATTTTACCCTATTATTAATCCTATAGATTTTTCTCCTATACTTGGTTTTTTAAATTCTAAGGGAAGTTTCTCCGGCTCCAATTTTGATACGCTTATGCTTGATACATCGGGAACACAAATTTGTTTACTGAAAAAAATATTTGGTACCGGACAAATTATAGCAAGTCAATTTAAAGCAACAACTGATGATTATTACTCCGAAGAGCATCTTGATCTACGCCGTAACATCCTCTGGCATCTTGCACCTTGTTTACATTCTCAAAATGATTTAGGTATTCAGGATTTATTTACGCCGGATAATTCCTGCAATCTAAGCACCGAAGAAATATTAAGTGTATCTGCTCATAATTTCGGTTTTGCAAATCAAAATAATTATGATGTAAGTTTTCAGATAGATGATGGAGAGATTTTTACAGAAACTTTTACGCAATATATCACTGCTTATTTATCAGATACGATTACATTTTCAGCACCTGCAGATTTTTCAGGCTGTGGTGCACATACTGTCAAAATATGGACAATACTTGTTGGTGATACCATACCACAAAACGATACATTAATTTATACGATTACGAATATTTGTGCAACTGAAACTACCATAGGTTTACCAACGGAAATTTGTTACAACAATGATCCTGTCATTGCAAATCCTGAAGTTGGCGGTGGTTATTGGGAAGGGCTTGGAATAACTGACCCTGATTCAGGTATTTTTGATCCTGCAATTGTGGGTGAAGGAAATAGTTCGGTTGTTGCCTATACCTACCAGACAGCAATTGATTACACACGGGAAATAATTCCGTTTGACCCTCCTGCATTTACAGACTCAATTAGTATTTCACTTATTTATAACGATGATGTAGATACCTTACTACTTCCGTTTGATTTTGTTTTCTTTTCAAACAGCTATGATGTTATGTACCCGGCAAGTAACGGATATATTGCCTTTGGTGCACCACACGATACATGGTATATCAATATTCCCGATGTGGGTGGCATTAATAATTTATTAGCCCTTGCAGGATACGACCTCGACCCGACTACCGGAGGAAGCATTTACTATTCCGTTGAGGGAACTGCACCATATCGTCAGTTACAGTTGCGTTATGACGATGTTACACTTGCAATTTCACCTGACCATTTTATAGACGTAACGACAGTATTATATGAATCAACAAATATTATTGATCTGTATGTAGATAAATTACCGGAGGTAGGAGCCTTTGGCTTTGTGCAGGGTATTTCAAATGAAGACGGTAGTCAGTATTATTATACCAAAACTACCGGTACACAGGTTTGGTTTATCGGTGCAAACGATACTGCGTTCCGGTTTACTCCCACACTATGCCCGCGCACAATTTTTGATACTATTCAGGTGGTGGGAGATATAACGCAAAATGTACTTGGCAATGATACTGTATTTTGTTTCGGTGAAAGTGTCGAATTATTATCAAATACAGTTAGCTCCTATTATTTATGGAATACCGACGATACAACGCAATCAATAACTGTAAACGATGAAGGATATTACACAATTGAATTGGAATATTTATCAGGATGCAGAATATTGGATACCATTTTTGCGGAAGAAATAGATTCGATTCTTTTAAACATTACTTCTACGCCGTGTTCAATTGGAGAAACAAACGGAACTGCTACTGTAGAAATATTTACGGGTGGCTTACCGCCATTTACATATTTCTGGTCCACAGGCGAGGAAACACAAACGATTGAGAACCTCTCACCCGGATTTTATACCGTAACTGTGATTGATAGTTTGGGTTGTTTTGTGACGGATAATGTGGAGGTTACATTCGAGATTGGTGTTGAAAATTTTATAACTAATTCAATTAATATTTATCCAAATCCAGCAGAAGGATATTTTATTATTGATGTTGGAAATACGTTTTTAAATGCACCAATAGAATTAATAAATATTGAAGGTAAAATTGTTTATAACTCTATACTCAAAACAAATTCAACCGAAATGAAAATCGCTGATTTTGCACGAGGGATTTATCATTTAAAAATTTCTTCCGGTAAAAATAATTATTCACAAACTGTAATCATTCAATGATATTAATCAATTCAACCAAATTTATTTTTCAATTATTTGATTATTGATCTGAAGTTGTTTGGGATCAATGATCGGCAGCACAGCACCATGTAAAAAAGTGCCTTTATAAGTTGAAAACATAACTCCCCTTGTTGTTGAGATTGAAATGCTGTTAAGTGTATCTATTAAAGGCTGGGGTATAATCAACTTTCCATCAGATTCTATTTTAATAACATCATCAAAATTCGCAATTTCGAAAATGCAACTTACGGATAACGCGCCTAATAGAAGCGACTGGTCATCATTTTTTATATCAATATGAACAATAACAAAAAGCAGTTTATTGGGTGCATCTGCCCTGCTTTCCACATTAATATTAAAATTTGTAATAGTTGTATTGTGATTTTCATGTAAATTCCATGAGCCATTTAATAACTCAATTCCACGAATCTGCATTTCTACCGTTTGTTCAATTAAATCAATTTTTGCCATTTTATGCTTTATGAAATTTTGGATTAATTAATCTGCTTGTAATACCAGAAAACATGGAAATTCCATACACACCTTCTCCTTTAGCTGTAGGTGTTCTATTTTCTAAAGTCGGATTAGCCACAATTGCTGCTACAATAAATGTGCTTTTGTAAATAAGCTGAAAATGTTTTTTATCAAAAAAAACAGAAACATCAACACCTAAAGTAAACGCAATCTCAGTCAAGACCTCCATTGTAAAATTTTGAGTTCCACTCATCCATTTTGTTATTTCGGATGGATGTTTTCCAACCTTTTCAGCTAGTTCTGACTTGTTCCATCCCTTTTGTTCCATCAATTCTTCAATTCGCGCCGAAATTTGCATTTTCACTTTTGTTTTTTCCATTTCTAATGGTGTGATCTCTGCGAGAAGTTCCGATAATTTGGGACTATTATACTCACGCGCTTTCTTAATTTTCTTCATCTTCATAGTTTTTCATGTTACCCAATAATTCCGTGTGGTCATCAGACCAATAAATATCTCCATTCTCTAATCTTTGTGCAATGTCATTTGCAATTGATATAACTTGAGTTGCTTCCATGGTTAATTTTTCATCATCCTGCCAGGCTATAACACCTTCAGGCTTTTCTCCACCTCCGCCAAGAATAACTACATCCATACCAAATCGAACACAAAATAGACGCAAATTTTTTTCAGGAAGGTCATACAATGCGCAAACAAAATCTCCCGGCTTACCCTCGTGTTGCTTAAAAAAAGAGCTTCTGGCACCAGTAATATGCCCTATCTGATATAATCTCGCCACGATATCCTTAACTTCATTTTTAAATTTTAATTCATATTCATCTACGAACTTCTCAAATAGTGTTATCTCCTCACCTTCAAGAATAACCGAGTAAACTTTTGATTGTCCTCCACAGAGTTGCTGCATTTCAACAATTTCGTATTTCACTGAATATTATGGAGATTTGAACTAAAACAATAACGTAAAAATACTCTAATTGTTTCACTTATAAGTAAAATTATAGTGCAAATGTAGTTAAATAACTCAATAATCCAAGTCAAAATTGTATAAATTTTACTTATAAGTTAAATTTTGTTAAAATATATTTATGAAATTACACAGCACTCTAACCGTATGTATGACCACTGGAAACTAACCTTCCTGAAACCCCAATATTCTCTATCTTAGCCCATTCATCTACCGCAAATCGAATGATCCTAATCCCTCAATCCCCAAAAAAAGCACTTAAAGCCTTCCTGAAGCAAAAACCACTGCGAAGCGAAATCGACCTTTTTAAAACCAACCTTATCGATTTGCTCGATAAGATCAGCGTGATTGAAAAGGGTGTTACCGATGAAAGTGAAGAACACCTGAAAAATAACCTACGTGACTTTTTGAGAGATACTTTTTATAGAGATACCAATACGATCAATACCAAAGACAAAAAAGATCTGGTAATTCATCTTGGTAAAACTACAGACAGTGAAGTAGGAGTAATAATTGAGGCTAAAAGACCGACGAATATTGCGGAAATGGTCACTGCTGAAAATCCGAATAAAAATCCTTTCATGAAATAATTCTCTATTATATGAATGAAAGGCTTAAGGCAGGTAATAACCAACTTAAGCAATTGATAATTACCAATGTTTATGAATGGTATATTATTGATGCCAATCATTTTGATAAATACATATACCGAAATACACAAATTAAGAAACTTTACGATACCAAAATAAATGACCAAAAGGACAACCCTTTTTTTTATGAGGAAATAGCCAAAATTGTTTCGAATCTGGATATTGAAATTCCTTGTGTTTATTTTGACATACGGGAATATAATACCATTCTGCGCAACAACAAAAAAGAAGATGACCGTGAGTTAAGTGCTTTATTGAAAATTTTATCCCCACAACATCTTTTAAAAATAGTAACGCCAAACGATAGTAATTCGCTAAATGAAAAATTTTATAAAGAATTACTCCATATCATCGGACTGGAAGAAGCAAAAGAAGGTGGAAAAAACATTATACGCAGAAAAATCGAAAAACGGGATGCCGCATCACTTGTAGAAGCAACAATTGAAGCTTTAAATACGGAAGATGTATTACACAGATTACCCGACCAATCCATTTATGGCTCAACAAAAGACGAACGCATATTTAACATCTCACTGGAATTGGGAATTACCTGGATAAACAGAATTTTATTTTTAAAATTACTGGAGGGACAACTGATCACTTATCATCAGGGAAATAAAGATTATCGTTTTCTAAATTCAGAAACCATTAATGACTTTGACGAACTTTTTAAACTTTTTCATAGGGTACTAGCAGTAAATATCAACGAAAGAAGTGCTGCTCTTAAAGACAAATACATTCGCGTTCCTTATTTGAATAGTTCGCTTTTTGAAATAAGTGAATTGGAAGATCTGACGATCAAAATAAATTCCCTGGATGATGGAGGGGAATTAGAATTAATTAACACAACAATACTAAAAGATGTTAAAAAGAAGACTGCCAGTTTACCAACCCTGAATTATCTTTTTCAATTTTTGGATGCCTATGATTTTGCAAGTGAAGGAACAGAAGATATTCAGGAGGAAAATAAAACTATCATAAATGCCTCGGTGCTGGGAAAGGTATTTGAAAAAATAAACGGTTATAAAGACGGCTCCATTTTTACACCGGCATTCATTACAATGTATATGTGTAAACAGTCTATCAGACTTGCCGTAGTTGAAAAATTCAATGAGTCTCTATCGGATAAGGATAAACCGATGTTTGATAAATTTGAAGATGTAAAAAACTATACTTCGCGCATTTTTAAAACGCAGGAAGTACTTAAAGCGAATGAAATAATTAATTCTCTTCGGATTTGTGATCCGGCAGTTGGTTCCGGGCATTTCCTGGTTTCTTCTTTGAACGAAATTATAAGCATAAAATCTGAATTAGGCATTCTGGCAGATAATGAAGGAAATAGTATCAGTGGGTATGAAATTGAAATAGTGAATGATGAGCTTATAATTACTGACCCAAAAACAAATATACTGGAATACAAGCTCCAAAACGGAAAACCCCTAAATAAAGAAATTCAAAGGCTACAAAAAACACTTTTTCACGAAAAACAAATCATTATTGAAAATTGTTTATTCGGTGTAGATATAAATCCAAACTCAGTAAAAATTTGCCGTTTGCGTTTATGGATAGAACTTCTTAAAAATGCATATTACAAAGAAGAAAGTAATTATTTAGAATTGGAAACACTTCCTAATATTGATATTAATATTAAATGCGGAAATAGTTTATTGAGCAGGTTTGCTTTGGATGCTGATTTGAGTAAGGCATTAAAAAGTATTAAGTATGATATTAAAGCCTACCGTGATTTTGTAAGTGATTATAAAAATGAAAAAAGCCGAGATGTAAAACGAGGGTTACAAAAAATAATAGATGGTATTAAATCTGACTTCAGAACCGAAATAACTAAAACTGGTAAAGACTATTTGAATTGGTATAAAGCAAAAGGAGATTTTGATAAGTTAACTCAACAATTTAGTTTCTTTGAAATGACACCTAAAGAAAAGGTGAAATACAACAATGACGTCAAAATTGCATCTGAAAAATTAAATAAATGCGAAACTATTTTAGAAGAAATTAAAAATAATGCAATCTTTAAAAATGCATTTGAATGGCGATTTGAATTTCCTGAAGTTCTTAATGATAAAGGTGAATTTGAAGGCTTTGATTTAATTATTGGGAATCCTCCATATATTCGACATGAAGAAATAAAACACCTAAAACCACAATTACAAAAAGATTTTACTGTATTTAATAGCAGTGCAGATATTCTCACTTACTTTTTTGAATTAGGCAACAAAATATTAAGGCAAAATGGCGGTTTAACTTTCATTGTTTCAAACAAATTTTTTAAAGTAAGTTATGGCGACAATTTGCGTTCTTACTTAATTCAAAATACATTATTGCAACAAATAATTGAATTCGACAAAGTGAATGTTTTTGATGAAGCCACAGTAAAAGCTGCTATTATTCAATTTAAAAAGGAAAAACTATCTAAAACATTTACATACTTAGATGTTTTGGTTATGCCTGAGAATTTAGAAACTGTTGTAAAAGAGGATGGCAAAGAATATGAACAAGCACTTTTCAATAATGGGCAATGGATTTTTCAAAATGAAAACCTTTGGAAAATCTATCATAAAATAAATGAATATGGAACGGCTTTGTCTGACTGGGATTTGAAGATAAACTTTGGAATTAAAACAGGTTTCAATGAAGCGTTTTTATTGGATGAAGAAACTAAGAATAGAATAATTGAAGAAAATATAAGTGCAGCAGAAATTATAAAACCATTATTCAGAGGTAGAGAAATTGATAAGTATTTTTCAAAATCTTCAAACTCATACATAATCGGAACTTTTCCTGCATTGAAATTGAACATTAATAAATATCCATCAGTAGTAAATCATCTATTAACATTTGGCAAGACCAAATTAGAGCAATCGGGGAATGTAGGTTCAAGAAAAAAGTCATCAAACCAATGGTTTGAAACTCAAGACACAATTGCCTTTTGGAAAGAATTGAGTTTGCCAAAAATAATTTGGAAACGGATAGGTTCAAAACTTCGTTTCTGTTATGATGAAACTGGATTTTGTTCATTAGACAGCACCTGCATTGCTACAGGAAAACATTTAAAATATTTGGTTGGCGTTTTAAATTCCAAACTAATTGAGCATGAACTAAACCGTTTTGCACCAAAAACTGGAACGGGCGATTTAATAATAAGTGTTCAGGCTTTATCGCCACTACAAATACCAATTCCAACACCCGACCAAGAAATTAAAATGGATGAATTGGTTGACAAAATAATTATACAAAAACAAAAGGGCGAAGACACCAAAGACAACGAAAACCTAATTGATAAAATGGTTTACGAACTTTATCACATAACTCCCGAAGAACAAAAAATAATAGAAGCCCAGCCATAATTGTATCCTTCTTCTAATACAACTCAAATTAAACTGATCATTCGTCATATTTAACTCATTTTTTTGCAAAACCCATTAAAACTCTAAACCATATTTTATTTATACATATCTTTAATTAGCAATTAAACCAAGCAAAAATAATACATATGAAATCCAAACTCCTCCTCCTCTCCTTCTCCATCCTAACACTATTTTCAAATCTCAAAGCCCAACAGGCCGATTGCAATAACATGTATCTCGACGCGGATACATTTTATCTCCATTATCTTGATGATACCATTGTAGAGGGCAATTTATTTTACAACGATACTGTTTGGTCTGTTTATCCTTTTATACATATTATTTTGGAGGACACTACAATTATCACTACAGAAGATTTTATGGTCCTTTCATCGCTTGATTCGGGATATGTACAATTTTTTAATTTTGATATAAATTTTAAAACCGAGTTATATCCGAACAACACTCCGGTTAGTGCATTTTTTCATATTTACGATTCCGACTGGCCGGGAGATTCTATAGTGAACTGTTATTTACCGATTACTCTAATGCTTGAGAATTTTACTACAAGTATTGAGAATGAAACAATAACCGACAATTACACCCTTTTTCCTAATCCCATGACAAATACCGCTACACTTCAATTTGAAAATGATTTCAAAGAAAATTGTATATTTATGATGTACAATTTAAATGGGGAGCTAATTAATTCAATAACTGATATCACCGGAAATACTATCGAGATATCAAAAAATAATTTAATAAATGGTTTGTATTTTTTTCAAGTGAGTGTATCAGGAAAATTAAAAAGTTCAGGCAAGTTGATGATTGAATAGAATCAATAATTTTGATTAAATTCTTGATTATATTGCCATTAAATAAAAACCTCTTTTTTTGTGAAATGGAATTTGAAACCACCATATTATTTAGACCGGTTGGTCCGCAGGAACTCTTATTGATTGAACAATCTAACTGGGAAAAATTTCCACCCAGGCTTGCGCAACAGCCCATTTTTTACCCGGTTATGAATGAAGAATATGCCATTCAAATTGCCAGAGATTGGAATGTAGATGCATCGGGATCTGGTTTTGTAACAAAGTTTTCTGTTAACTCGGAATATTTAAAGAAATTTGATATTCAAAATGTTGGTGGCGTCATGCATAACGAATTATGGATTCCGGCTGAAGAATTAGATGAATTTAACAGTAATATTGTAGGAAAGATTGAAGTGACTAAATCTTTTTTCCCGGTAGAAAAAAAATAATTTATAACCTAAAACACTCAAAATGAAACAAATTACCCTATTGATATTGTTCGCCATGCTTGGCAACAATATCTTCACCCAAAACAAAACCGCTGCCGACGACCTTGTAATGGAAGGCATAGAACTTCACGATAACGGTGATTACAAAGGTGCAATTGCGAAATACGACAAAGCACTTGCGATCGATAAAGACAATTTATTTGCGCTTACCGAAAAGGCTTACAGTTTATTATCGTTAGGAAAAAATAAAGAATCGATAGAAAATTGTGAAAAAGCAATTAAACTTTATCCCGATGATGAAGATCTGAATGTGGTTTATGTTACTTATGGTAATGCAATGGATGGATTAAAAAACACGGAAAAAGCAATAGAAATATATAATCAGGGTTTATCAAAATTTCCTGATTTTTATCAATTATATTTTAATAAAGGTGTATCACAATCCTCATTAAAATTATATGATGAGGCGTTGCATTCTTTTGAAAAAGCAGTGATCTGCAACCCAAACCATGCGAGTTCGCACAATGCTATTGGAAGACTTAAAAATTATGACGGCAAAAGAATACCTGCTATGTTGGCATTTTGCAGATTTCTTGCAATTGAACCTCAAAGCACTAGAGCAGAAGAAAATTTGGCGGCGTTAGATGTTATTATGAATGGAAATGTCGAAAAAACCGGAAAACAATCTGTCACCATAAATATAAGTGCAGGAATACTTGGCGACACTTTAGCCAACGGCGATCCAAGTGAAAATAGTTTTTCTATGGTGGATATGATGTTAAGTATGAGTGCAGCACTTGACTTCGATAAAAAATACAAAAATGAAACAGAGGTTGAAAAATTCATTCGCAAATTCGACACCTTTTGTTCTACATTAAAAGAAGGTGAGGAAAAAAATTATGGATTTTATTGGGATTATTATGTTCCATATTTTACAGCTATGCAGGAGAAAGGTTTCATTGAAGCCTATAGTTATATCGCATTCGCTTCAACAGGAGAATCAGATGTAACAAAATGGTTGAAGTCGCATACCAAAGAAATGGAAGCATTTTATGCCTGGTCTGCAGAGTTTAAATGGAAAACAGAGTAATTTTTGGATAAAACTGCACTAACTTGAAGATTTCTGGCATGCAAAAAATGCAGCATTCAGCCATTTTTATACATATTTTTGCAAAAAATGGTGAAAAACATATCCAAAAATGACCGAAATGTAATAATAGAGGATTTGCTTACTTAAATTTAGTATTCCAAATAGAATAGCATTATATATTAATTTTGCGACAGTTCTATTCTACCTATTTTGAAAACTGTATTAATTATTGACGATGAGGAAAAACTGAGATCTCTACTCAGTAGAATAATTAATCTCGAAGGTTATACTATAATGGAGGCCGGTGATTGCGCCACTGGGTTAAAAAAACTGGATAAAAACAATGTTGATGTAGTACTTTGTGATGTAAAGCTTCCTGATGGCAGTGGTGTAGACCTTGTAAAACAAATCAAGGATAGATATCCCACAATAGAAATTATTCTTCTAACAGCTTATGGAAACATTCCCGATGGTGTGCAAGCCATAAAAAATGGCGCCTTTGATTATATCACAAAGGGTGATGATAATAATAAGATAATTCCATTGATACATCGCGCAATTGAAAAATCGGAATTGGCAAACCGGATAAAACGATTGGAATCACAACTTGAGGATAAACATTCCTTTGACAATATCATCGGCAATTCAAAAGCAATAAACCTAGCTGTTGAACTTGCCAAAAAAGTTGCTTCCACCGATACCACAGTTTTATTAACCGGCGAAACCGGAACAGGTAAGGAAGTATTTGCACGAGCAATTCACCAAGCTAGCAATCGAAGTAATCAAAATTTTGTCGCAATTAATTGTTCGGCCTTTAGTCTTCATCTATTGGAAAGTGAAATGTTTGGACATAAAGCAGGTGCTTTTACCGGTGCGATACGCGATAAAAAAGGTTTGTTTGAAGAAGCCGATAAGGGTACCATCTTTTTAGATGAAATTGGTGATATGGCCTTGGATCTACAGGCAAAATTGTTGCGGGTTATTGAGTCGGGCGAATTTATTAAAGTAGGCGAAAGCAGCATTACAAAAGTTAATATCAGGATAATTGCCGCTACAAACAGAGACCTACAAAAAGAAATAGAAAAGGGTAATTTCAGAGAGGATCTTTATTACCGTATATCTGTATTTAAAGTGAACTTACCTCCTTTAAGAGAACGAATTGCTGACATAGAAGATCTGGCACTCCATTTTATTGGTTTATTTGCAGCTAAAACAAATAAAAAAATAAAAACACTCTCAGCAGATTGCCTTGAAGCATTAAAACAACATACCTGGAATGGCAATATCAGAGAATTAAAAAATGTGATCGAAAGAAGTGTAATTCTCTCTAATCAGGATATAATTACTCTCGAAACATTACCTGCAGAATTTCAGGATAATTTTACCCCAAAAGGAAATACGAAACAACTTTCGGCATTTGACCTGGCAAGTGCGGAAAAACTTCATATACAAAAGGTGTTGAACTACACTAATGGCAACAAGACAAAAACCGCCGAACTACTTCATATCGCATTAACTACCCTCTACCGCAAACTCGAGGAATATAAGATCAGTTGAAACACTTTCATTTCGATAGGGTAAATACTTTCAAAACGATAGTATTTTAAAATCCACTTTCTTATCAAATTTCTTCAAACCCAATCGTAATGGGACTTGCACCGATTTCTGCTAATCAGGACAGCAAATTGTTAAAACAAGGTTACATCACAAAATGCAAATAAAATGAAAACGAAACCGATTAAAAATGTTTATGACCAAATGCAACAATTTGCCGATATAACCAAAAAGTTAATCAAAAACGGTGATACCGGAAGAGCAAAATATTGTATCAAAATTGTTGAAAATTTATTCATTAATGGCAACAGGGAAATTAAAAATGCAATCAAAAATGTGTATTTATTTTCCGTTTCCACTTTCCTCGAATTTCAACACTACAGTATTAAGAATTATTTCCCGGAAACACTGAGAAATGAATATTATAACCAGGTTATTACAACCGGCGACTAATGAAAAACAAAGTAAGTGGTGACCAAAGTCACTTTTATCAAATTGATACATGATCATATTTACACTTAAATCAAATTAAATGGAAACAATTATTCTCATCACAACAGGGCTGATACTATTCGCGCTGTTTTATAAAACAATTAATTTTTTCGACAACATTTAACTCATAAATTCCTTTGCAGATAAAATAATATTATGACAGCATTATTCATCTTATCCATTGCAGTTTTTGGCTATATGTGCTATGTACTGCTCAAACCCGAAAAATTTTAACTATATGAATACTGAAATTCTTGGCGTTATCCTCATGTATGTCTTGTTGGTTGCCATGGCCATTCCTCTGGGAAGATACATCGGTAAAATTTTCAATTATGAAAAAACCGGACTTGACAAAATTTTTAATCCACTCGACAATTTGTTTTTCAAACTGAGTGGTATTGATCCTACCGTCCAATTAAATTGGAAACAAAATTTATATGCACTATTAACCATAAACTTTTTATGGTTTCTTATCTGCATGTTTGTTCTTACAAATATGAGTTGGTTGCCTTTAAATCCGGATGGAAATCCATCTATGGGTGGTGATCTTGCATTTAATACTACTGTTAGTTTTGTAACAAACACAAATCTGCAACACTATTCAGGTGAATCAGGACTCTCCTACCTGGGGCAATTAATATTAATGTTATGGCAATTTATTAGTGCAGGTACAGGTATAGCTATTTGTGCTATTGTATTTATGGCAATGAAAGAACGATCCACAGAAAAACTTGGGAATTTTTATTCTTTATTTGTGAAAAGTTGCACCAGAATTTTATTCCCGATAGCATTTGTAGTTGCGTTGATCTTATTGTTTAGTGGAACACCTATGACCTTCGAAGGTAAAAATAATATGGTCACGTTGCAGGGAGATAGCATTCAGGTAAGTCGTGGTCCGGTTGCGGGATTTGTTGCAATAAAACAAATAGGAACAAATGGTGGCGGTTTTTATGGACCTAATTCCACGCACCCATTGGAGAATCCTAATTATCTTACCAATATAGTGGAATCCATATCTATTATTTTAATTCCTATAGCAATGATTTTTGCAATGGGATATGTTTTAAAAAGAAAAAAATTAGCATTGACAATATTCAGTGTTATGACACTTGGTTTTTTAGTGCTGCTAACTCCCAGTATTATCAATGAAATGAACGGAAATCCAGAAATAGAAAAAATGGGGATAACCCAAAACTTTGGAAGTATGGAGGGAAAAGAAATCCGGTTTGGTTCTGCTGCTTCCGCATATTGGGCAATTAGTACAACCTGCACCAGTAATGGCTCGGTGAATGCAATGCACGATAGTATGACTCCATTAACAGGAATGTTTACCTTATTGGGAATGATGACCAATTCTTTTTATGGAGGTGTTGGAGTAGGGTTTCTTAATTTTTATATATTCATTATACTGGCTGTATTTATCAGCGGTTTAATGGTGGGAAGAACACCTGAATTTTTAGGTAAAAAGATCGAGGCCAAAGAAATGAAAATAGCAATGATGATCGCATTGCTGCATCCATTATTAATTCTGACCGGAACAGCAATGGCAAGTTATATGTATGCAAATGACCCTGAATTATATGCAGGTTGGCTGAGTAATCCGGGTTACCATGGATTTAGTCAGATGTTGTATGAATTTTCCTCTGCAAGTGCAAATAATGGAAGTGGCTTTGAGGGATTGGGAGATAATACTCCGTTTTGGAATATTGCCTGCGGTATAGTAATGTTATTAGCACGTTATCTCCCAATAATTGGCCCGGTTGCAATTGCGGGAATTTTAGCTAAAAAGAAATTCATTCCTGAAAGTAATGGAACTTTAAAAACAGACACTCCAACATTTGGTTTAATGGTATTTGCAGTTATAACCATATTAGCAGCATTGGCTTTTTTCCCTGCGCTGACACTTGGACCAATTGCAGAATATTTCTCAATATATTAATCTAAAAATATGACAAAGTCAAATAATTCCTTATTTCAAAAAGATTTGATGCGCAGTGCATTTAAACAATCTTTTGTGAAACTAAATCCTGTTATTTTATTTCGTAATCCGGTAATGTTTACGGTAGAGATCGGGACTGCGGTAATGTTTGCAGTTTGTATCTGGACATTGGCGGGAGAAAAATCACAAGGCAGTTTTTCGTATAATCTTACAGTTTTTATAGTTCTTTTATTAACCTTACTATTTGCAAATTTTGCAGAATCCATTGCAGAAGCAAGAGGAAAAGCACAAGCTGATTCACTTAGGAAAACGCGTGAAGAAACTCCCGCAAAATTACCCGACGGAAAAATAATTTCTTCTTCAAACTTAAAAAAAGGTGATATTTTCATTTGTGAGGCAGGAGATATTATTGCTACTGATGGTGAAATAATTGAAGGACTTGCAACTATAGATGAAAGTGCAATTACCGGTGAAAGTGCTCCTGTAATCAGAGAGGCAGGTGGAGATAAAAGTTCTGTTACAGGTGGAACCAAGGTGTTATCGGATAAAATTGTCGTTAAGGTAACTACTGAACCCGGAGAAAGTTTTTTAGATAAGATGATAGCTCTTGTGGAAGGTGCAAGTCGCCAAAAAACTCCTAATGAGATCGCATTAACTATATTATTAGCAGGATTCACTCTTGTATTTATTATAGTTACAATTACATTAAAACCCTTTGCTGATTATGCAAATACTCCAATTACTATTGCTGCTTTTATATCCTTGTTTGTATGTTTAATACCAACAACTATAGGTGGTTTACTTTCTGCAATTGGTATTGCGGGAATGGATAGAGCTTTAAGAGCAAATGTAATTACCAAAAGCGGAAAAGCAGTGGAAACAGCAGGAGATATTGATGTTCTATTATTGGATAAAACAGGAACAATTACCATAGGTAATCGCAAAGCCACTCATTTTTATCCTCTTTCGGGAGTTGATGAAAAACATTTTATCAAATGTGTTACGTTGGGTTCCATGAGTGATGATACTCCTGAGGGGAAATCAATTATCGAATTAGCTGGAGTAAATCCATTAAGTTATAATATTTCGTCACCCAGATTTATCAAATTTACTGCTGAAACTAGAACTTCAGGTGTAGATTATGAAAATACCCGAATCAGAAAAGGTGCTTCCGATGCAATTACCAATTTATCGGAAAAGGTTGGAAATATAGTTCCTGAAGAAATAAAAGAAAGAGTAAAAATAATTTCGAGCAATGGGGGAACTCCTTTGGTAGTTTCTGAAAATGAAAAAGTGATCGGAGTAATTGAATTACAGGATATTATTAAACCAGGAATAAAAGAACGTTTTGAGCGTTTGCGGAAAATGGGAATTAAAACTGTTATGGTCACCGGCGACAATCCTCTTACAGCAAAATTCATAGCGGAAAAAGCGGGTGTGGATGATTTTATTGCCGAAGCAAAACCGGAAGATAAAATGAATTATATCAAAAAAGAACAAGCCGAGGGCAGATTAGTTGCCATGATGGGAGATGGCACCAATGATGCTCCTGCACTGGCTCAAGCCGATGTTGGAGTGGCTATGAACAGTGGAACACAGGCCGCAAAAGAAGCAGGAAATATGGTGGACCTTGATAATGATCCCACCAAATTAATTGAGATAGTGGAAATTGGAAAACAATTATTAATGACACGCGGAACATTAACCACTTTTAGTATCGCAAATGATGTTGCAAAATATTTTGCAATAATTCCGGCATTGTTCATTGTTGCAATTCCCGCTTTACAAGGATTAAATATTATGAATCTTAGCAGTCCGGAAAGTGCAATACTTTCGGCAATAATATTCAACGCAATAATAATCCCAATGTTAATTCCGCTTGCATTAAAAGGTGTTGCATATAAACCTATTGGTGCCAGTGCATTACTCCGAAGAAATTTATTAATATTTGGAGCCGGTGGAGTAATTATCCCATTTATTGGAATAAAACTTATCGACATTTTAGTTTCTTTTATAATTTAAATCAATAACAATATGAAATCTAATATATTAGCGGCAATTAAACTTACATCCGTTTGTCTGGTTTTCTTCATGGTCGTATATCCTTTAGTATTATTTGGAATAGCACAATTATCACCAAATAACGGAAAAGGAAAAGTAATAGAACAAGACGGTAAAATCTATTACAGCAATATTGGTCAAACCTTTACCGATGATAAATATTTTTATTCACGACCTTCTGCCGTGGGTTATAATGCTGCAGGTTCAGGTGGAAGCAATAAAGGTCCAAGTAATCCACAATACCTGGAGGAAGTTCAGGCAAGAATTGATACCTTTCTGGTGCATAATCCCGGTATCAATAGATCAGAGATCCCATCCGATCTGGTAACAGCGAGTGGAAGCGGACTTGATCCCAATATATCGGTTGCAGCGGCCAATGTGCAGGTTAAACGAATAGCATTGGTAAGAAATTTACAGGAAGCTGATTTGTATACTTTAATTGAAAATAATACAGAAAAGCCATTGTTCGGAGTATTCGGAACAGAAAAAATAAATGTACTTAAACTAAATCTCGAGTTAGATAATTTAAAATAAATATTATGAAAAATATCAACAAAATAGTAATGATCCTTCTTTGCTTATCCTTCAGTATTCTTGAATCCAGAGAAGTAAAAGCTCAAATGAATTTGAACGGATCATTCAATACAGAGGTTGACAAAATTTTAACCAATACAAGTACTGATTCACTGGGAACTACAAACTCAGAAGAGGATGATTCAGATCCATTAACAATTTCAGGTTATCTGGAAACCTATTACAGTTATGATTTTGGGAAACCGGGAAATCATATGAAACCTCCATTTTTCTACAGTTTTTCGCGACACAATGAAGTGAATTTAAATTTTGGTTATATAAAATTGGCTTATAACAAATCAAATGTAAGAGGAAATCTTGCATTAATGACAGGCGTTTATGCCAATACGAATCTCGCGGCAGAACCAGGTGTATTAAAAAACATCTACGAGGCAAATGCGGGAATAAAAATATCGAAATCGAAAAATATATGGCTTGATGCAGGTATTTTTTCTTCCCATATAGGTTTTGAAAGCGCAATTGGAAAAGACTGTTGGAATTTAACAAGAAGTTTATCAGCAGAAAACTCTCCATATTATGAAAGTGGAGTAAAAATTTCCTATACCAGCAATAACGAAAAATGGATGCTGAGTGGTTTAATATTAAATGGCTGGCAAAGGATTCAACGTGTAGATGGAAATAATTTACCTGCCTTCGGACATCAATTAGTTTACAAACCAAGTTCAAAAATTACCTTAAACAGCAGTTCGTTCGTGGGAAGTGATACTCCGGATTCAAGCAGACAAATGCGTTACTTTCATGATTTTTACGGAATATTTCAAATTCATGAAAAATTCGGATTGACAATAGGTTTTGACAATGGACTTCAACAAACTTCCAAAGGATCGAGCGATTATAACGCCTGGTTTTCACCTGTGATCATTACAAAATATTCAGCCACTGATAATTTAAGTATTTCCTTAAGGGGAGAATATTATAACGACGAGAATGGAGTGATCATTTATACAGGTAGTGAAAACGGTTTTCAAACTGCCGGTTTATCATTAAATTTGGATTATTTAATTAGTGAAAATACTGTTTGGCGAATTGAATTCAGAGGTTTAAGCAGTAAAGATGAAATCTTTATCTTAAATGATGAGCCAAGCAATATGAATTATTTTGCAACAACATCACTTGCAATTTCTTTATAAATGAATGAAAAGGATAAAACGGTTCAACATTTTCTTGATCTTATAAAAAAATCCCGAAAAGGAAAATTTAAGATCTATATTGGCATGAGTGCCGGTGTTGGGAAGTCGTACCGCATGTTGCAGGAAGCACATTCCTTATTAAAAAACGGGATAGATGTTAAAATAGGATTTATTGAAACGCATAACAGAAAAGAAACAGAAGCATTATTGGAGGGATTACCGGTAATTCCGCGCCGAAAATTATTTTATAAAGGAAAAGAGTTGGAAGAATTGGACGTTCAGGCTATTATAAATTTAAGGCCGGAAGTTGTGATAATAGATGAACTTGCACATACCAATATTGAAGGTAGCAAAAATGAGAAACGATGGCAGGATGTGAATGAAATATTAAATGCTGGTATCAACGTTATTTCAGCTGTTAATATTCAGCATATTGAGAGTTTAAATGATGAAATTAAATCGATAACCGGTGTTGAAGTTAAAGAACGAATTCCCGACAGTGTTTTAGCGCTTGCAGATGAAGTGGTAAATATAGATCTAACCGCGGATGAGTTGATAGGAAGATTAAAGGAAGGAAAAATATATCACGCTGAAAAAATTGAAACTGCTTTAAACAATTTCTTTAAAAGTGAACATATTTTACAACTACGGGAATTGGCTTTGAAAGAAGTTGCTTCACAGGTGGAAAGGAAAGTAGAAACTGAAGTTACAAAAACAAACTCCATTAAACACGAACGTTTTTTAGCCTGCATAAGCAGCAACGACAAAACGGCCAAAAATGTGATCAGAAAAACCGCAAGATTAGCGAATTATTACCATAGCAGGTGGTACGTATTATATGTTCAAACCCCAAAAGAAAGCGCTGCCAAAATAGCTTTGGATAAACAAAGACATCTGATTAATAATTTCAAATTAGCCACTGAACTCGGTGCCGAAATAATTAAAGTGGAAAGTTCCACTGTTGCAAAAGCAATAATTTCACTGGCCGGAGAAAGAAATATCACTACCATTTGTATAGGAAAGCCCCATTTGAATCTGGTAAAAATAATAATGGCCACAAACATATTTAATCAACTATTAAAAGAACTTTCGTTAAATAATATTGACCTTGTAATACTCTCATAAAATGAAAATTAAAACGAAACTGACATTAGGTGTAGGGTTATTATTCCTATTAATCATACTTTTAAGTTTAGTTGGAGTAAGAAATATAAATGCGCTGAAACAAGATACCGAATACATTCTAGTTGCTAACTACAACTCTGTTGAATATGCAAGGTACATGCTAAGTTCATTGGAGGATAATACAACAGAATCGCTTAAGGTATTTGAGGAGCACCTCCACAAACAGGAAAAAAATATCACCGAAATCGGAGAACAGGCTATAACTCAGGAAGTAAGAAATAATTTCGATAATTATAAAAAAAACACATTGGATTCCACCTTGCGATCAAGTATCAGAAAAGGTATATTTACTTTAATGGATTTGAACATGCAGGCAATTCAACGCAAAAGTGAAATTGCAAAAACCACTGCAAAAAATGCGATGATATGGATACCTGTTACGGGAACGCTGTGTTTTTTAATCGCCTTCACTTTATTGATCAATTTGCCTTCCTCTATTGCCAATCCCATTAAGGAACTTACTCAGAGCACTAAAGAAATTGCTGCAAATAATTACTCACAAAGAGTACATTTTCAAAGTAACAGTGAGTTTGGAGAGTTAGCCAAATCGTTTAATACCATGGCTGTTAAACTGGAGGAATATAACAACAGTAATTTAGCGAAGTTGATGATGGAGAAAACACGAATTGAAACGCTTATTAACAATATGCACGACCCTGTAATTGGACTCGATGAAAACCTTAAAATTATATTTGTTAATGAAGAAGCAACTAAAATTATTGGAATTGATCAACAACGGCTTATGGGACATTCTGCACAGGAGTTGGCCGTACACAACGATCTCATACGAGAACTCATAAAGGATCTAATTGTTGAAGGATCACCTATTAATAATAAAATAACCCCAATTAAGATCTACGCAAATAATAAAGAAGGATATTTTGACAAGGAAATATTACATATCTCCATAACACCAACCGGCGAGGAGAAAAAACGACTTATAGGGCATGTAATTGTGCTCCGGAATATTACTGAATATAAAGAACTGGATTATGCAAAAACAAATTTTATAGCGACAGTTTCACATGAATTTAAAACACCAATATCTGCAATTAAAATGAGCTTGCAATTATTAGAAAACAAACAAATAGGTATACTTAATAATGAACAAATAAATTTAGTAGAAAGCATAAAGGAAGATACAAATAGACTTTTGAAAATAACCGGTGAATTATTGAATATGACACAGGTGGAAAGCGGAAACATTCAGCTTTCCATTTTACCCGCTGATGCCAAAGAGATCATAACCTATGCAGTTAGTGCAAATAAGGTTCCACTCGAACAAAAACGCATTAAATTAGAAACGGATTATGGTCAGGATATACCTTTAATTCAGGCAGATGCAGAAAAAACTTCCTGGGTACTTACCAATTTACTTTCCAATGCAATTCGATACTCGCATGAAAACTCATCGATATTTATAAAACTGATGCATATAGATAAAAAACTAAAAATATCAATTACCGATACCGGTCAGGGAATATCTCCTCAGTATAAAAACAAAATATTCGATCGCTATTTCCGCATCCCCGGATCAAATGAAACCGGCACCGGATTAGGTTTAGCAATAAGTAAAGAATTTATGGAAGCACAAGGCGGAGCAATTGAGGTAGAAAGTGAACTTGGGGCAGGAAGCACCTTTACAATTACCTTGAATACGATGTAGTAGAATTTATAGTTATAAGTATTATAATTCTTGATTTCAACTCCTAAAACTAATAAAAATGGCATGCAATAAATGCAGATTTTTAACACCTTATTAAATTATTTGCAATAAATTAAGCTAAATGAGGTGTTTTCTTGCACTTTTTTTAAAAATTTAGCATGATTTTAGTTTTTGGAGGGTCTTCATTCTTTAATTCTTTCATACCTTAATTTTTTCCCTTCCTTCCCCTTCCCTCAGACCTCACAGGTTAAAAAAAACCTGGTAGGTCGAGGGCCTTTCATTCCTTCATTTTTTCATTCCTTCATTCCTTCATTCCTTCATTCTTTTGAATTATCAACTGATCGATCTTCAACAACATATCCTGCATTTCAAAAGGTTTTGAAATAAAATCGTTTGCTCCTGCATCCAGGCAGATCTTTTTTGCATCAGGGTGAGCCGACATCATAAGAATTGGAATATGTTTTACTTCCGCATTACTTTTAAAATCTGTACAGACATTTATACCGTTCTCTCCGGACAATAGCATATCCATTATCATGATATCTGTAAGCGCATTTTGAAGGATCTCCTCAGCTTTTGTTTTGTTTTCCGCAATGGTCACAATAAAACCTTTAAATTCCAATAACATTTTGAGCATACGCCCAATATCCTGATCGTCGTCAATTACTAATATATTTGGTTTATTTCCCATTTGGATTTATTTTTTTTCAATGCATGGTAAATAAAAAGTGAATATTGCTCCCTTGTTTTTTTCACTTTCTACCTTTATGAAGCCATGATGTCTTTCAATGATCGATTTTGCAATAAACAATCCAATTCCAAAACCGGGATAGGTTTGCTCACTCATGCCTCCAACCCTATAAAACCGATCAAATATTTTTTTGTGATCTTTTTCTTCAATACCTATTCCAAAATCTTTAATACTTACTGCAATATAATTATTATCGGCCTTTACAATACGAACATCAATTGATTTATTATCAGGGGAATATTTTATGGAATTTGCAATAAAATTGATCAATACTTGTCCTAATCTGTCACGGTCACCTTCCACAAAACAGTGGTAATCGTTGTGCAGAATTATCTCATAATTAGTGTTGGTATAACGCATATCATCAATAGTTTCTGATACAAGGGCATTGATATCAAATACTTCGTTTTGTAGTGCCAATTTACTATCTTCCAGTCGTGATAGGTCCAGCATTTCTGTGATCAATCTCGTTAGTTTTACGATCTGTTTATCAATACGTATCAAGGATGTTTTGAATTGCTCTGGATTTTGATTTTCATTGTGCTGTTCCAACATCATTAATAATATCTGCACATAACCTTTTATAGATGTAACAGGCGTTTTAAGTTCATGACTAACCATTTTGATGAAATCATCCTTGCGATGGCTTTCCTCTTTGCTATCGTGTATATCTATTGAGTAACATATCCATTTTTTAACTTCTCCAAGTTCATCTTTAACAGCTGTTGACCTGCTCAAATGCCATCGGTAATCTCCCAACTTATTTAACAAGCGCAACTCCATTTCAAAATCGGTGCCATCACTTAGACTTATGTTCAATTTATTTAATGCACTTTCTGTATCTTCCGCATGAATAAGTTCTCTCCACCCCATTCCTTGCAATTCTTCAATAGGTAAATTTGTATCCGTAAACCAATTTCTGTTAAAATAATATCTATTTCCGGTTGCATCAGCAGTTGATATTTTTTGAGGAATAAAATCAGCCATTTGCCTCAGTTCCCATTCACTATCCTTTATTTTTTTGTTTAATTCTGCTTGTGAGGTAACCTCGGTTGCAATTATACCAATACCTTCAATGGTACCATTAATATCACGCTGCGGATACAAAATAAAATTGTAATATTTAAGATATGATATTCCATTTTTAGTAAGATATACTGGTGTTTCTATAGCATTGAATGCAACTCCTTTAGTAAAAACGTCATTAAAAATTTCAGGGTATCCCTGATCGATCAATTCAGGTAATAGTTCAAAATAGGTTTTGCCTATAACATCTTTTCCTTTCCCCCAAATTTCTATAATGGCGTCATTTGCAATAGTAATAATTAACTCAGGTCCTTTTAAAATTCCAATTGCAGATGGTGAGGAATAAACCATATTATAATATCTGCTTTCACTTTCTTCTAACTTTTTTCTTGCATTTACTTGTTCGGTTACGTCAATCATCATATTAATCGCACCTGTAATTTCACTTGCAACATTAAATTCAGGTTGGGGATGTTCTAATACAACAGATTGAGACCCGTCCGGTCGTTCAATGATGAGCTCCTCACCATTTAGCGTTCTGCCTTCCTTTAATGCAATGGCCATAGGACATTTATCGGCAGGAATTGGTGTCCCATCCGGCTTGTACATTTTTAGGGAGCCACACCACTTCTCAACTCCTATCTCCGGTTCACGACCCCAAATTTTTACTGCAGCATCATTAAAAAAGTTTATTTTTCCCGAATCATCACAAGAATAAACTCCTGCAGGTAAACCCTTCACTAATTGTCGGAAATGTTCTCTGCTGTTAGTTAAAACGATCTCGGCCTTTTTGAGGTCTGTGATGTCTTGTATTGCAAGTAGAATTAATTTTTCTGCTCCTTTTTCCCTTAATATTTCACTTGCATTTAATAACATGAAACGTTGCCCTAATGCAGGAAAAGTGTGTTCAACTTCAAAATTAAAAAAACTCTGCTTTTCCGGTAAGAGCGACTCCAGCAATGTTCGTAATTGTGGAATATCCCATTGTTTATTTCCAAGATCGTAAATTAATTCTCCTTCTGTTTCCAACCTATTTACTTGAAAATTTTTATAAAATGCATTACTTGCAGTTTTAACCCTTAGGTTTTTATCTAAAACAACCAGAGGTTGATGAATAGTTGCAATTATTGACTCCGAATAATCTCTTGTACTCATGATCTGATCATTCAAACTCACCATTTCCTGATTAACAATGATCAATTCTTCATTTGTACTTTGCAGTTCCTCCTTGCTGGTTTCCATCTCTTCATTTAAACTCTGCAATTCCTCACTACTGCTTAGTAATTCTTCATTAGCGCTTTGCAATTCTTCATTTGCAGCTTCCTGTTCTTCTGAAATACTGCGCATATCTTCTCTGGTTTGAGCGAGCTCCATTTCCAATTGAGTTATACGCAGATCGCGATCATCTTTTTTTACTTTAGGAGTTATATTGTTTTTTAACTTTTTTATACCCAATTCATTAATACTATCATTTACTGAATTATGATCATGAAAAAGTATCAAATAATGTGGTTCAATTGTATTCGGCAACAATATTGCTTCTATCGTAATATTATGCATCGCTCCATTTATATCTACAGGTATGTTTTTTTTAATGATCTGCTTTTTATCGCGTTTTACTTTATGTAATATATTCCGCAATTCAAAGCCCAAACCATTCCTGGCCATTTTTAATAAATTATGACTTGGTTTACCGGATGCCTGTTCCAGATAATTTCCCGTTTTACCCCTGAAATGAACTATATCCATAGCTTCATTCACAACTACACCTGCCGGAGTATATTTATTTAATAAAATATCATCCGCTGTTTTTTGAAAATCTTTTTTTATACTTTCCACTTTTGGAAATTCATTCAATTCGATGATATTTTGTTCAATACGCTGACTTGCAATTTGGATAAAACGACTAGGAGCATCTTTACGGGAAAATAATTTGTCGTTTTTCTTTATCTGACTGAAAAGTTCTGATACACCTGATGCGGTTTCTGATTTTCCGAGTAAAAGAAATCCACCCTGATTAAGTGCATAATGAAAAGTGGTCAATGCTTTTTTTTGCAGATAGGGTTCTAAATATATCAAAACATTCCGACAGCTTAATAGATCAATTTTACCAAATGGAGGATCTTTTAAAAAATTATGTACAGCAAATACACACAAATCACGTATTGATTGATTTACTTGATAACCGTTACTCGTTTTAGTAAAGAATTCTTGTAGCCGTTGTGGCGTTAACCCTATAATGTCGTCTTTTGTGTATAACCCTAACCTTGCTTTTGTTATTGCAGGTTCACTGATATCTGTGGCAAAAATTTGTACTTTTTGCTGTTGGTTTCCTAAAAATTCTTTCAGGCATATTGCAAGCGAATATACTTCTTCACCGGTACTACACCCCGCAATCCAAATACGAATCGGATCAAAACCTGAAATAGCATTTATTTTATTTTTTATAAGTGCGGGAAAAACAGTTTCGCACAAATTTTCGAAGGTTGCAGGGTCGCGGAAAAAACTTGTAACAGGAATTAAAAGATCCTGATAAAGTGCATCCTGTTCCGTTTTATTTTCGCGCAAATTTTTTAAAAAATCAGCAGGATTTTCATATTTGTTGATAGCCATTCTTCGAAGAATTCTCCGCCTTATGGTAGTTTGTTTATAATAAGTAAAATCGGTTCCTTTTCGCAATCGCAATAAAGAAAGAATTTGTTTGTAAACCTCTTCGCTTTGCTGCAACATCGAAAGTTCATCCTTGCCATTTAAAAAGGTATTTTCAACCAATTCTAAAATTTTTAGTGGGATTTCTTCAGGTCTCAAAACAAAATCTACAACACCGGCTTCTACAGCGCTTAATGGCATACTTGAATAGGCGGCAGATTCTTCATCTTGCGCAATAGTAATGCCTCCATTTTCCTTTATCGCCTTTAATCCAAGCGTTCCATCAGAAGCTGTGCCAGATAATACAACGCCAATTGCGTGACTTTGATGCACTTCTGCCAATGAGGTAAAAAAAAGATCTATTGCATGATTTCCTTTGGACTTCGAAGAATCCTTTCTGGGGCTCAACTCTAAAACACCATCATTTGCTATCAGCATTTTATTGCTTGGAATAATGTAAATATGATCAGGTGCAACCTTGATCTCATCCGAAATTTCTAATACCGGGATATTGGTCACCTTTTGTAAAAGCTCTGCCAATATACTTTCATGGCTTGGATCTAAATGCTGCACTAACACGTATGCGATTCCCGTACTTTCAGGAATTGCATGCAACAATTTTTTGAAAGCTTCTAAGCCTCCTGCTGATGCACCAATACCAACTACCGGGAAAAGATTAGCAGATTTTTCAAGTGTTTTATTAATTTCAGGTGTACTTTTTGCCTTTTTCATTTAGAGTTCGTATAAATTTACCTATATTATATAGATATATTGGCATAAAAGACAAAGTATTTTCCATTTTTGAATTTATAGGATTTCTTATGGAATGATTTTTAATACAAATGAAGTGGAATAGTACTATAAACAGTAATATCAGCTAATTTGTTTATACAAATTGTGGGGAATTAATTCCACTTAAAAATCTTAATGAAAATATAAAAAGAAATCAAGTTATATCAGAAAAGCTAAGAAAAATAATTTCTTAACATTATATCAATATTGTAATTAAACGTGAGCATTTCACCATCATAAATTTTATAAAATAGAAGCTTATTTGTGCTCAATTATTTCCACATGTTTCAAAGTTCTTCTCGCTAATATCAAACTTGTAAACATAAATAATGCTCCTAATAAAAAAGCTGCTCCTGCAAAATGAACTGGTGTTTTTTCGCCTGTGAAATACGCATAGGTATTCGTCATTAATGGAGGACCAATTATGGAAGTTAAACTCATTAAACTGGTTAATGCGCCTTGCAATTCACCTTGTTCATTGGATGGCACTTGATTAGAGATAATTCCTTGTAAGGCCGGCATTCCAATTCCACCTAAACAATAGGGAATTAAAAATACATACATCATCCAACCTTGCGATGCAATTCCAAATAATATCAACCCTATTGTATAAAATGCCAATCCATAATAAAGCGATTTTTTTTGTCCGAATCGCGGTATAGTTATACGAATTAATCCACCCTGCACAATTCCAACCATTAATCCTACAAATGCAAGTGATAAACCTACTGCAGTTCCACTCCATCCAAAGGTTCCCATGGTAAAAAAACTCCAGTTACTTTGAACGGCATGTGATGCAATATAAATACAAACTAAAGATGCAATTAACCCATAAGTAACGGGATATTTTTTTAATGCAACCAAAGATCCGACAGGGTTAGCGCGTTTCCATTCAAATTTTCTGCGTTTTTCTTTTGGCAAAGATTCCGGTAAAACAAAATATCCATATAACCAATTTAAAAAAGTAATTGCCGCTGCTCCATAAAATGGAATTCTTGTTCCAAAAGATCCCAAAAATCCACCCAATGCGGGGCCAATTATAAATCCAAGTCCAAAAGCAGCACCTATTAATCCGAAGTTTTGTGCACGTTTTTCGGGTGGAGAAATATCTGCAATGTATGCACTTGCAGTAGAAAAACTTGCACCAGTTATCCCAGCAATTATTCTTCCTAAAAATAACCAACCCAATGTAGGAGAAAATGCCATGATCAAATAATCAACACCAAAGCCAAAGAGTGCAAATAATAAAACTGGTCTTCTTCCGTATTTATCACTTAAATTACCAAGTATTGGAGAAAAAATAAATTGCATAAAAGAAAAAGCAAATAACAACCACCCACCAATTCTCGCCGCATCGCTATAATTACCGCCATTTAATTCCTTGATCAGATCGGGAAGTACCGGAATAATTATTCCAAATCCTATTACATCAATTAATAATGTAATAAAAATAAAAATCATGGATGCTTGTTTTCGGTCTTTCATAGAAATATAAAAATTGAAGGTGCAAAATTAAGTATTAGTTAGGAGGCAGGAGTCAATAGTCAGGGGGGGGGAATCGTGAGGCGTGAGGCGTGAGGCGTGAATCGTGAGTCCGGCATTGCTCGGGACTAAACCCGAAACTTTCACTTCGCCCTCCAGTGGTTGGTGAAAAACACACAACCACGGCGTAGGGATATACTCATTACTCATCACTCATCCAGTGAGACCTCCACTGAAAAAGTGGGAGCCTCACTTGCCTTATTTGCAAATGTGTCACCAAAAATGCTGGCTGTGTTTAGTTGTTTTGACGTTTGAAACTACAAAATAAAAAATTCTGTGTCGTGTTAAATGGTGTTGTGTGGTCTACGGTTACACATTTTAGTTTTTCAAAACCGTCTGTGAGTTGTTGTTGCAATTCGTCTTCGGTGTATTGATGAACATCAAGCATACTGCATTTTTTTGGACCTTTGTCGCTGAAAGTGCCTATTGCCATAAAACCAGTTACGGCTTGTCGCGCAGTTGTCAAATAAGTGTTTATGTCGGCTGTGGTTATGAGGAAATGAAAAGTTGCTCTATCGTGCCAACAGTCGTAAGTTGAAGAAGGATGAAACTCTGTTACATCGCTTACTATCCAATTTACTTTGGCTGCCTTGGCACCCAGACGTTGTTTGGCTTTTTCAATAGCTGTGGCTGAAATGTCAAGCACCGAAATGTTTTCAAAACCTTCGTCTAAAAGGTAATCAACTAATTTGCTATCCCCACCGCCAATGTCAATAATACTTGCGGTCTTGGGCAAATTAAAACTATGCACAAAGTCCAATGATGTTTTTGGAAGTTCCTGTGTCCAGCTTACTTCGTGTGGTTGTTTAGTTGCGTAAACCTTTTCCCAATGTTCTTTTCTGTTTTCCATTTTATTTTTCAATTAATTTTTGTTCGTCTGCTGTAATATGATAAAGCTCGTAAACCATTTTATCAATTAGGGTTTCATTGGCTTTGGTGTCTTCGCCTTTTTGTTTTTGGGCAATTATTTTGTCAACCAAATCATTCATTTTAGTTTCTTGTTCGATTGTTGGAATTGGTATTTGCAAAGGTGATAAGGCTTGAACACTTATAATTAAATCTCCCGTTCCTGTTTTTGGTGCAAACCGGTTTAACTCGTTTTCAATTAGTTTTGAATTTAAAACCCCAACCAAATATTTTAAATGTTTTCCTGTTGCAATGCAAGTGCTGTCTAATGAACAAAAACCTGTTTCATCATAACAGAAACGAAGTTTTGAGCCTATCCGTTTCCAAATTATTTTTGGCAAACTCAACTCTTTCCAAAAGGCAATTGTGTCTTGAGTTTCAAACCATTGGTTTGATGATTTTTTTCTTGAACCTAAACTGCCCGATTGCTCTAATTTGGCTTTCCCAAATGTTAAAAGATGATTTTCAACCGATGGATATTTTTTAATATCCAATTTCAATGCTGGAAAAGTTCCGATAATATATGAATTAGAAGAATTTGAAAAATACTTATCAATTTCTCTACCTCTGAATAATGGTTTTATAATTTCTTCTGCACTTTTATTTTCTTTAATTAAACGGTCTTTAGTTTCTTCATTAATTAAAAATGCCTCATTGAAACCAGTTTTAATTCCGAAGTTAATCTTCAAATCCCAGTTGGATAAAGCCGTACCGCATTCATTTATTTTGTGGTAAATCTTCCAAAGGTTTTCACTTTGAAAAATCCATTGTCCGTTGTTGAATAGTGCTTGTTTATATTCTTTGCCTTCTTCTTTTACAACGGTTTCTAAATTCTCAGGCATGGCTAAAACATCCAAGTAGGTAAATGTTTTAGATAGTTGTTCTTTTTTGAATTGAATGATAGCAACTTTAACAGTAGCTTCATCAAAAACATTCACCTTATCAAACTCAATTATTTGTTGTAATAATGTATTTTGAATTAGGTAAGAACGCAAGTTGTCGCCATAACTCACTTTGAAAAACTTGTTTGAAACAATGAAAGATAAACCGCCTTTTGGTCTTAATATTTTGTTTCCTAATTCAAAAAAGTAAGTAAGAATATCGGCACTGCTATTGAATACGGTAAAATCTTTTTCTAATTGCGGTTTAAGTTGTTTTATTTCCTCGTGTCTTATGTAAGGAGGGTTTCCGATTATTACATCAAAGCCTTCAAATTCTCCGTTATTACTCAATACTTCAGGAAATTCAAACCTCCATTCAAAAGCATTTTTGTAAATAGCATTGTTTTTAATCTCCTCAATTTCTTTTGAAAGTTTAGTAATTTCTAGCTCTAATTTTGCTTGGGTTTCCTTTTGTTTCTTTTTTTGTTTGCTATCAAGTTCAAATAATTTTACTTGGTTAAGTAAATTGAATAATTCTCCGCTTAGTTTACTTAGTTTAACTTGCTTTGGGTCATTGTTGCTTATTTCCGTTCTGAAATCGTTTTTAATGCTGTCAATAATTTTCTGCAAACCCCTTTTTACATCACGGCTTTTTTCGTTTTTGTAATCGTTTACAAAACTTTTGTATGCTTTTATATCATACTTAATGCTTTTCAGTGCTTTGCTCAAATCTGCATCTAAAGGGAAACGGCTCAATAAACTGTTTCCGCATTTAATATTGATATCTATATTTGGAAGTGTTTCAAGTTCTATAAACTTAGTTTCTTCCTTGTAATAGGCGTTTTTCAATAGTTCTATCCACAAACGCAAACGGCAAATTTTTACTGAATTTGGATTGATGTCAACGCCAAACAAACAATTTTCAATAATGGTTTGCTTTTCTTGGAATAGCGTCTTTTGAACGCGGTTACTTTCTATATTCTTTGGATTGTAAGCAATGATGTTTCCGTTTTCATCGGTAATTATCAATTCATCATTTACAATTTCAATTTCATAATCTCTTAGCGTTTTTCCTTTTTCATCTATCAAAATTCCTAACTCACTTTTAACTGCAATAATTTCGTTCAATGCCGAAACTAAAAAGTGTCCGGAACCTACTGCTGGGTCGCAAATTTTAAGCGAATTGATTATTTCGTTTGCTTCCTTTTTGTCGTCAATTTTATTGTAGAGTTCATCAAATTGTTTGATGTTCCATTTTTTTGCATCGTTAAATTTCTCAACCACAGCCAAACGAATGGACTGTTTGCACATATACATTGTAATAAATGCAGGTGTAAACACTGAACCGTCTTTGTAGCCATTTATTTTCTCAAACACTTTACCAAGCACCGAGGCATTGATAATTGTTTTGTTGTCTTCTTGCACATCTTCCGCACCTTCACTGGCAAAATCGTAAGCATCTAAAAACTGAAAAAGATAATTAAGAGTGGGCAGCGAAGCTTCCTTCTTCTTTATATCTTTTAAAATTGTTGTTCCAATTAATTCAAGTTGTCCGCTGTCATCAAGCGAATTTATTTTTATGGTTTGGTCTTCTAATTCGCTGATTTCAAAAAGCGAACTATTCAAATATGGAACTCTGCTGTATTTGGTTTTTATTCCTTCGCTTCTGTCTTCAAGATTTATCGCTAAAACTTTATGAAACAGTTTAAACAGTTCGTCAAAGTCGTGTATAGTATCGGAATTTAAGAATCGGTAATCTTTATTTCCCTGATGATAAGTTATGAGTTGTCCTTCCAACAACTTCAAAAACAAAATTCGGTTTATCCAGGTAATGCAAAGTTCAAGCGCAACATTAAAAACTCTTTCCTCTTTATTTTCTCCGTAAATAGATTGGTCGGGCAAACGATGAAATGGGTCGTCAGTAACCAAGGCTTCAATAGTTGCCTCAATAAGAGAAGCAGCGAAGCGGGTTTCTTTTTTTCTGCGGATTATGTTTTTGCCGTTTTCTTTTGCTTCTTCCAGTCCAATGATGTGAAGCAATTCTTTGTAGAATTTTTCATTGAGGGAATTGCTGTCGTTTGGCGTTGCAATTTTTAATAAATGCTGTGGTGAAAGTATTTTGAGTAATGCAATTAGCTCACGGTCATCCTCTTTTTTGTTATTGCGTAAAACCTTGTCATACTCTCTGATGTCGAAGTAAACACAAGGGATTTCAACATCAATTTTGGAAACTATTTTAGCAATTTCCTCATAGAAAAATGGGTTGTCTTTTTTGTCGTTGAGTTTGGTTTCATACAGTTTTTTGATTTGGGTATTGCGGTAAATATGCTTGTCAAAATAGTTTGCATCTATAATAAACCATTCGTGAACATTGGTAATTACCAACTGTTTCAGTTGATTGTTTCCTGCTTGGTTTCTTTCATCTAAGTAGTAAAAAATAAGTTCGTGAAGTGCTTTTTTGTTGGGATTGTCAGCCGTTACCATTTCTCCAATGTTGGTTGGTCGTTTGGCTTCAATTATTACTCCAACTTCACTATTTGTTGTTTTGTCTAAGTGTATTACAAGGTCTTTTTTGTCTTTGGTATTGATGGCGTTGGTGTCACGGTAGTAAGTGTCCCGCAAGAAGTCACGCAGGTCGTTTTTTAAATGTTCTTCGCTTTCATCCTTAGGTCGTTTTTCAATAACGCTGATTTTGTCGAGCAAAGCAATGAGGTTTGTTTTGAAAACGTCAATTTCGCTTCTCAGAGGTTTCTGCTTTAAGAAGGCTTTTAATGCTTTTTTCGGTGTCTGCGTTACTAATTTCATCAAATATGCTTTGTCAATGATTTAGGTCGTAAAGTTAAGTTTTAAAACCGTTTTTCAGTCCAAAGTTGCCGTCGAATTGTCAGGAGTCATTAGTCAAGAAGAAAAACTTACATCAGACGAGATTCAAACTCACCACTCACTATTCACCATTCACCAAATTTTTAGTCAGGGGGAAAATTCGTGAACCGTGAGTCCGGCATTGCTCGGGACTAAACCCGAAACTTTCACTTCTCCCTCCAGTGGTTGGCGAAAAACACACAACCACGGCGTAGGAGACGAGAACGCCACTCATTCCTCATAACTCATTACTCATCCAGTGAGACCCCCACTGAAAAAGTGGGAGCCTCACTTGTGTCAATCTTCTAGCGCATTCTCCCACTTGCTCACTGCTGCAGTTGCAATTGCGTTTCCGATTACGTTCGTAGCGCTTCTTCCCATGTCGAGAAAAGTATCGATTCCCAATAATAAAATTAATCCTGCCTGTGGAATATTGAACATAGAAATTGTTGCCGCAATTACAACCAGACTTGCACGAGGCACTGCAGCAATTCCTTTACTGGTGATCATTAAGGTTAGCAACATTGTAATTTCCTGCGAAAGTGTAAGATCAATTCCATAACACTGTGCAATAAATATACTTGCAAAGGTCATGTACATCATGCTCCCATCAAGATTAAATGAATAACCTAAAGGAAGTGTAAAACTCACGATCTTATTATTGCATCCGAAGCGCTCGAGTTCTGTAATTAATTTGGGAAAGGCAGCTTCACTGCTTGCTGTACTGAATGCCAATAAAAAAGGTTCTTTAATTCGTCGCAATAAAGTAAAAACTCTTTTGCGAAGTACGGCAAATCCTGCAGAAATTAATAGGACCCACAATATTAATAAACCGAGATAAAATTCACCCATAAATACTGCATAAGTAACTAAAACATCTAATCCTTTAGTTGTAATTACAGAACACATTGCTGCAAAAACCGCATAAGGTGCAAATCCCATTACATAAATGGTAATTTTTATCATGATATGCGAAAGTGTATCTAATGCATTTACAATAGGTTTTGTTTTTTCACCAATTGCAGCACATGCAACGCCAAAAAACAAACTGAATACTACGATCTGTAATATTTCATTTTCTGCCATTGCTTTAAATATGCTTGTAGGAAATACATGCGTAATAAAAGTAACAAACGATAGTGCACCACCATCCACTCCGGTGGAAACATTATCAGCGGGTAATGGCAAATTCATTTGTGCCCCGGGTTGAAATGCATTTACCAATACCATCCCAAGTGTGAGAGAAACAAGGCTTGCAGTAATAAACCACAACATCGTTTTCCCTCCTACTCTTCCAACAGTTTTTACATCTCCGGTTTTTGCAATACCTACAATTAAAGTTGACAAAACCAGCGGGGCAATTATCATTTTAATGAGGGATAAAAAAATTGTGGTGAGTATTGAGATATTTGAGGCGATCTTCTTTATTAGTGTAATTTCAACTGTTCCGTTTTTTGCTCCGCTTATTTTACTATCAAGGTCATTGGCATCACCCGAACTTATAATGCCTGGTACGAAGGTTACCGATTTATTAACAAGAGTGGTTACCACCCCTTTACCAAGACTATCCGTTATCATTTGTTTTTCAGCAGCTGTTTTAACTGTGTAGACAACAACTTCATGTTTAACATTCCCATAGTCGAGAATAATACTTTCCTTTCCGGTAAAATCCTTATTTGGAGTGTATGTTAACTCTTTTCCGGTGGCATTCTTATGTAATAAGGCGCCAATAAAAATACCCAATGCCATTGCAACAAGAATGAATACCGTTAATTTGTTCGACTTCGACATGTATTAAATTTTGCCCTAAGATATAAGATTCCCTCAACTTGGCAACTTTCAGGGTAAATAGAAATGAATCCTCCACAGCACGCACACTTGCTCAATAGAGATAGATTTGGAATGGAACTTTTAAGGCGTAAATTTTGTTAACATGCCTTAACTTCAAATACACAAGGTAGTATTATCTTTGCATCAATGCCCAAAACTAATTTCTACAAGCCGATAGCTGCATTATCACTGCTGATATTATTCTTTGCAACGATAGTCAGCCGGGATTTCTACCACTTATTAGGGCATAAGGATGAAGTTACCTGCAGTGAACATGATAATAACACCGCTCATTTTCATGAATTAGATAAATGTAATATTTGTGATCATAATTTTTCTGCCGGCAATGAGTCGGAGATTTTTTTAATTTCTGCGACACATTTCATTTATATCTCCTTTGAATCATCCTGCATAACACAATATTCATTAGATCTATTTTTTCAGAATCCCGATTCCAGGGGCTCTCCTATTTCTGCATAGTGAAAATTCACTTATTTTTTTAAATTTTTAATTACTTGATTTATGCAGAAATTTATCTATGCGATGAGCATAATATATATATTATATAATTCATCAGCTTATACACAAATTAGCCTATCCGGTACTATTTACGAATCGGCAAATAACAATACATTACCGGGTGCTTCTATATATTTTCCAGACCTTAAAACCGGGTCGACTGCCGATGCTGATGGCAAATTTGTTATAAATAATCTACCGGCAAAAAAGGTATCTGTTCAAATTACCTATATAGGATATGAATCTATTGTGGAAACAATTGATCTTTCAAATATTAAAGTAAAGGATTATATTTTAACAGAAACATTTACAGAAATAAAAGAGATCGTTGTTACGGGATTATCCCGATCAGCGGAAGCAAACAGAACACCAACACCAATTTCTGTGATCACTAAAAATGTTTTGTTACAAAACACCTCTACAAATATTATTGATGCATTAAGCACACAACCAGGAATATCAAATATATCTACAGGTCCCGCCATTGGAAAACCACAGATAAGGGGACTGGGATATAATAGAGTTGTAATTGTTAACGATGGAATTAAACAAGAAGGGCAACAATGGGGCTATGAGCATGGAATAGAAATTGATGAATATTCTGTCAACAGGATCGAGATATTAAAAGGTCCTGCCAGTTTAATGTATGGCTCAGATGCAATGGCAGGTGTAATTCATTTTATTGGTGCTCCTACTCTGCCTGATAAAACAATTAAGGCAAATATTTTAAGTAATTATCAAACTAATAACGGATTGATAGGCTATTCAGGAAATATTGCCGGAAATAAAAATGGTTTGATTTGGAGTGCACGATATAGCGGAAAAATGGCGCATGCATATCAAAATAAATATGATGGATATGTATTTGGAAGTGGGTTTAAGGAGAAGGCAACAAATGGAACAATTGGTTTGAATAAAAAATGGGGATATAGTCATATTGATGCTGCAATTTATCAATTAAATGTCGGATTAGTAGAGGGAGAACGTGACAGCGCTACAGGGCTATTTATATACCCGGTTGCACTGAATGATAGCACCATAGAGGATGTAATTGCAGAAAATTCTGTTTCAAAAAGTTATGATCTGCATTTGCCTAAACAGAACATCCAACATTACAAAGTGGCATTGAACAATAGTATTGTTGTAGGCGATGGTATTGTGGATCTGATATTAGGCTGGCAACAAAACAACAGAAAGGAATTCGAAAATTTGTTTGATCCTGATGAATATGCATTATACTTTAAAATGAACACAATTAATTATGCAGCTCATTATTTATTTCCCGAAAAAAATAAATGGAGTTCTTCTATCGGCATTAATGGTATGCAACAAAGTTCACAAAATCTGGGGGTAGAGGTGCTGATTCCCGAATACACTCTTTTTGATATTGGTGTTTTCTTAGCAACTAAAAAAACGGTCGGCAATTTTGATCTGGCTGGCGGCTTACGTTATGATATGCGGTCATTGATTGCGCAAGAATTTATTTCAGAAGAGGACGAGGAGATAATTTTTACAGCGTTTGATCGCAATTTTTCAGCGGTGTCAGGAAGTATTGGGGCTACCTATCAAATAAATGAAAAGATGCATAGTAAACTAAACATTTCACGAGGATTTCGCTCACCAAATATTGCTGAACTGGGTTCAAACGGTGTTCATGAAGGCACATTCAGATATGAGATAGGGAATACAGAACTTGACCCTGAAACAAGTTTACAAATGGATGCATCTTTCGCTTATGACGGGGAACATATTTCATTTAAGGCGGATATTTTTAATAATGCTATTCAAAATTTTATTTATTTGAGGAAATTAAACACAGCATCCGGAAGTGACTCCTTAATTAATGCAGAAGGAGAATTTTTTGAAGTTTTTACATATGCACAAGGAAAAACGAATTTAGCAGGAGTAGAAATAATTTTAGATATACATCCCCATCCTTTTCACTGGTTACATATCGAAAATAGTTTTTCGTTTGTAAATGCCGAACTTCAAAATGCAACAGATTCCACAAAATTTCTACCGTATACCCCGGCAGCAAAATTGATCTCTGAACTCAGGGGTGATTTTAAACAAGTAAATAATTTTTTGGGTAACAGTTATATTCAAATACAAATGGAAAATTATTTTGCACAAAACCATATTTTTTCAGCATACAATACAGAGACTAAAACTCCCGGATATTTATTGTTAAATGCAGGATTTGGAACAGATATATTATCAGAAAAGAAGGTACTATTCTCTGTTTATATTACGGTAAATAATCTCACAGATGTAGCTTATCAAAGCCATTTGAGCCGATTAAAATACAGTGAAATAAATTATGCAACAGGAAGAACCGGTGTATATAATATGGGCAGAAATATGAGTTTAAAATTGAATATACCTGTTAATATTAAGTCATAATTCACATTCAGTAAGTGGATTTTGACTTTTTAGTATTATATTTGATAAAACAATAAATGTTTATGCGATCTTTTACCTATATACTTTGTTTAATCTCTATACAATTATCAGCTCAAACAGGGATCATTTGGAGTGAACCAATTATGATTTCTGACGAAACAACCGGATATGATCATCCAAGAATTGCTTTAACCGGAGATGATGGTGCAGTGGTGATCTGGGGAAATGAGGGCGACATGTACTTTTCAAGACAGGAAGGAATTTCCTTCACTACGCCTCTTATGTTAAACAGTCCTGAAACATCAATATCCACTTTTTCCTGGGCAGGTCCTGATATTGCCTCTAAGGGCGATACAATATATATTGTATTTAAGGAAGAACCGGAAGACATGGCACGTATTTATTGTGTTGCCTCTTATGATGGTGGAATTACATTTGATACACTGGAAATTGTTGATGGCATGATAGGTGATCATTATTCCAGGTTCCCATCTGTTACCGTTAAGGAAGATGGAAATCCCGCAATTGCATTTATGAAATTAAATACATCCTTTCTCGACCCAAAATATGTTGTAGTTACATCAGATGATTTTGGAAATAGTTTCAATATGGATGTGACCGCAAGTAATTTTTCGGGAGGAGAAGTTTGTGATTGTTGCCCTGTTGGAATAACTGCAAAAGATAATTATGTTGTTACTTTATATAGAGACAATTTAGATAATCTCCGAAATAGTTGGGCAGGAATTTCTACTGATGGAGGAATTAGTTTCGAAAATGGAATTCAGATAGATCAAACCGACTGGACCGTTTTTGCATGTCCTGCAAGCGGACCTGATGGCGTTATTATTGGTGATAATTTATATTCTGTTTTTATGAGTGCGGGTGAAGGTGATTCTAGGGTTTATTTTTCCACTTCATCATTAACCGAATTTACAGATGAACCTGACATGCGTGTTTCGCCGGAATTTGAAGGTTTATCTGTTCAAAACTATCCTCGGATTGCAAGTTTTGGAAATGCAGTAGCAATGGTTTGGAAACAGGTTGAGAATTCAAAAGCTACAATTCCCATTTCGTTCACCAATGATATTAATAACGGGTTTCCACCTGATTATGATACAATCGCATATCTCGATTTTTATGGGTTAGAAAATGCGGATGTTGCAGTTTCATCCAATAAGGTACATGTGGTGTGGCAAGATAATTATTCAAATGCGGTAATGTATAGAGAAGGCACCTATGTTGAACCTGTTCTATTGGAAGAGGCCACAACTCAAAACGTAATTAAAGTGTTTCCAAATCCGGCTGAATCTGCATTTAACATTAACAGTGAAATTGGTTTGGAAACTATTAGGTTATACGATGCGCAGCAAGGAATTGTTAAAAACCTAGATTTGAATGGCAATAAAATAGTTAATATACCAATAAATAAATTGACCCCTGGTTTATTTTTAATAGTAATAAAGGATGTGAATGGTGCGGTTCACACAGAAAAAATTATCATTCAATAATTTTAAACTAATTCAATAAAATAGCACAATTATCAGTTTCGGAATTCCCGCATTTGCCAAAACATTCAGAAACTTTTGTTAACATACTTTGTCTCAACTCGAGCATAAGTCTGATTCTTTCATCTATAATTTTAACTTTCTCCTCAATTCTTAAAGCAATATTATCACAGGTTGCTACTTTCATTTCCATAAGATCAAGAATTTCTGAAGTTTCGTTCAATGTAAATCCAAACTCCTTTACTCGTTTGATGGTTAATAATCTTTCTAGAATATCTTCAGAATATTCCTTGTAGTTATTTTCCCTTCGAGATCTACGTGGGACTTTAATAAGCCCATGTTTTTCATAAAAACGAATGGTATCTCGAGAGAAACCAGTTCTGATTGCTAATTCGCCTATAAGCATTTTTTCATAATATTTTTAGAATTTAAAGAACACCATAGACTATACTCCATGGTTTAACTTTACAAAAAAAAGCAATAATTATGAAAAAAACCACTTTTAACGCAAGTTTAATTTTAGTTCTGGTATCTAGTCTATTTTTAGGCAGTTGTCAAGCGATTCAGGATTGTTTTAGTAAAAAAGACAAAATGAGAAATTCAGGATCAGAATGCAGTTCTTGTGAGGAGGGCACTTGCAAGGTGCATGATCATACGTTGGCAAACGATTCGATAAATTCGGCATCAACGAAGATATCAAATCAACAATTGACAAATACAAAGTCAGCATTTATGTGTAATCTCACGAGTCCGGAATTGCAAAAAAGAAAGGAAGTTGTTCTTCAAAGTTTGCGTGAAAAAATGGTCGAAAAAAAGGAATTGGCCAATGGATTTGCTTTCAAGTTTTCCGGTGATGATGTTATGCTTGATGAGTTAACTGAATTTATTAAGACAGAAAGAAAGTGTTGCAATTTTTTCACGTTTAATTTATCCTTAATTGGAAGCCAAAATGCAGCCTGGTTAGAGATTACGGGAGGCGAAGGGGTCAAAGAATTTATAACGGTAGAACTTGAGCTATAAAACAAATACTAAGCCCTATAATTGAAAAAATTTACAATTTGATTTATAACAATATTTCACTCCATACATTTATTATTCAATGCGCCTTGTTGCACCCACTGGAGTATAATATCAATTTCGATTGTAGAAAGCGGTGCGTTTGGCGAAGGAGGCATTCTATGATCTGGATCTGTGGAAGTAATATTTTCCAATAATTCACCTTCATGTGTATCATAGGGAACAATATCGGTTGTGGACATTAAATTTTCGTAAGAACATAATATAACGTCATTTCTTGCGGTTATCGGATCGTGACAACCACTTAATGCACACTTGGTTAGCAAAATTGGGAATACATCGTTTTGAAAATATACTGTGTCTTCATGTCGCGGGATCGTATTATTTTCAATTGTATCTATTTCACCACATCCTAATGGGGGTGTAAGTATTACTTCCTCAATATACAGTGAATTGTGTTGGCAGGAAATGATAGTACAACCCAAAAGGAAGTTTAGTATAAATCCTTGTATATCATTAAGTTTCAAAATTGAGTAAGTATTTGTTTAGATAAAATTACTTAAAACGCATCAAATTTAAACTAACTAATATTACAATCAAAGTAACACCGACATCCGCTGTTATAGCCAATGCCAGATTACTAAAACCCAAAAAAGCTAAAACAATAAAAACAAATTTAACCAAAACTGCGGCTATTGTGTTTATTCTGATGCGGTTTAATGTTTTTTTACCGAGGCGGATCAAAAATGGAATTTTGGATAAATTATCATTCATCAAAGCAACATTTGCCGTTTCAATTGCGGTATCGCTTCCTGCTGCTCCCATGGCAATACCCACTGTAGAAAGTGCAAGTGCAGGTGCATCATTTATACCATCTCCCACCATGGCCACAAAGGTGTATTCCTGCAAAAATTCTTTTATTTTTTTTGCTTTATTTTCCGGTAACATGTTACCAAAAACATGCTGAATATTAACATGATCAGCAACGTATTTTGCCGCTTTTTCATTATCGCCTGTCAGCATTATTGGTGTTACACCTAATGCAATTAATTCCTGAATTGCAACTTTACTATCTTCCTTAATTTCATCAGTTAATCCGATAATTCCGGCAACTCCATCACCGAAACTGATCACAACACTAGTTTTACCTTCATTGGACAATCTTTCCACTATTTGTTCCGCCTCTTTGGTAACAGATTGATTTTCTTTTATGAAATCCAATTTACCAATAAAAATATGTTCATCCTTGCATACCAAACATTCTGCAACTAAACCCTTACCCATTTCGCTTTTAAAATTCTTTACAGCATGCGGTGCAAATCCTTCGGCAATACTAGCATCAACAATTGCCTGAGCAAGAGGGTGTTCAGAAAACATTTCTGCTCCTGCTGCACAAGCGAGCAATTCTTCTTTATCCTTTACATTTAATGGAATAATATCTGACACTACCGGTTTACCATAAGTTATGGTACGCGTTTTATCCAAGGCAATTGCTTTAATTTTTGCCAATGCCTCTAAATATTTTCCCCCTTTAACTAATATCCCTTTCGAAGAAGCATTTCCTATTGCCGCATAAAATGCGACGGGAGTAGAAATTACCAATGCACAAGGGCATGCAATAACTAACAAAGCAATAGCTTGATTCAACCACTTTTCTAATGGTTGATCTAAAATAAAAACAGGAATTACAAATAACAAAACAGCTAATAATATAATTGCAGGAGTGTAACTTTTGCTGAATTTCTGAATAAATTTTTGTGTGTCCGATTTATTTGCCTGCGCTTCAAATGTAAGTTGAATGATCTTCGAGAAGGTTGTATCTGCAGATATTTTTGTTGTTTCCACTTCAATAAAACCGTGTTGATTAAGAGTGCCTGCAAATACAATATCACCTTTATGTTTATCTTTTGGAATTGGTTCGCCTGTAATGGTAGCCTCGTCCACAGCTGTTGATCCTTCTGTAATAATGCCATCCATAGGAATATAACTACCTGGTTTTATTTGGATTATGGTGCCGATACTTATTTGATCTATCATCATCTCGGCTCCCCTGCTTTTTATCGTAGCTGTTCTTGGAGTTTTTGCAACCAATTCGTCCAATGCTGATTTACTATTTTCAATTCCAATATCCTCCAAGCGTTCGCCCAATACGTACAATACAATAACAACGGCAGCTTCGGGGTATTCTCCTAAATAAAATGCACCTACAGCAGCGATCAACATTAATAAATTGATGCTGCTGAATTGTAATTTTAATAAGGCATTTAAACCACTCCATAATACTTTATATCCTATTGCAAAAATAAATCCTGCATAAATGAATGGAGCAAGTGGCATAGGTATTTCTATCCCTGTAAGAGATAGAATCTCTAAAATGATCACAAGGGAAACTGCGAATAATAAAAATATAAATTTTTTGTCGTTGATTGGTAACTTCATCACATTTTTTTTTAAAATTGGCTACATAAATGGCGGGTGTTAACCCTGCCCTCAACATCCCGGTTTTGGCAATCAGGATGAGAGAACAGAGTTTCACCCATATACTAATTTATTTTGTACAAAATCAATTCGTTAAAAATAATATTTATAGATTTTTCAATACCTTTTTTCTCCATCTCATCAAAATATTTAGTAATATCCATATTTATTGTAGCAGAAAAATTACAACTTGCACTACCTGATTTTAAATGCGTAATAGTCGCATTAAAGGAAAGAGGGATAACATAATTGTCATACTCCAAATCTCCTTCTACTACTACAAATAAAGGAGGATGTTCTTTAGTAGCATCATATTCACCAATAATTTTCCCCTTAAATGTTATTTCATTTTCAAATTCCTTTTTTATAAGTGAGTCTATCTGGTAGTTATTACTTTTCAATGATTTAACAGGTAAATTAAAGTTTACTTCATTGGTTTGATAATCAAAAATAAAATATAAACTATTACTTTCAGCAATAATTAAACTGTCATTATATATCCCAGAAATTAATACAGGCCCATTTGTTAGTCTGTAATAATTTTGTGATAAAGTAACTTCCGTAAACAGTAAGAAACTAATAATTGTTAAACTGAATTGAAATTTCATGATTCATTCATTTTAATGTGCATGCGCTTCACCCTCATTACTCAATGAGCCCAATAAATAAAAAGCCCCGTTTATTACAATTTTTTCTCCTTCCATATAGTCGCCAAGTGGCGTTATTTCCGTATAACCACCCTCTGTGATTCCACGTTTAACCGGCATTTTTTCAAACACATATTTATCACCCGGTTTCATTTCTATTGTTGTGATCACCTTAGGCTCTTCGTGGTGCGCAACCTCCTCTCCTTCTGCATGTGCATGTTCCTCGTCTGCGTGAGCAGCTTCATCATGTCCATGTGCATCTCCTTCGTGTGCATGTTCATCACCGGCATTTACTTCTAACTGATGGTCAATTGCCCAAATAAATACATAATCTCTTCCTGCTTCACTTACAATTGCATTTGTTGGAATTGCAGTTGTAGAAATATTTTCTATTTCAATATTAGCAGAAACATTCATACCTTCTATTAATCCGGATTTTTCGCCGGTAATTATTGCATGAATGGGAATAGACTTTGTTTCGTTTTCAAATGCACTCCCAACAGCAAAAATTGTTGCGCTAAAACTCTTGCCAGGTAAATTTGTAAGCGTAAAATTTACCTTTTGGTTGATTTTAATTTTCATAAGATCCTGTTCAAATACAAACAGGTCGAGGTGCAATTGTGAATTATCCACAACATCCAAAATTGTTCGTGACATTTCAACGGAACTACCAATATTTACGTCTATATGGCTAACATATCCGCTTACCGGACTTGTAACAGAAATTACTGATGTTAATTTATCGGCATCCAAATTTTCGGCATTAATACCCAATAATGCTAATTGTTGTTTTAATGAACTTAATTTAGCTTTTAATGAACTATAATTTGCCTGAGCTTGCTGCAAGTTTTTTTGCGCAGAAACGTTACTTACACTTAAATCTTTTTGCCGTGTTAACTCTTGTTCTGCAAAAAGCAAATCTGATTTTGTAGTTAGGTAATTTTCCTGCATTCCAATAAAATCTTTATTTACAATGGTTACCAATGTTTTGCCTTTATTCACATATTCACCTTCCTTCACAAAAATCTGCTGAACAATTCCTCCCACTAAAGCAGTAACATCTGCCTTGTTTTGAGGAGGCACCTTTAAATAGCCGGTTGCCGTCAAGGTTCCGGTCAAATTTCTTTGAACCAAATCCCCAAGTTGAATATCAATTGATTTAAATTGGTCCTGCGTAAGTATAGCCAATTTACCTGCATGCTCCTCACCATGCTCGTCATGGCCTTCCTCCTCATGATCTCCGTGTTCTTCTGCCGTTTTACTCACTTTGCCACAGGCAGCAAAAAATAGTATAATTGAAAATGATATTGTGAAATAAAAAATATATTTTTTCATAAAACTAAATTTATTTATTTATAAAATAATTGATATTAATAATTGTTTGATTGAGATCTTCTAAGGCTTGCAAATAATTGAATTGTCGGTTAAAATATTCTTCGTTTGCGAATATTAATTCAAAATAACCAATTTCACCTGCCGAATAAGCTGTTTTTGCAGTTCTTAATATTTCTTCTGCTTGTGTTAAACCTGTTGACTCCAAATATTGAACAGTTGTATTTGCTATTTCATACTGTAGGTTTAATTGTGCTAAAGCAGATATAAATTGTATACTTTCATTTTCATAATTTACCAGAGCTATTTGTTTTTGTGTTTCAGCAGCTTTTATTTGAGCTGTATAACTCCAAAAAGCGATCGGGACACCTATGCCAATGCTATATCCTTTATATCCGGGATCAATACCAAATAGATTTTGATTAAAATACCTGAAACTAAAATCAGGCAACAGATTATTTTTAGCCAAGCTTTTTTGGTAGGATGCCAATTCAATTTGTTGTTGGTAATAAGATAGGAATGGATGGCTCATATTTAGCGCAGCATTATCAAAGGATAATCTTGTTACTTTAGAAACATCTGGCAATACGATAAAATCAACCCGCATAAATTGCTGCAATTTTGATTGCGCAATAATGATCTCTGTTTCGGTATTCGAATATTCCAGATTTACTTCTTTGCGTTTTGCTTCCGCAGAAATTTTTTCTAAATAATTCGTTTCTCCTGCATCGTATCTGGCCCTAGCTGCTTCCTCATAATTTGTATATAAACTATCTTTTTTTTGTAAAATTTCCTTTTTATTTACTGCAAATATCAAGTCAAAATAGGCGCTGTTCACTTCTTTCGCAAGATCCTTTTGTGTAAGCGCCAATACCGTTTCACTTATTACAATATTTTGATTGTTTATTTTGTTTTTTGTTATATAGGTGGTTGGAAATTCAATTCCTTGTTGAATTCCTATTTTTAATATCCCATCGTCGGTATTCCCAAGTATATCTTCATTTTCAAAAAACAGTTCTGTTTTTGGCAAATTAAAACTGGTTTTTTTTAATTGTTGATTTCTTATTATCTCTAATTCAGCGGCTTTAATTTGTGGGTTATTTCTCAATGCTATATTTACAACTGAATCAAGAGGCAATTGAACAACGTTTTGTGCGGAAATTTTTTCTGAAATAAATAAACCATTTATCGCAAAAAAGGTTACAATTGCAGCTACTGGTATTTTGCGTTTTCGTTTGCGATTAAACAAAATGTAAAGCGCAGGTAAAACAATTAAAGTAAGTGCAGTAGCCGAAATTAATCCACCGATAACAACTGTGGCTAGTGGCCGTTGAACTTCTGCACCCGCACTATTCGATAGAGCCATTGGAAGAAATCCCAATGACGCAACACTTGCCGTCATTAAAACCGGACGCAAGCGAATCATTGTTCCTTGTCTTACCCTTTCATAAATGTCGTGAACACCTTCCTTAGCCAGTTGATTAAAAGTACTAATAAGCACTATTCCATTTAAAACAGCAACTCCAAATAAAGCAATAAACCCAATACCTGCCGAAATACTGAAAGGCATATCTCTCATCCACAGCGCAATAACACCACCAATTGCCGATAGTGGTATCGCAGTAAAAATTAAAAGCGCTTGTTTCATCGAACTGAATGTAAGATATAATAGAATTAGAATCATTAATAAGGCTACAGGGACTGCAATTGTTAAGCGTTGCGTTGCTTCTTTTAAATTTTCAAATTGGCCTCCGTAGGTTACATAATATCCAATAGGTAATTTAACATCCGCTTCAATCTTTTTCTGCATATCCTCCACTACACTTTGAACATCTCGATCTTTTACATTTAATCCCACTACAATTCTGCGTTTTCCATCTTCCCTGCTAATTTGAGCAGGCCCAAGTTTATAGATCACTTCTGCTACTTGTTGCAACGGAATTTGTCCTCCATTTGGCAATGGAACAAATAATGTTTCCACATCGGTAATATCTTTTCTATATGCAGAATCCAAACGAACAACCATATCATATCGCCGCTCGTTTTCAAAAACAATTCCTGCAGGTTCACCGGCAAAAGCTGTTTTAATGATCTTATTTACATCTGAAACATTTACCCCATATTGCGCTAACCGATTTCTGTCATAAGTAATACTAATTTGAGGAAGTCCGGAAACTTTTTCCACCTGCGGCGAACCAGCACCTTCAACAGTCGCAATTTCCGCTGCAATTAAATTAGCATACTGCAAAAGCGTATCCAAATTTTCCCCGAATAATTTAACGGCAATATCCTGCCTAACCCCGGTCATTAATTCGTTAAATCGCATTTGAATGGGCTGGTTACTTTCAAAAAATACACCCGGTATTTTTTGTAATTCTTTCATCATTGTATCCGCTAATTCCCAATAATCATCTGTAGTTGTCCATTCGCTTTTATCTTTTAAGATGATCATCATATCCGTTGCTTCCGGGGGCATAGGATCTGTAGGTACTTCGGCACTACCTGACTTAGCAATTACCTGTTTCACTTCCGGAAACTGTAAAAGCACCTTTTCAACCCTTTCGTTATTTTTTACACTTTCTGACAGTGAACTCCCCTGAGGTAATATAGAATGAAATGCAAAATCACCTTCTTCCAAAGTAGGAATAAATTCGCCACCTAATGTATTATATAGCATAACTGCGCCAATAAATAAAGCCAAAGAAACTGCAACAACTCCTATTTTAAATTTAATGGCAAATTCAATTACCGGTTTGTAAGCACGCTGAATTGCTTTCATCATTTTATCAGAAATATTTTCTTTATGTTCAGTTTTTCTTGATAAAAATAATGCACTCATCATCGGCACATAGGTAAGCGATAGGATGAGTGCACCAACTATTGCAAAACCAACCGTTTGAGCCATTGGTCCGAACATTTTTCCTTCAATGCCTCTTAAAGCAAGAATCGGCAAATAAACGATAAGGATTATGAACTGTCCAAAAGTAGCCGAGTTCATCATTTTACTTGCACTTTGATAAACTTCATTATCCATCTGATCACGGCTGAGTTTTTTAATTCCAACATGATGATGTTTACTTTGTGTTATGCGGTGTAAAATACTTTCAACAATAATTACGGCGCCATCTACAATTAACCCGAAGTCAATTGCTCCAAGACTCATTAAATTTCCACTCACTCCGAATAATTGCATCAGGGCAACGGCGAATAACATTGCCAGCGGAATAACGGAGGCAACTATAAGTCCGGCTCTCACATTCCCAAGAAATAAAACAAGAATAAATAAAACAATTAATGCTCCTTCCAGAAGGTTTTTTTCTACGGTTGCTATGGCACGATTTACCAGAGATGTTCTGTCTAAATAAGCATCAATTACAACTCCTTCAGGTAATGCTTTCTGAATAATTTCCATTCTATCTTTAACACGAGCAACGACATCACCACTATTTTCGCCCTTCAACATCATAACAATTCCACCTACTACTTCACCCTCACCATTTCTAGTTTGAGCACCATAGCGGGGAGCAAAACCAAATTGCACTTTTGCCACATCTCTGATTAACACTGGCATTCCAAGGCTATTTGTTTTAACAACTATATTCCCAATATCATCAAGACTCGTTACCAGCCCAACGCCTCTGATATAATAACTGCTTTGTTGTTTTTCGATATAAGCACCACCTGTATTTTCATTATTTTTTTCCAGGGCTTCAAATATTTCAGGAATCGTAATATTCATTGCTTTTAATCGCATCGGATCTACAGCCACTTCATATTGTTTTAAAAAGCCTCCAAAGGAGTTTACTTCAGCAATTCCAGGTGTGCCAATCAACTGTCGCGCTACTATCCAATCCTGCATACTGCGGAGATCCATTGCAGTAAATTTATCTTCAAAACCTTCAGCAGGATGCAATACATATTGATAAACCTCCCCCAGCCCCGTGCTTACAGGCGACATTTCAGGAGTCCCGATTCCGGCTGGTATTTGCTCTTCTGCTTCTTTTAATTTTTGCGATACCAGTTGCCGGGCAAAATAAATATCAACTTTATCGTCAAAAACGATTGTTACAACACTTAAACCAAAGCGACTAACACTCCTTATTTCTTCAATATCAGGGAGATTACCCATACTTCGTTCAATTGGTGCAGTTACAAACTGTTCCACTTCTTGTGTGGCGAGTGTTGGTGTTGTAGTTATTACCTGCACTTGATTATTTGTAATATCAGGTACGGCATCGATCGGTAGATTAATAAGCGAAATGGTACCCCAAATTATGAGCGCGAGCGTCATAAACCCGATCGCGAGCTTATTTTTAATAGAAAATTGAATGATTTTATTGATCATAATATAATTAATAATTATAAATGAGAATTGAGAATTAAACCCTACATGAAGTGGAGTAAATGATTTGTGTAGAATTTAGAGTATGCACTGAATACAACTAAAAACAATTGCATCCATTCACAAAATTTTTAGCACAAAATCAAAAAAAAATTAGCTGATTTTTGGAGGCTGCCAAATACCGGGATAGTAGTTGAAGAAGTATTCGGACTGATATGTATTAGATGATTCCGGAATATTTGTTTCTATTTCCGAGTAAGAGTCTATCAATTGACAAATAGCAGATGAGCTGCAACAATTACAACTGCAAAAAGGTGGACAGACGTCCTGATGCGCCTCATGATCTTCCTGCGCTTGGTCAAAAGAAAATGTGATCACATTTTCTTCAGTATGCAAATCAGTGCAAGGTACCAAAGTTAATGTAAGAAGAAAAAGAGAGAAAAAGAGGACTATTTTCTTACGCACAGCGCAAATATAGAGAAAACCATTGGGAAAACCAAATTTTAACGAAATTTAGCTTTTGGTAAATGTTATTATTTTATGTTGTCAATTATAGGAGGAGCTAACTTACTAAAGGGTAAAAATCGATAGGAAATACCCGCGGTTATCAGATATTGAGAAGCAATCTGGGTCCCATTAACATATTGATAAATTGGGAATTCACTCAGGGCATAAATGATAAATTGTTTTTTGGAATAGGTAATTTGTGGTGTAACAAAAATTTTCTTACTGCCTGTTGAAGTAGTAGAGTAGTTATAATATCCATAAAGGTATAAATCCGGATTCACCTTCATTTCATCTATCCACTCCCCTCTCATCTGTAGAATTAATCCGAAATTATCGAAAACAGTTTTGCCTGCATATAATCCCAAACTCGCGTAATCGCCGTTCTTCTCGCCTAACGAATTCCATCCTTTATGAATATAGGTCAAATTAGAAAAAAAGTTAACCTTTTTAGCAGGATACCCATGAAACAAAAATCCATAAAAAATAAAATCATTAGACCCTGACGAAAGTTGCACAGCTGGAGGTTTACGAATATAATATACATCGCCCGAAAAGGGTTCGATTTGCCTTAATGAATCATCATGACTACCAATTGGTATTTTCCATCCCAATCCGATTGTGACATCTGTATTTGATCTTTCACCGGTATGGTTATAAATATTATATCTTGGAAAAATTACGATATCTGCCAAGCCGGATGCAGTTATTGTATCTCTTTTATCAAGACCTACTTGAGATTTGTCGATATAATAACCGGATTCTAACGAAATTGTAAGATTTTCAGAAACTCCATAAGCTAATCTTAAATACAAATAATTGCTTGAATATTTGTCCAAATAATTGACATCTGCAGTATCACCACTTAAAAATTTAGTGCTATATACATTCTGATAATTCAAATTTAATTCAGCCTGGTCCTTTTGCAAAACTCCTTGGGATCCGTCGCCTGCTATCGGACTTCCGCTTCCGGCGGCACAGCATTGGGCGTTCATTTTAAGAAAGCTGAAGATAGTTAAAAAACACACGCATGATATTTTTTTACATAACAACATAAATATTTACCGCTTGGACGAAAAACTTACAAATTAAATTTAATTATTTTAACTTCATTGTCAAACATAAAACGAAGAAAATAAATTCCCTGTGAAACAATACCCATATCGATAGTATTCTCATGACTTCCAGATGATTCAAATTTAGGAGAAATACTATTTACAATCTGCCCTTGTGCATTAATAATTTGATAACTTATTGAACCTGAATAAGGAAGTTCATAATTTACCGAAATTCCGTTCGTAGTTAAAATCGCAGAAATTGCAAGAGAAGCTATTACATTATTTCCCGAAAGTCCTGTTCCTTCATCACTAGCCAATGCATCTAAAACTGCTTGTTCCAGATCGTCCACATTACCCGCTGCTGCACCATTTTTATTAAAATATACAATATGCTCCGATCCTCCTAATACTACCACCTTAGGCATGCCCGCTGTTCCGTAATCAGCCATTGAAATATCACCTGAAGCAAATACATTCAAATTAGGACCAATGCCATTGGTCTCACCCCAGTTAGTTAACACGGTGCAGTCAGTATCTCCATAGTCATCAACAAGGTAGTATAAAATTCTACCCGGATTAATTGCTTCATAACTCTCTGCAATATTATATGCTGTTAAGGAACTAGAGATACAAGCTCCGCAAGGCATTACCCATGCAATAATTACTACTTTCCCATTATCCAACTCATCAAATAGGTCATAAGATATCCCCTCACAGTCGTTGGTTGTAAAATTGGTAGCGATTGTTTGCGAGAAAGATGTTGACAAAACATTGGTTAAAACCAAAATACTTAGTATATTTTTTAGCATAAAATAAATTTGTATATCAAAATTATAAAATAAAGGGCAGTTTTCCAACTTACATTGTCATTCCCTCATGTCCTTCCATAGGATTGGTGCCCATCCTGAATAAATACTCACTATATAACAAATATGCTCCTGAAATAACCACTATATCTCCTCTTTTGAGACCTGATCTAATTTCTGTAAATTCATCAGTCTCGATTCCAGGTTCGATCATAATTAACTCAAATTGTTTGTCCCCGGTTTGAACCCAAACAGATGCTCCCTTTGCGTCCCTTATAATAGCATCATTTGGCAAAGACAAAACGTTTATTTTATTCAACAAAATAGAAGCGTTTATTTGCATTCCGGGAGTTAGTTTACCCTCTTTATTCTCAATTTCCAACCTAAGAACATTAATTTGTGAAGTTGCATTTAATTCAGGATTAACAAAACTTATTAATCCACTTGTTTTAAACCCTGAAATTCCCGGAATAAAAATAGTAGCTGTCAAATTTTTACTAACCTTATCCAAATTATCCGCATAAATTTGAACATCAGCCCAAAGTTCTGTAAGGTCTGAAATGTGATATATAGATTCACCTTGCATAATATAACTACCCTCAGAGTTGTCGATTGAAGTAATAATACCCGAAACACTACTAAAAATAGTAATTACATCGGCAACGAATTCGGCGCTTTCAATTTCTTGTATTTGTTTATTGGATAAGCCATACAATACTAATTTGTTTTTAGCTGCAGAAATAATTGCATTAACATCAACAGCCTTAAAATCTAACGCCTTTTTCTTTGCCGTTGCAAGTTTATACTCTTTGATTGAAAGCTGTAAATCCTCACTATAAATATCATAAAGGGGTTGTCCAATAATTACCTGATCCCCAATATTTTTAAAATACAAATTTTCAATTCGTCCCATTACCCTTGAACTTATTGAAGTAATATTGTTTTGATTTATTGACAAAACTCCCGTCAATAACAATTCATCGCCCAATACCTGCTCCGTTAACGAATCGGTATGGATATTCCCCAGTTGCATTTGAAGATCGCTTAAAATCAATCCTTTAGTATCTGGCGGAATAGTCTCAATAGATCCATTTTGTTTTTTCCCGTTACAAGAAAAAACAAAAAACGCAGAAAACAATATTAAAATTACTCTAACCATTTAACTACCTACTTATTTTAACAAAACTCTCACTATCAATTAACATTTGAGCATTTAGTGCTATTTCATCCGATTCTGATATTCCAGAAATGATTTCTATTTCTTCTGCAGTTTTTATTCCGATATTAACTAGTGTGGACTTAAAAGCACCATCCACTTTCAGAAAAACTACATTATTATTACCAAGATTTAAAACTGAAGAATTTGGTACAAAGATACCTTCTTTCATTCCGCTATTAATTTTGGCCTTTAATAGAGTTCCGACAATTAATTCTTTGTTCATATTATTTAGATAAACTCGCGCAATAGTTGTTTGCAGTTGTTCTGATAAAATCGGTTGAATAAAATCTATTTTAGCCGCAACTTTTAAAGTGTCGCCTTCATTTGTATAAAGTGCTACTGTTTGACCTACCTTGATCAGCTCAAGATCATCGCTATAAACATTCAAGTCCACCCATAAATCACTAATATCATAAATATTAAATATGGTTTGTCCCTTTTTTAAATACATACCTTCACGAATACTCAATTCTGTATCGGAAGCCAAATTACTTTCTTTCATTCCAGAGTTAATTTCGGATTTAACTATGTCATGTAAATGGCCGGTGTAAGGGCTAAAGATTGTAACTGATTGTGAAACAATTCTGGAAACTTTTAAAGCATTAACTTGAGTTTGTGAAAAGCCAAGTAATAACAATCGCGTTTCCACTGATTGTAAAATTGATTCGTTCGACGCATCATTTTTTAAAAGAAATAGGTAATTTTCCTGTTCAGTTACAAGTTCCTGACTATAAATATCCATGAGCTTCTGTCCTTTCAATATTGGTTGATATCGAAATTTGACATATAACTTTTCAATACGACCAGAAACTCTTGCAGATACAGTGTTAATATTTCTGGTATCGTAATTTATAACACCCGATGCATTAATTTCCACTTTTATTTTATCTCTTTTCGGAGTTGTTGTTTTAATTGAACTCACTACATATTGATTTACAGGCTTTAATAAGATTGCCAGATTTTCATTGTTAATTGATTCACCGTTGTGTATTTTTTCAACTAATTTCATTCCGCATATAGGACATAGAGTTGGTTCATTCCTAATTATTTGAGGATGCATTGGACAGGTATAAATTTTTTGTTCACTATTGGATTGTGAATCATATTCGTTTTTTTCAACTCTGTTGTTACAAGAGTAAAAAGAAAACGATAATATAAATAGTATATTGATAATTTTGCTTACCATCGTAAATTCTTTTTTATTTCAAAATACAGTTTATTCCTTTTCATAGTGACATCTTTTCTTTAATTCAGAGGTAATTGCAATTGTTTTTCATATTCTATTTGAAGGGCTAGCAGCTCCATCAATTGATCGTAATAACTAAGTTGAATAAGCTTATAATTTTGCCAAGCATCTAAAACCATAAATAATTCTTCTGTGTTTTGTTCATAAGCCAAGAGGCTTAATTCGTAATTTTTTTTCATTGCGGGCATTATATTATTTTCATACAGCTCTAATTGTTGTTTTTTACTTTGAAGCATTATTTTAAGGTTCTGCATATTGCCACTCACTTCATTTAATAATATTTGTTGCTGAGCCTTCAAAGCATCAATTTCAAAATTTAAACCTAACACAGAAGACTTATACATCTTAGATGACCAGGGGACAATTGGAATGCTTACCATAGCCATAAGACTAAATTGTTGCGGATCAGTTCCAAAAGGAACCATATGATCAAACTTAATTCCAAAATCGGGAAGCCGTTTTGAATATTCGAAAATCTGTTTAGATCTTAATACTTCAATATTTTTTGAAATAACTTTATAATCACTTCTATTATTGCTAATAATTGAGGTGTCAATCATTATTTTTTCATAACTCTCAATTGAATAGGTTGAATCAACTTCAAATAAAGTGTTTACACTTCTATTCAACAAGGTATTAAGTTCATTCCTTTTCTGACTAATTTCCTGATCAATCATAATTTCCATTAATTGAATATCTCCCAACATACCTTTTGCTTTATAGTAAGCATTTAATTTATCCATCCCGTAGGTATATCGCAGTTCAGTAGATTTTATAAGATAATTTAGTAAGGATTCGCTTTCATTGATTACTCTTATTTTTTTCTTAAGTATTACCCATTCGTAATAACTCATTTTTGCCATGGAAAAAAGCTCATATCTTGCAAAATTTTTCATTTCAAATTCAGCACCTGACATATTACTCATATAATCCGAATTTGCTTTGAGTTTTGCCGGATTCGTAAACATTTGTTCTGCTGAGATCATGAAATTTCCCATACCTTGCTGATTATTCATAACATCCTGAGTCCACATTTGAGGATTATAAGGAGTCATGAAAAATCCCACACCTACACGGGGAGGGTCAAATGAATAAGCTCCGGTGGCATAAGCATCGAGGGCCTTGATCTGTGCATCATACATTTGCAATTCCGGATTATTAATTTCTATAATTTTAAGTATGCTGTCAATTGTCAATATTTGCGCTTTAATATTTGTAAAATAAAAAAGTAAAGAAAAAATAGTTATAAACCGAATTGCAATATTTTTAAAAGTATTCATATTCAATAAATTTTGAATCTTAATTTTTAAACTCCTCTATAACCAGTTTACCATGTTTTTTTAGTTCATACTCCCTAACCATTGCGTATAAAACCGGCAATACAATAAGAACAAATAACGTGGAGGTTATTAATCCAAAAACAAAAGGTATGGTTATTGGTTTCATAACATCACTTCCTGTTCCTGTTGCTAAAAGAATTGGCATCAAACCGATTATATCAACCAATACCGTCATTAGCTTCGGTCTCAATCTTAATGCTGCACCATCATAAATAGCATTTTCTACCTCTTGTTTGGAAATTATTGTATTTTGATTATTGTTTTCACGAACCTTTTTAGCTACCGAATTATTTAAGTAAACAAGCATTAAAACTCCAGTTTCCACAGCTATTCCAAATAAGGCAATAAAGCCTACAGCAACAGCTACTGAAAAGTTAACATCAAAAAAATGTAGAGAATATGCACCACCTACCAACGCAACAGGTACAGCGGCAAGTACAATTAATACTTCACGAAAAGTGTGAAAGGTAAAGTACAAAATAACTATAATAATTACCAGAACTAGCGGTATTATCATCTTCAATCTCTCTTCGGCTCGCACCTGATTTTCATATTGACCACTCCATTCCAAAAAATAACCTTTCGGTAATTTTAATACTTCTTCTTCAAGTTTTTTCTTTGCATCATCAACGGTACTCCCTAAATCCCGGCCTCTAACATTAAATAAAAGTGTTCCTCTTAACATTGCATTTTCGGAGTTAATCATTGGTGGACCTTCTGTTATTTTAATATCCGCAACAGCAGAAAGTGGAATGGGTCCGTAATCCATTGTCTGAATCTGGAGATCATCCAGCTTTTGAATTTTATCCCTATAATCCTGCGCGAACCGAACATTCACACTAAACCTTTGCCTCCCCTCTACTGTAGTAGTCACGTTCATTCCCCCAATAGCTGTTTCAATAAACATGTTTACCTCATCCACGGAAAGTCCATAACGACCTAGCTCCTGTTTACGAATTTCAATATCGATATATTTTCCACCCACAATAGGCTCTACATATAGGTCTACAGCACCCTCTATACCCTCCAATTGTTTTTTGAATTGTTGTGCAAGTTTATTTATAGTATCTAAATTCTGTCCATAAATTTTCACTCCCACGTCTGTGCGTATGCCTGTGGAAAGCATATTTATTCGATTTATAATAGGTTGGGTCCAACCGTTAATAACACCCGGAATCTGCAACTTGGAATTTAGTTCATTAATTATGCTATCTTTTGTAATACCTTTTCGCCATTCCTTTTCCGGTTTTAACAATATGATTGTTTCTATCATACTAATGGGAGAATTATCTGTTGCAGTATTTGCACGTCCTGCTTTGCCTAGAACATTTTGTACTTCAGGAATTGTCATTATTATTTTATCCTGAACCTGCATAATCCGTTTTATTTCAGAATTTGAAACATCAGGCATTGTAACCGGCATAAATAATAAGGACCCTTCATCTAAAGGAGGCATAAATTCTGTACCGAGATTTAAAACAAGTGGCATGCTGCCAACAACCAGTGCAATACTTAAAATAATAGTTGTTTTTTTCCATTTCAAACACCATCGAATTATTGGAGAATAAATCCAAATAAAAAATCTGGAAATCGGATGTTTACTTTCAGGCCTTACTTTCCCTTTCAGAAATATAGTCATTAGTACAGGAACAAGAAATATCATCACTAACGCCGAACCAATCATCGCGAAAGTTTTAGTCCAAACCAGTGGCGCAAAAAGTTTGTGTTCTTGTCCTGTAAGAAATAATATTGGACTAAAGGAAACCAACGTAATTAAAATAGAATTAAAAACTGCCTTTCCAATTAACTTGGAGGACGATTCAATTCTTTTTTTTCTTTCTTCGTTGGTTATCATCATAATTTATTTAATTTGTTTCATCACTTATTGTTTTCATTGCATTTTCCACCATTACAATTCCTGCATCCACTAAATCTCCGATTGCAAGTGCTACTCCCGCAAGCGACATGATATTTGAGGTTATTCCAAACCAACTCATCATAATAAACGCGATCAAAACGGATATTGGAATGGTAATTACTACTATAAGTGCACTTCTGGCGTGTAACAAAAAGATGAAAAGCACAATGGCTACAAGAATTATTTCTTCTATCACAGCTTTTTTTAAGGTATCAATTGTTGCATCAATCAAATTTGATCGATCATAAGCAACTTCAAATTTTACTCCGGGTGGCAAACCCTTTTCTATATCCTCCAATTTTATTTTTACTCTTTCAATTACATCCTTTGCATTTTCACCATAACGCATGATAACAATACCTCCTACTTTTTCTCCCTCGCCATTTTCTTCTATGATCCCCAATCGCAGATCTCCACCCATCTGCACTGTTGCAACATCCTTTACACGGATAGGAATTGAATTTACTGTTTTCAAAGGAATATTTTCAATTTCATTAATATCTTTGATATAACCTAATCCACGAATAATATACCCAATATCTGATTGTTCAAATTTTCTTCCACCTACATCATTATTATTTGCTTTAACCTGATTAACAATATCCATAAGTGGAATATTGTAATACCTTAGCTTATTTGGGTCAACTACTATCTGATATTGTTTTTCGAATCCGCCAAATGAAGCTACTTCACTAACGCCCTCAACCGTCTGAAGTCCAAACCTAACATACCAATCCTGTAATGCTCTTAATTCACCCAAATCGTAACCAGGTGCGTCCAATGTATACCAATAAACATGACCTAAACCGGTTCCGTCGGGCCCCAATGTTGGAATAATACCTGCAGGTAACAACCTTTGGGCGTAATTTAAACGTTCCAATACACGAGTACGAGCCCAATAAATATCTGTATCATCATCAAATACCACAAATACAAAACTCATCCCGAACATACTGCTGGCACGAATATTTTTAACTTTAGCAATACCTTGTAAATTACTAACCAATGGATAGGTAATTTGATCTTCAATAATTTGAGGGTTGCGGCCCATCCATTCTGTAAAAATTATTACCTGGTTCTCAGAAAGGTCTGGGATTGCATCAACTGGTGTATTCTTGACAGAGTAAATACCATACACAGTTAGGCCAGCTGCAAATAGCAGGACGATTATTCTGTTTTTAAGGGCCCATGTGATAAAATAATTTACCATTATAGCTAGCCTTGAAATTAAATACCAATATTAAGAATCCAAACTTGGTTACATATTAAAGTTACACAAAATATCCAAATATAGGTCAATGTGCAAAGGAGTTAAATCACCCTAAATAATGTTTGTAGTCATTTTTCAGGATAAAATTGAAATACACAAAAGCTTTGACAAAGACATTTGAATTGAATTCATTTTATAAAGCCCAAGCTTAATTTTTTAATGTAAATGCACAGGTTCTTCCTTTTCTTCGTGTTCGTGCTTTGATTTATGCTCATGTTCGTGTCCGTCACCATCTGGGACATCAAAAACGAAATCTACAGTATGTAATTTTCCTTTATATTGAAATTGTATCCAACCCCTGAACATCCCTGATTCGGGAAATTCTGTATGTAATGTCAACTGTTCTCCTTTCAGTTCTGGATGCACATGTAAAAATTGTTTTGTATCTTCACTAATGATCACCATATGTGCCTTTGCTCCAAGATAATTATCGAGTGTATTGGCATCAATTATTTTTCCGTTCTGTGAAATGGTTGATGTAAAGGTAATTGCATGATCAGATTCGATTTTATTCTGATCAGGAATTAACTTCACTACAAATCCATCCACCTCGGCGGATAGCCGTTGCATCGCATACTCCTTTTTAGCATAATCTTTTCCTGTAACATTAATTTCCTTTCTTTCCAATTGTTGTACTGCACCCTCAGGAGCATAATCAACAAAAACCACATAATCACCACCGAAATTAAAGGTGAATGGAACTGTATATTCTTGAGTACCGGATTGCGACGGATGAATATGATAAAATAAGGAGAGATCGTTTTTCACAATAATAACATGCATTTTTTTATCATGCAAAGTTTGCAGTTCCACAGTAGCTTTTGGATCAGAACTGATCCTTGGAGTTAATTTTATCACAGTTTCCTTTCCTGCAGAGATCCCTTGTTCAAATATGGTCTCCATAAAATATTCTCCCGTATTAACTATTGATGAAGTATCGACAGGTTCCTGTTTAACTTCCTCGGGTTGTAGGGATTTTGATTTACATCCGCCAAAAATTAACAGCAAAGCGCAAACACTCATTATTATTCTATTTTTTTTCATTTGATTTTTTTTATTGATAATTAGGTATTGTATCTGATTTTTAGAGTTAAAAGACCTGCTAAGTTGCATGTGTTAAAATTTAATTTTTAATGTTTTTGCATTTATAGCTACTATTACTGTACTGGCACTCATTAATACTGCACCTGCAGCCGGGGATAATAAAATTCCCCATTGGAATAAAACACCAGCTGCCAATGGCAGAGCAATAATATTATATCCGGTTGCCCATAGCAAATTTTGTATCATTTTCTTATAAGTAGCCTTTCCAAAGAGAATTAAATTTACAACATCTGAAGGATTGCTATTTACTAAAATGATTCCTGCGGTTTCCGCTGCAATATCACTGCCACTTCCTACTGCAATACCAATATCAGCCACTGCTAAGGCGGGCGCATCATTAACTCCGTCACCTGTCATTGCAACAAACTCACCCGAACTCTGCAATGCTTTTATTTTTTCTAATTTTTGATGAGGCAATACTTCCCCATAAAAACTATCAATACCCAATTTTTCACTCACACTTTTTGCCACCTTATTGTTATCGCCGGTAAGAAGCAATGTCTTTATTCCATTTTGTTTTAATTTGGATATTGCAGCTTCGGATTCCGGGCGGATTTGATCGGATAATAAAATATATCCTGCCAATTTGTTTTCGATAAGTAGAAAAACTGCAGTTTCCATATCGCTTGCAATGAAACTTCCCGGCATGGTAATATTCATTTCTTTTAAATACCCGGGACTAACAACTTTGATCTTTTTATTTTCCACCATTGCTTCCACACCCTTTCCGGTTATTGCTTTAAAATTCTCTGCATCAGGAATATTAATTGACAATTCCTTCACCTTTTTAATAATTCCTGTTGCGATCGGATGTTCCGAATTTTGTTCCAATGCTGATACTAAACGAATTAATTCATTTTCATTTATAGCTGTATTTACTGATACAATTTTAGATACCTCAAATTTACCAATAGTGAGTGTCCCGGTTTTATCAAATACCAGTGTTGTAATTTTTCTGGCATTTTCAAATGCTGTCCTGTTCTTTATCAACAGACCATTTTTTGCAGATAATGCCGTTGATTTTGCCACCACTAAAGGAACTGCTAGACCCAAGGCATGTGGACAACAAATTACAATTACGGTAACCATTCTTTCCATGGCAAAAGCTATTTCTTTTCCGGAAGAATACCAAAATATGAAGGTTGAAATACCTGCAACAATTGCAATAATTGTTAACCATTTTGCAGCTCTATTGGCAAGGAGTTGCGTTTTGGATTTTGAGCGTTGTGCATCCTGAACCAGCTTAATTACCTGCGACAAATAGGAATCTTTTGCGTTATGCGATACAACAACTTTTATGGAGCCGTTGCCATTTATAGCACCTGCGATAACCTTATCTCCCTTTATTTTTTGTACCGGTTTCGATTCCCCCGTAAGCATCGATTCATTCAAATAACTTTCACCTTCCGTTATTATCCCATCTGCTGCAACCTTTTCACCGGGTTTAATTAAAATAATATCATTTGTATTTAATGATTCCGTTTCAACATCATGTATTGTATCTCCCATTACCATATGTGCTTCAGAAGGCATTAATTGCACCAGTAATTCCAGCTCTTTAGATGCACCTGCAATAGATCTCATCTCAATCCAATGCCCCAGAAGCATAATAAGAATCAGTGTTGCCAATTCCCAAAAAAAATCCATGCCTGGCAAACCAAAAACGACCGCAACGCTATAAATATATGCTACGGAGATAGCAAATCCTATAAGAAACATCATTCCCGGATTTTTGAATCTTATTTCTTCTATCCAACCTTTTAAAAAGGGCCATCCACCATATAAATAAACAATTGTAGATAATAATAAAAGAATATATTGCGAACCTTTAAACTGTAAATTAATTCCAAGCCAATTCTGGATCATGGGAGAAAGTATTACTATAGGAACAGTGAGAATAAGTGTAACATAAAATCGATTCTTAAAATCCCTGATCATCATTTTATGATGGTCGTGTCCCTCCATGCCCATTTTAGGATTTGGATCCGAGGCCAGTCTTTTTGTTTCATGGCCGTGATGTGTATGATCGTGTATTTCCGTATTCATAAATATTATTTTTAAATATTAAGCATAAATAAGGCCATAACAACCATCAAAAGATCTTCAATAATGGTTACTGTGCTCATCGGCAAATTAAACACAGCTCCAAGACATGCACATTGAATTCTTTTTTTATGCATTACACTTTGAATAACACCAATACTGCTGAATCCCATAATTAATATAGTAGCAATATTTGTTATCTGCATATTAAAATTAATTAAATAGGCAATTCCCAGTCCTAATTCGATGAATGGATATACAAATCCATATGCGGGCATTTTTTTCGCCAATACATCATACATGGAATAACTTTCGGCGAACCCTTTCAGGTCGAGAAATTTAAAAAATGAAAAGGTGATAAAAAATCCAGCCATAAAATATTGCATCCAGATCATACTATCAAAACTTCCTGATCTTGTTGCAGATATTGTTGAAATACCGGCAATGAAGAGAAAGATCAACAATAGTGGTTTATATGTTTTAAACCAGGTTGAAACAGTATTCTGATGCATTGCTGCATGGGAAGAATCTGATCCGTTTTCCGAAATTCTATATTTCGAATCTGCACCAATAATGTCCTGTAATTCTTCCAGCGAAATATGTTTTTGCATTGTGATAACAGCGTTATCCGGCAAATTCACTTCTGCGGATAATATATCCGGGTGGATCAATAACCTGCTTTTAACATTGGTTATACAACCACTGCAGGTCATGTTTGAGACTTTGTAAGAATGTGTCATAATTATTTGTTTTTATAACACAAAGGTCGCCTGATATTTCAAGCTGACTGTTACACAATTTTTGATTTGATTTATATAATTTCCAACCTGATATTATCCAGTCCTTTTCTTTTATGACTTGTAAGTGCCCTGAAATTACTTGGAGTAAGCCCAGTAGTCTTTTTAAACTGACTGCTCAAATGCGCAACACTGCTATATCCCATTTCAAATGCAATTTCACTCAGCGATTTTTCTCCGTAAACCAATAACTCTTTCACACGCTCGGTTTTTTGAAGGATAATATATTTTTCTATAGTGATACCTTCCGTAACGGAAAATAAATTGCTTAAAAAGGAATACTCTTTTAATAAGGCATTTTCCAATAACTGAGAGAAATTCATCTTTTTATCGAAATGTTTTCCATTTTGAATTTGTTCGATGACGATATTTTTTATGCGCTCGATTATCTTTGAATTCTTGTTGTCCAGAATCTCAAATCCTTCAGTGTTCAAAACTGATGTGATAGATTTCAGTTGAACATCTGAAATTTTATTTTTAATCTCTACTTCACCTAAGGTAATTTTAGAAACCGGAATTCCTTTGCTTTCAAAAATATTTTTTACGGTGCGCAAACATCGGTCGCACACCATATTTTTAATATACATGGTCATATGCCAACAACTTTTCTTATTCCACTATTACCAATTTTTTAGTGGCAAATCCATTTTCAGAAACAATTTTCAGAATATATGTTCCGGCAGCATAATCAGAAATATCAATTTGTTGCTGATTCCCAACTGCCGCGACCTTATCATAAATAATTTCTCCCAGATTATTTAAAATTGTGAACTTCATTTCGATATTTTGGTATGGAGCATTCACATTTAAAGTAAATATTCCATTTGATGGGTTCGGATACACTGCAACATTATTTTGCAACACATGATCATGAATGCCTACTGTATTGGTAATATTTATTCTCACTAATTCATCTTCTCCCTGATCTACAAACCATATCATACCATCAGGTCCAATTTTAATTCCCATTAATCCAGTTCTTTCTGTTTGTAATCTTTTAAGTTCAATGGCAGGCACTGAGGTAATATCATAAATAATAATCTCTCCGGTTGCATGATCACTAACGAGCATATAATCATCAATAACATCAATTCCTACGGGTTCAATTAAACCTTCTGAAACAATTTCCACCCAATCGGTATTTTCTATTTCATTTGCTTCAGCCAATGGTTCATTAGCATGAGGAAAAGTGCCGGTAACTTCACCTGACTCCGGATCCATTCTGATAATTCTTCCATCCCCGGCATCAATAGTATACAAATAATTCGACGCCTTATCAAACACCAAATGTGAAGGCAGATCATCATTTATCATTTCAATATCAAAATCCAGGTATTCCCAAACTCTTCCATCTGCATGATCATCATTTCCCGGCCCGTGATCCTTTACAAAGTCATACATATGAACATACCCGTGATAATTGCAAAAAACAAAAAATGCATTGTCGCGCCATGCTGTAATTCCCATAGCGAAAGGGCTTTGGTGTAACATATCTAAATGGCTTCCATTTCCACCCGAAGGCTCAGCATAAATATCCATATCACTTGTCCATAAAGTTGGGCCTGTAAATGTTCCACCACTGTGATTGGCATCCTTTACTCCGGGTGAAGTTGCAAAATTTGTATTTTCACTGAATGCAATACCTGTTGGAAGACTCATAAAATGCCATGCATTTCCATCTTGTTTCCATTCTGATGTTTGGCCTCCTTGTCCTGCATTCCAAAAGGTAACTGTTGATCCGCCAGAACCTTCTGTCCCTTTATTGGTAACCCATACCTGAAATTCAGTTAATATAGGGTGAAAATCCAGATCGGTTGGATTTTCAATATCGTCGTCCGCATTTCCAATCACTTCATATTCTTCTACAAAGGTCAAATAATTGGCAATAATATTTGGTGTAGGATCACCAATAATAATTTCTTTATTTATAAAATCATTTGCTGGGTTTAAATCATCGTTATCATTTATTTTTCCCGATGATAATTTTACATCATAGGTTCCCAATATCAAGATATTCCATGGAAGCGGGTGAACAAATTCGGCTGTGGTAAATGGTTCTATATTTAAGCCAGCAAGTGTAGAAATAACTTCTGTTCCTCCATCTATGCTATAAATTACCTCTAAGGTATTAATCGTATTTGCACTATAATTTGAAATTTCTCCTTCAATATTTACAACGCCCGGATTATTATAGGGATTATTGGTAATAGCAGAAATACTTGCATCATAAGCAAGAGGTGGCGTAATTTCAAAATTAAAAGTATTACCCTCACCTGTTCCTACAAAATTATACATTGGATATTCATCTAATGATACATTAAATTTAAAAGCGCCATCACCCCAGTCGTCAATATATTTGATATCATAAAATCCTTCATTAAGGCAACCCACCACCTCTGTAATGGATATATTATCACCATAACCAAAGGCAGTAGTTGCATCCTGCTCACCCGCACCGCTGCAACCAACCTGAATATCGTTACCACCCTCCCAGATGGTTCCGGTTCCGCAGGCATTTCCGGCAGGCACCAATTGCCAATATCCCTCATAACCATAGGAATCAGTTTCAATTTCTATTACAACATCCATCTGACCAACAGGACATTGTCCGGAAATATGGTTTGACAACGAAAATGTTGTAACCATAAAAATAAGTAGTAACCAATTTTTCATTTGTATTTGTTTTAAATTGATGAATAATTTAATTGTTCAAATTAATAAAAGTTTTTAAATATTATTTAAATATATTATTTAATAAAAATTTTTGTCAGCACCTCTTTCTTTAAAATTAACTCCAGTATGTATGACCCTGGAGGAATTACAGAAACATCAATAAAAAATTTATCCCCACTGAGGTTTTTTTTATCGATAATTATTTGACCTGCATTATTAACAATTCTAACTTCCACATGCTCCAAATTGTATTGCAATGAAATAAAAAGTGTGTTTGTTACCGGGTTTGGAAATATCTGAAAGTCTGACCCTTCCATATCCAGGATCGAAGTTGCGCTTGTATCAATTACTCTGAAACTCCCCATCATTCCATCATCCTCATGATGCAGCATATGACAATGATACATATATGGAATATAATTATCGGCAAAATCGTCAAACTTTGTAATTACTTCAACATATTCCATTGGTTTAACAAGAACAACGTCTTTCAAACCCTGCAAGTGAATTGGAACAGGTCCGCCATTGATATTATCAATATAAAATTGAATATCATGAATGTGAAATGGATGGGCAATTCCGGTATTGTTTACAATTCTCCATAATTCAACATCATTTAAATAAACTGTTTGATTAATTGTCATTATATCAAAATGATCTCCATTGATATTAAAAGGTCCCATCACCTGCCCTTCAGGATCCATCATTTCGTCTGGCTGCAAATTAAATACACGAGAATTATCATAATCAGTATATGGAGTATTAACAATTAAAATACTTGGAATAGTGGAGATCGGATCTGCATTTTGTTCCACCACATTTATTTGTAATATATCAAAGTCGGCACCATTCAAGGGATTCAGGTCATAATTTGGAATTTCACCACCCATCATTCCGGTCACTGTCGCTGCACCATAAATACCATTTTCAATTTCTGAACTAAAACTCTTTAAATAAATTGTTTGTCCTGCTAATGTTTGGAGATCCACCAAAATTTCCGCGCGTTCACCAGGGCCCAATAATATTCTGGAAAGAGGAATTGGGTCATTCAATAAACCGCCATCCGTTCCAATTAAAACAAATTCTTGATCATTAGAAAGTCCAAAATTATAAACGCGCATGGACGAACCGTTCAACAATCGCAAACGAATTATTTGCGCAGGTGCATCCAAATATGGATCTACGGTTCCATTTACGCAAATCAAAGTATCCTCTTCCGTTGAAATTGCAATTTGATTCAATACATCAAAAGCTTTGGATTGCACAACCAATGGAAAATCGTCAACTCCATATGTTCGCGGAAGTCCAAGTTCGGCTTCCGCACTATCCTTCACAATAATAAATCCGGCCAATCCCCTTGAAACCTGTAAATCAGTTTTTCCTTCTCCGTGTGGGTGATACCAAAATGTTGATGCATTATTCAATATTTGAAACTGCGGGCTCCATGTTGTTCCTTGTTCAATTATTTGATGTGGTCCGCCATCAGCATGAGCAGGAACATGCAGTCCATGCCAATGCATAGTGGTGGAATTTCCCGTGCCGGTTAAATTATTGGTAACATTGATCGTGATTGAATCCCATTTATTTACAATTAAAGTAGGGCCAAGAATATTTCCATTAATACCGTAAGTAGGTGTATTAATTCCCGGAAAAAATTGTGTCATACCATTTTGAACGGATAGATCAAAATTGGTTCCGCTAAGTACCGGAGGAATTAAAAGTGGATTTTGCGATTTACAAACTAAAAATCCTCCAGATAATAATATTATTAATAAACTCTTTTTCATTTTCCTCCTCAATAATTATTTATAAAAAAAGTATACTTATTTTAATGTGTAATTGTCAACATTTTCATGCTTGAATTTCCATTTGCGGTTAATTTAACGAGATAAATACCCTCCGAAATTGAGGATACATTCACTTGTTTAATTATATTTCCCGCAACATTTTTTTCCTCAGCAATTTCCAATATCAATTTGCCTGTAATATCAAGAATATTAATTTTAATATCTGAATTCATTGATATATCGACATTTATCTGTAATATTTCGTTAGCAGGATTTGGATATACATTAAAATTTGAAATGGAGGATACGTTATTCAGAATATCTGTTGGCGCTCCTAACATATTTAGTATTGAATCCCGCATTTCTGTAGTGTCACTTGTGATAAAACTTAAAGTGGTAAACATCACTCTGTGATCAGCTCCACCTAATAAAACAACAGTAGGCATTCCGAAACCACCGTAATATGCCACAGGATATTCACCGCTATCCATTGGTGCAAAAAATGGTAAGTGGTTATCTTCTACCCATGAAATGGAATAATCGCAGGTTGTAATATCTTGAAATGGAAAAGCATAACCCTTTACCATATCAGGATAATCAACCATAATATTTGTCGCCATTTCCTGCATCTTATCTGCAGGTGGTGGACATGCACCACAATCAGGCATATAAAAATGTAAAATAATAGCCTTTCCCGCATCCAGATCAGCGAACATATCCACGGGTTCACCATAACAATCAACACCACTGATCTGCATTGCAGTTTGTGCATTAATATTGGTGCAAAAACATGTTATAATTAGAGAAATTGTAATAAGTACTTTCATTTTATTTGTTTTATTTTTCTTAATAATTTTAATATAAAAATGTTTAAATAAAAATGCAAAAACCTTGCAAGCTGTGCCCACAAAGCAATATCCGAATATAAAAATTAAATTAGGAAACTTTGAATAAAAATTGGAATACCGTCCTTTGGAGGTGGTGGGACAAACCCAGTGTAAACAGCTACGGTATTTTGAGAAAAATACACCGATGTCACTTGGAAGATGGAGATAGAAATATCAGCTACAAAAAAGGGTTTATCTAAATTAAAAGCATTGAAAGAATGAAATTGCCCTAAGGTTTGCAGAAAAACAAAATGGTCGTCCTGACAATCAGATTTGTCTTTATCATTATCAGATTCTAATGGTATTGCTCTATTACAACAATCATGTTTGGGTTTCAATTCCTCTTCACAATCAGAAAGTTTTGTAGAGCACAGGCCTGAACAAGCATAAGATTGAAGAACAGAGGCTAAAATTATGAGCCCAAATCCCTTCATTATGTAGCGCTTTACCTTTGCCATTATCCTGTAAATATACAAAAAATTGCAATTTTAAAATGGGCTAAAGGGTTGAAGTTTTGCCTGATAATCGCACCAATTCAGTAGTTGAAACTTAAACTTGCCGATATTGTTCAATTGCTTAAAACAGGTTTAAATGTTGTATTCTGTAAAAGTGTCAAATATTTTCAAATTCTATATTTTCAAAACTCTCAGTCCTAATTTTGCAGTATGAAAAGGTTTACCAATTTTCAAATTGCAGTAGTTACTGTTTCGGTGATCGTGCTTTTTGCCATCATAATTACTTACATATATACCATTGACCTGCACAAAGAACCTGTTTTGCCTTTTTATGGTCCTGAAGGCGACAAGGGGCAACCACATTACGTTTCAGACTTTAAATTGATTGATCAAAACAATGAAGTAATTACACAGGATATCTACAAGGATAAGATCTATGTTGCCGATTTTTTCTTTACCACCTGTCTGGGAATTTGTCCTATCATGACCGAGGAGATGATTCGAGTTTACAAGGCGTATAAGGACGAACCGGAAGTGTTAATTCTTTCACATACCGTTGATCCTGAGCACGATACACCTGAAGTTTTAGCCAGATATGCCAAAAATCGAGACATCAATTCAGAAAAATGGCATTTTGTTACCGGAGAAAAAAAACAGCTGTATGATCTTGCCCGCTACAGTTATTTGGTGGATGCCACTGAAGGCGACAATGGTCCGAACGACTTTGTCCACACCGAGAATTTCGCTTTAGTTGACCGTGAGGGCAGAATTCGGGGGTATTATGACGGAACAGACTCGGTTGAAGTTAAAAAGCTGATTGGTGACATCAGATTGTTGTTGGATGACAAATAAATAGTTTTCAATACCTACGAAACTTTAGCCCAGCTAATAACTAAAAAAGGGGAACGCGGATTTGGCGGATAAAAAGGATAAAAAATACTGTGAAACTAGATAAAAGTTGATGTAAGACAGTAAGTTACGTTTTTCATCAAACACAAGTCCCGAAGGGACGATACATCTTGTAACAACGGACTTTAGTCCGTGTTAACTAAAGTATGTATTACGGACATACACCTAATCTTGATGGCTTTCCTTCGCCCTTGAAGAAAATTGGTGTAATAGTTTATTATTAATGGCATTACGATTGATCTTTATTTTCTTGCAGGACATTGGGATGTACTATTTCCAATTTTGGGATTAGTTCCCTGAACCATTTAACATTTTAGATGATGTAAGAAAAACGGAATAAATCCACTTAAAGCAACGCCAATGAAAAAATATTATGTGCTCAAAGGTTGGAAGCTACCACAGGATATGACATAACTTCACATATTTAGTATTGCCGTAAAATTTACTCTACAAATAGAGTCTTTGGGGTCAACTACTTTCAAGGTATTCAATCGTGAGCAGTAAATGATTTTTATCACCTCACTTGCCAACGCACGATATCCTTTCTCACAAAAAACCCAGCTAATTTTACGGTGTACAAAAAAACTCAAACAATGAAATCAAATCTAATTATTGGAGCTATTATCCTGATTTTAGTATCAGGATTGGGTTGCAAAAAGGACAACCCGGCTTCGTTAACAAATACACCGGATAATTACATGGTTGGTTCATGGCGCATCAGTTCATTTGTGGATGGTAATGTTAATCAGACAACTCATTTTTCAGAATACACATTTATCTGCGATGCATCCGGAAATATGTCTATTTGTATAAACGGCGATACAATTTATAGTAACTGGCAATGGGGCGACGATTCACATTCAATGTGCAATTTTGATATTATGGGATGTGATAACGATTCCTATTTGTGGGATTTAAATTATAGTTGGAATATTACCGGTCACGATGATATGAATTGCTACTTTACCAACGATGATTCACATGGCGATTGCAACGACATGATGAATCATACAAGAACTATGACTTGGTCTCGTAACTAAGGCTTTCATACCAACGATCTTACATAGTGCAATCTTTACTGATTACTTATAAAATATTGCACTATGTAAATTTGCAATTAAAACAATTTAGGTGCTGGAAAGGACTTTAACACTAAATGTTTTAAGTCTTGATTCTAAGATTGTTATGTTTCAGCTTTGACTGAATAACTCAAGTTTTATTTTCTAATGTCCCCCATTTGTACTCCGCCTCCTCAAAACCCTTACAAATCAACCCATTTCACTTTTTGTATTGGAACTAAAAGTAGCACCGACTAGTGTTTCACATTTATCGGGTGTTTGTTCTTCTTTACAGGAGTTAACAAATAAGATGGTACAAGTCACTGTTAATAGCATAAAATGGTTTTTCATTGTTTTATTTTTTTGTTGTTAAAGATACAAATGCCAATTAAAAAATCAAAAGAGTTTGATTCTCTTTATAGCTTGCCGCTATCTAAAGTATGTATTAGGGACATACGGCCTAATCCTGAAGGCTTTCCTTCGCCCTTCAGTGGTTGGTGAGAAACACCAACCACGGCTTTGAAGAATATCCATAGTCCTGTAGGGACGAGATATCGGTAACAAGTGAAAAGCAAGACCACGTTAGTCCTGTAGGGACGGCATATCAATAGCTCCAATGCGGGGGAAACTTTCAGAACAGACAGAGAAATTTTTATACTGGCTCTATTTCTATTTTTCTTACATTGGGGTATTACAAATTTTTGAAATTTTAAGGCACAAAATTCCTATAAAACGCCATTTTTCCCTATTTTATCCGTACCTTTGCACCCGCAAAATCTGACTTTTAATGATCACAGTTAATAATGTTTCGCTTCGATATGGTAAACGTATTCTTTTTGAAGAAGCAAACCTCAAATTCACCAAAGGCAATTGTTACGGAATTATAGGTGCAAATGGCGCCGGTAAATCCACTTTTTTAAAAATTATTTCGGGGGAGATAGAACCTACTACCGGCATCGTGGATATTACTCCCGGTGAACGTATGGCGGTTTTGAAACAAAATCACAGCGAATTTGACCAGCATTCGGTAATTCATACCGTTATGATGGGACATAAAAAATTATGGGCCATTATTCAGGAAAAGGATGCATTATATGCAAAACCTGATTTTAATGAGGCGGATGGTTTGCGTGTTGGAGATCTTGAAGCAGAATTCGGTGAAATGAATGGCTGGACCGCAGAAAGTGATGCAGCAGAATTATTGAGTAATCTCGGAGTTACGGAAGATAAACACTACGAATACATGAAGGATCTTTCCGGAAAAGAAAAGGTGCGTGTTTTAATTGCACAGGCACTTTTTGGAAATCCTGATATTTTGTTGATGGATGAGCCTACCAATGATCTGGATATTGATACCATTCAATGGTTGGAAAACTTTCTTGCCGATTATGAAAATACCGTTATTGTAGTTTCCCACGACAGACACTTTTTAGATGCTGTTTGTACGCACGTTGCAGATATTGATTATGGTAAAATAAGCATTTTCACTGGTAATTATTCCTTCTGGTATCAATCGTCGCAATTAATGTTGCAATTAATGTCGCAGAAGAATAAAAAGACTGAGGACAAACGCAAAGAATTACAGGATTTTATTGCGCGATTCAGTGCAAATGCATCTAAAGCAAAACAGGCAACATCCCGTAAAAAGGCTTTGGAGAAATTAAATATAGAAGAATTAAGACCTTCCACACGTAAATATCCGGGTATATTTTTCACGCCGGAAAGAGAGGTTGGTGATCAGGTTTTACAGGTTACCAATTTATCAAAAACAGCTAACGGAAAATTGTTGTTTAAAAATATTTCTTTCATTGCAGAGCGCGGAGATAAAATTGCAATTGTGAGTCGCGACCCACTTGCAAAAACAAATTTCCTTGAAATATTAGCCGGTGAGAAAAAAGCAGATATAGGTGAATTCAAATGGGGCGTTACAATCACCCCAAATTATTTACCAAACGATAACGCAGAATTTTTTACCGGTGATATTAATTTAATTGATTGGTTGCGTCAATATTCTAAAGATAAGGACGAATCATTTGTAAGAGGATTTTTAGGCCGTATGTTATTCAGCGGTGAAGAATCTTTAAAAAGTTGTAAAGTACTTTCCGGTGGCGAAAAAGTGCGTTGTATGATCTCAAGAAGTATGTTATTAGGCGGAAATACTTTAATACTGGATGAACCTACCAATCATCTCGATATGGAAAGTATCACCGCATTCAATAATGCGTTACAGGATTTTAAAGGATTTATATTATTCACATCTCATGATCATCAGTTCATGCAAACCGTAGCAAACAGAGTTATCGAAATTACACCAAATGGAGTAATAGATAAACTTATGACCTACGACGAATATATTGTGGATGAAAAGGTGAAGGAAATGCAGGAGAGGATGTATCCCGTCGAAGAGTTTGTTTAAACGATAAACGCAGAAAAAATTGACAATTGACAATTTACAATTGACAATTTTAACAGCCGGGTTAACGATAACATTTGGGATTTGTCTCATAGGTCTTACTTCCTATTTCCTATTTCTCTTTTAATATCGAATAAAGAACAAAGAATAAAGAACATTAATCGGATTGACAACCCGGTAGATTTTCCTTCGCATTAAACTCTATTAATCATTTTAAATAATCTCTTTAACTTGAAGGTATCAACTTTTATGTATTCTTAAATTTAAACCCCAGAGGGGTGAAATTATTATAGTTAAATTTATAATTTTAAATCTACAAAACCCCAGAGGGGTGACATTATAATCCATACGACCAGCAGTCTGATTGGTAATGGAAACTATTTTCATAAAGCAATTGTTTAAAAATCCATATTCACAAAAACCTCGTTTATATGTCAATATCAACCACCTATAACATCATGAGAAAGCATTTAATGATTTTTACCATTGCATTGATCCCGGCAATTTTCAGTTGCGGTCAGAGCAAAACTAGTTCTTTAGAAACTAAGTCTGACAGTGATACTACTGAACAAAAGATAATGATCACCTTGGAATCACCGGATTATATGTGGGATGGAGTGAAGATCACCAAGACAGATGCGGAATGGCAGAAAATAATGACGGAGCAACAATTTTACGTTGCAAGGCAAGCGGGAACGGAAAGACCTTTTAAAAATCCTTTTCATGACAATCATGAAGATGGTATTTATTACTGTGTGGGTTGCGGAATGCCTTTATTTGATGCAAAACATAAATTTGATTCTGGAACCGGTTGGCCGAGTTTTTATCAGCCGATTAATGCTAAAAATATTGCCACTGATACCGACACCGATATCGGTTATGTTAGAGATGAAATTCATTGCGCACGCTGTGAAGCTCACCTGGGTCATGTATTTGATGACGCACCTTCCACACCAACAGGTTTGCGTTACTGTATAAACTCTGCTTCTTTAATTTTCAAAAAAAGATAACTTTGCTGCCTCTTTACACTTGCAGCATTGGTATTATACATCATTCATAAGGTCCCTCTTTTCAGAAAACTCTATTTTAATAGTGTTGGAAGACCCTTTGTATCTAAAAAAATAAGACCTCTTGTAAGTATTTTGCCCAAAAATTCACCCATTTTGGATATTGGATCCGGAAATGGATTGGCAGCGCATCTGCTGAAAGAAAAAGGCTTTAATATAGTTCCGCTCGATATTCATGAAGGTAATTATCATCCTTCTGTAAAACCAATTGTTTACGATGGAAAAAATATTCCTTTTGGTGATAACAGTTTTCATACAGGAATAATATTAACAGTTTTACATCATATAGAAGATCCTGAAGAATTTTTAAAGGAAGCCGTAAGAGTATGTGAAGAATTAGTGATCATGGAGGATATTTATGACAATAAAATGCAACAATATCTCACCTATTTTTTAGATCGTGTAGCCAATTTATTTTATTCCCCCTGCCCTCACACCAATAAAAATGATGCTCAATGGCGTGCAACATTTGCAAAACATGATCTTGAAGTAGTTACAGTGCATTATCGGAAAGTTATCTTTGTGATCAAACAGGCAGTTTATCATGTTAAAAAGGTTAACGGAGCTAAAAAAGATATTTGATTTAATAACGAAGATTCGTTTCAAATTTGCGATTTACTGCATCGAATTTGAAGTTAGGAGCATTAAAAAAATACTCAAATTGTTTATTGTCAATTAGCGATTGTGTCTCTCCGAAAATATATTCCCCTTTATGATTTAAAAGGATACAATAGTCAGCAATTTGAAGAGCCAGATCTAATTCATGGGAAGCAAATAAAATTGTTTTGTTTTGAGTTCTTAATTTTTTAATTCGCGAAAATATTTCCACTTTATTCATTATATCAAGATGGGAAGTAGGTTCATCTAATATTATTACCGGTGTTTCCTGAATCAACACTCTGGCTATCATAACCTTTTGCATTTCCCCGTCGCTGAGTTGATAAATAGGTCGGTTTACAAATCCTTCTAAGTTAAACTCTGTAATAACATCATCTATTATCCTTTTATCCTCCTGTTGAAGCACATGCATAAATCCGGTATAAGGCGCTCTTGCCATATATAAAACTTCGCGTACGGTTAGCGATTGCAATAATTCTCCCCTACCTGATAAAACGATGCCTAGTTGTTTTGCGAGTGCTTCTGCTGAATAATGTTGAATTGATTTTTCATTCAATAAAACTGAACCTGAAATTATTTTCTGTAATCCGGCAATGCTGCGCAATAATGAGGATTTTCCTGTTCCGTTCAATCCGAGCAAGGCAACAATATTATTTTCAGGTATTCCGAAATTAATATCCCGCAACAATATATTTTTTCCATATCCAATGGAAACATCTTTTAATTGTATAATATTTTTGTATTCTGTCTCTGTCAAAATAATCGTTTCATATGTTGATTTTTCCAAAGAATATAAATAATAAAGGGTGCACCCATAAAGGCGGTGATAGAGTTTAATGGCAATATTCCCGAATCACCACTTACAAGTGTCAGCATATCGCATATCAGCAAAATAATGATCCCGCATAAAACAGATGCCGGAATTAAAATATAATGATCATTTGTCCGGAACAACATTCTCGCGAGATGGGGAACTGCAATTCCAACAAAAGCAATAGGTCCGCAAAAAGCTGTGATACTTCCTGTTAAGAGCGCTGTCAAAAAGATAATTACATATTTAATTTGTTGAAGATTTAATCCAAGGCTTTTCGCATAATTTTCTCCCAGCAACAATAGATTTAATTTTTTAGCGAAAAACAAAGATGTTATCACACCAATTATTACAAAGGGTGTCAACAAATACAATTGCGACCAGGTAACGCCACCCAAACTTCCGAATGTCCAGAGTATGAATAATTTTAAAGCTCCTTTTTCGCTGTAATATTGCAAAATTCCAACCACGGCACTTATTGCCATTCCAAACATTAATCCGAAGATGAGCAGAGTAATGCTGTCTTTTATTTTATATGCAACTGCAAGTATTATCAATAACATAATTGCGGATCCGAGAATGGCCGCAATAATGATAGTATAACTGTTATAAGCAGCGACTGAAAATATTGTTCCTGCAGATAACATCACAATTGCCACAAACAAACTCGCTCCTGCGGAAACACCCAGTATATCAGGACCTGCGACTGGATTTCTGAAATAGGTTTGCATCATTAATCCTGCAATAGGCAAAGCTGCACCTGCAAGTACTGCAGTAATTGCTTTTGGCAATCGGGATTGTAATAAAATAACGGAAGAAGCGGAATCACGATCGTTATTATTAAATAAAATACCCAAAATTTCCGACAACGGAATATGAACGGGACCAGTAATAATATCCCACAAAAAAATAATTACGGCGATAATAAAAAGTGAAATAAATAATAATATGGTAGATTGTTTTTTCACTCCAGATGTTTATAGTATACAAAGGAATGATCCGCCATTAATTCAGGATGAAATATTTTCACCAGATCCTGCAACACAACCTGCGGTGCAAAAACGGCACTTTCCCAATAATCGTTTCCACCATAACTATTTACCCTGTTATTATTATTATATACTTCTTCTTTGCGGTAAGCATTAAAATAATTGAATCGGATATCCATATTCACCATATCCTGCAAAGTTTCTGAAGCACCCGGATGCAGCCATACGTCAGCATCCTTAGCTTTATTAATCACATCCTCAAAAGAAACAGGAAAATTCCCGGTTTTATCATCTGTATTCCAGATATAATCAGCACCTGCATCCTTTAAAAATGTCGCAGCAAAACTTTTTCCACCCGGCACGGTCCACTCACCTTTAAATGCGGTTCCGGTAAATACCGTTGGTTTATTTTGGATGGTATCGGTCAATTTTTTTATAGCCAAATATTCTGTTTCAACTACAGTAAATAAATTTTTTGCTTCGGGTAATTTATCAAAAAAGGTTGCGACAAATTTGATCCATTCTGCTTGTCCGAGAGGTGTTAATTCCAGATATTCATTATTTAAAACCGGTTTAAGTTTTAATGATCTCATTTTATCAAATTGATCATATGTGGGATTGCCGCTGTTATATGCCATAATGATATCAGGTTGCAATAACACAAGCTCTTCCACATTTATTCCACCTTCAGTTCCGATATCCTGAATATGATCATCCAATACAAGTTGATTTATCTTTTCAGAATATATATATTTTACTCCACTAAAAGCGATCAATTTATCTTCCACATGTAATGCTTCCAAAAATGGCAAATGAGTTGTAGATAAACTTGCTAGATCATTAATTGGGATGTGAATATATTCTATACCTTCTGATTTTACCGCGGGCTCATCATTTCTATATAAATAATATTGCTGAATAATTCTTGCAGAGTCCAGAGGATCTACAACAGATACCAGATAATGATCAGTATGTTCAGTTATTGTAAAACCTTTTGCATAATGTATATCTACCCGTACGCCAGTTTCGTCTGAATTTTGCTCTCTTTTAACATCCTTACAGGATATAAAGAATAACATCAATATCAGAGTGAAAGTATATGAAGTGGAATTAAACATTTAACAAGGTTGAATATTAAAAGATCCGGAATTAAAGTATGGTGATACTCTAATACCGGACCGGAAACTTATATTTTTGAAATGATCTGTGTTTGTGTATTTGTATCAGTGGTTATAGAAATTAAATAACTTCCGAAAGTCAGATCTTTAATTTCTGCTGTAAAGTTTGCGGAATTTACGTCATTATATTCCATTAATTTTTTTCCTGTCATGTCGGTGATAATTACAAATTTAATTGGAGTTGCAGCGTTGATCATAACCTTATCAGCAGTTGGATTTGGGTAAAGGGATATATTAATTTCCTCAACATTATTTATTCCCGTAGAAGTGCGCACATCAAAAGCAAAGTTTCCCGGTGAAACACTTACATCGAAGGAGTTTACTAATATACCATCTCCGTCAAAAATATTTACTTTACCATAACTGAAATAATCTGTCTCTGAGCTGTAGGTAAGATCATTAATATCATCAAATTCCAAAGCGTAAAAACTAACACCATATTCATTCTCGCTAATGATAGCACCCGAAACAGGATCAAATTTACTAAGTGTGGTACCAAACATTTCCTGATAATAAATACTGCCATCAACAAATGCTGAAGTTCCGCATCCGGAGGAAATATTTTCAAGATCAGTTGTTACAATATCCCCCGAAATAATTTTATAAGCAGATACTGAACTACCTGTAAAATCTTTATTGTTCAGGGTGTAAATATTAGCACCATCCAACATTAAATTATCTGGATTAATGCCATTTGCACCAAGATCTACAAGATTGTTAAGCGTCTCGCCTGCAAGGTCAATTTCCGCTATCATACCAACTTCCAATCCGAAATTAAATCCGTTATTTACTGCAATATATGCGATACCATCTTTAATAGCAACACCTTCTGTAGTATAATTAAGTTCTGCATTGGAAATTTCAAATTCAAGGGCCAAGGTAGATTTATTATATACTTGAATGTAGGAATCAAAAGACATCAAATATTCACCGCGGGTTACAACAATATAATTATCATCCACGGCAATTTTTCTGATACCGGGAATTTCAATGGTATTTACCAGTTCATCCGTAAAAAGATCGTATTGCAGCAGATATTTATCCGCAGCAATATAATAACTGCTTTCATCCAAAATAATATCTGAAGCAAAACGCGCATTTTCTATCTCATCAAGCATTGTATAAATGTTTGTTTCAGGATCGTAAGCACCGACAGAAACCGGAGTTAATATTTCTCCCGAAAAATAATCGAAGTAACCTTCATTAAGAATAAGAACTCTCTCCACATAAGATTGAGCCACCAGCGACGTTGTAATAAAACTGATAATTAAAGCGTAAGTAATTTTTTTCATATTGGTTGATTTTTAAGTAATTAAAATATATTTTAATAAAAGCATTATTATCCATTGGATCAATAACATAAGAGACTTAACACAAAATAGCATACACAATGAATACAGATATTAATCTGAACACATCATTCACTTTTGCCCCAAAAGTTTTGATCGTGCAATTACAGGCAGGTCTTCTGACTATTCCGCCTTTTGATTTGCCTTCCCATCAGCCGAGGCGGACAGTGGCAATGAAGTATCAAAAGTTTTAAGCACAGGCTGCGGATTTACAGCAGTGGGGACTGTTCCGGATTCTCACCGGATTCCCTCTTAGGATGGAACTAAAAAAGCAGTTACATCAACCTAATTTGCATTACAAAATTACTAAACAGAATGGTATCCAATAACATTAAATAAAAAAATTATGCACATTCATAAAACAAAACACAATAATTTAACTGTATAGGCGTTTTACCTCTGTCTTGTCGCAGAGACGTTCAAGTAAGAAAAGGCGCTGCGCCCCAGGGGTGCGGCGTCCTTATGTTTTAAGGGGGTATAGTTACGATTACAATACAGAAGGTAAAATAATTCTAATTCTCACAATTACCCTTATCCTATATTTACAATTGGAAATATCGTTTTAGTATAACATTTATTGTTATAGTGTAAGGATTTATTGAATCAATCCTTACATCGAAAGTTTGTCTTACCGGATTTAACCGTTGAGCTGGAATTCGCAGTTTCAATATGCCATCCCTACGGGATTAATGTATTATTCTTAATCTTAATCCTACCGATATTTCGTCCCTACAGGACTGATTTTAATCCAACAAACTAATATAATTAATGGGTTGTGACACATTAAATTTAACAAAAGTGTCGTCCTCCGCCGAAATGACATATTAAGTCCCCTAAATTCTAAAATTTCACGTAAGTACCGTAGGCATGACATATTGGTAGCCGAAAAAATAATATGACCCCCAAGTGCCGTAGGCATGATATATTAAAAACTTCAATGAGGAAAAAAAATTAAGGGGATCACCAGACATTAAAGATGTCAACAGAGCAAATCAAACATCAAACAATAACCACACAAGATAGAATGAAGATAACACCCCGATTACTCCTATAATGATATAATTAGCAAGGGCGAATTTTTCTCCTTTGAATTTTTTAGGGTCGGCTTTAATTTTTTTCCAACCGATGGCAGTTACAAAGGCGCAACCTGCAAGTAACAAAGCTGCGGCGGCAAATAAGATAGGCGCCCCAAAAATACCCGCTACCGCAGCACCCAAACCCGCAACAGCTAAACCGGTTCCTGCTACAACAAGTGGTTCTAATTTAGGCTCCACTTCGGTGCTATCTTTTTCGTCTTTAATAGGTGGAGAAATGATCAGATCAAAAGTTTCGGATCCTCTGTTTGTTCCAACCTTCACAATACTTTCAGCGTAAAATATTGGTTCTTGTATGGACGCATATTCTTCCTGAAAGTTGGGAGTATAGCCCGATGGTTGTCTTGTATCCAGGTTTTCCACTAATCCTGAATGCACCTGTGAAGAGTACACATTGTTATTACCCAAGCCCACAGAATCCTGATTAACTGCACATCGAGAAAACATTAAAATCAGGGGTAAAACGAGCAAATAGTATCTTTTCACAGTGTTTTTGGTTGGTTAACGGGCAAAAATATAAATTATTGTGCTGTTTTAAGGTACTATTCCAGTATCAGTTTTTGAATTGATCGGAAATCACCTGATATAATTTCTACAAAATAAACCCCCTTACTAAATGTTGGGTCGATAGAAACTGCACCTTCCAACAAATTTAAATCTGCGGCCATTACAAGTTCACCTGTAAGAGAATAAATATTTAACAATGCTTTCTCCTTCATTTCTTCCCCCACATAAATTGTAAATTCGTCTGTGGCTGGATTTGGATAAATGGTGAAAGCTGATGTTATTCCTTCCCGCATTCCCACTCCCACTTCAGCAATAATACTATTGATACAATTATGCGCATCCTTCACCAAAATAGTATAAACCCCCGCGCTCATTCCGATAAATTTTTTGGATGTCTGCCAACTTAAACCACCATTTTTTGAATATTGTTTTGCACCAAATCCACCACTGCTGTTTACTGTAATTTTTCCATTCGATGCACCGGCAACAGTTTCATTTACAATTCCCGTAATTGAAATATTTAATAATGGATCTTGAGTTATTATTAAATTATTTATTACGGTTTCAGCACATGCATCCGTAATTCTCACTTTATAATTTCCTGCACAAAGATCGTTAACGGGACCGGGATACAACATCCACGGCAAGCCTGATGGTTTATATTCTATAGTATAAGATCCACAACCTCCAATACCATTTAAAGTGAGTATTCCATTACAGGAACCATAACAAGTAACCGGAGTAATTAGGGATGATATTGAAAGAGGAGAGATTGAACTTTCATCACTTCCAATATCTACAATAAAATTCGCAACCCGAATTTCAGCATCCATATCAAGATCAGTAATATCTAATGGACCATCATCATAGGTCGGGTCTCCAGCATTAATACATGGCGAACCGGGTAATAAATGAAAATCAGGTGCCAAAATATCAACCATCAAAGGGTCTGTAAAAATTGATTCATTGTCTTCTCCGGTTGCTGATCTAAAATTTTCAAATCCAACAATATAATTATTATCAAAAAAGAATTTCGCAACTGAAGCACCGGCGGGAAAATAAAATAAATTATAATTATAGCTATTATTAAAGGTAAGGTCGGTGGTTTCTGCATTAACCATCCATGCATTTGTTGAAGTATAAAAGATATTATTTTTTACAATACAATTTAAGGCATATTGCACCCATAATTGTCCGAATCCGATATTTAATATGTCATTGTCAAAAACGGTATTTCCTGTAAAAGTGCAATTTTGCACCATTCCTGTAGATGGAAAATCATACCCGCCAAACCCAAGTCCGGCCTTTTCATTTTTGTATATGATATTATTTCTAACAGTAATATTTTCTGCAATAAATCCCTGATTTTCGCAACCGATCTCCAGACCAACATCACTTCCAGTTATCGTATTATTTTCCACTATAATATCTTTTCCTCCATCAACATAAACACCGGCAGCATATCCTCCACCGTAAATGGAGTTTGCATCTATAACTGTATTTCCCTTACATACTCCATTTCTTGCAAAATTCACTGCATCATTGGTATTCACCCAATCCTCCCCTCCTATCATTACAATACCGATGTTATTAATATCTTCCAATAAATTATTTGAGATCAAAAATCCGTTGATATTTCCATTTAAAGCAATTCCCTCACTAGGTGCGGGTTCTACGGTTTGTAAATGATTATCGGAAACTGTAATATTGGAAAATGGAGTAACAACATGAGATCCTACAAATAAAATACCTGCAGCATTAAATCCCATGAGATCATGCATATAATTGTTTTGAATTAAAATATTATCTCCACTTCCTTCGCATAAAATGGCATAACTTTCATCACAATTTGTTCCATAAAATTCGCAATTAGTTATTTCGATATTACTGCAACTTCCATAAAGATTAATTATGGGTTGATAAGAACCATTATGACCAGTAAATTTTAGTCCGTCTATTTTGATGTAATTTTTATTTTCGATATACATTAGCGATTGGTTGTTGCCAATAGTACTACCTTCTAGTATCACAACATCACTGTTATAATTTTGCAGAGTGATATAATTTCCCGCCACTCCCCCATCGTTCCAGCTCAGCTTACCGGTATAAGTTCCGGCCATTACATGCAGAATATCTCCATCGTTGGCCTGATTAAGTGCATACTGTATTGTTTTCCAGGGTGATATTGTCGAAGTTCCTGAATTTGCATTATTACCCGCGGGAGAGATATAATAATTTGTTGCATTTACAACTACAATTATTTGAATTGCAAACAAAAAAATCAGCGCTTTTTTCATATTCATGAATTATCGCACCAAATTAGCATAAATTTAAATAAAAAAACCTCCGGTGAAATTAATCGCCGGAGGCCACCTATTCATACTTGATCAACGAACTGTAAGAATATATTTACTTAGAGATTCCACGCTGCTGCTATACCAGAATTCTTTGTTAACCAGATAATAATCTGATTTGTCGAGTACTTTTGAATATGCGCTTTTCGCCAGTTCCAATTTGGTATCTTCGTACCACATTGTATTCATCATTCGTGCAACCTGTGCAGTGGTGAACCAATTACTTTGCAAAGCTTGTTGTGCAACCTGCAATTTGGAATCGTCGTACCACTGATCTTCTATCACATCCAAGAGTTGTTTAAATGCAGGTTCCTGCATAATGATGGGAGCATTGTAATAATTTTCGTGTTGATGAACAACAGGCTGACAATAAGGATCATAAGGCTCATAATATGGCTCCGTATAAGTCATTAATTGTTGCACATTCTTAATATAAAACCTTCCAAAATTATCAACCACAGCACTTATAAGGGAAGATGGTTTAATATATACATTTCCGGAATAAATTTTTACTCTTTGTGTATTGGAATAATATCCGCTGTGCTGAATTTTTTCAGTGAATATTTCCACAAAGTGATTTCCTGCAGGAATATTATTTAAAGAAAACTTTTTAACCGGACTTCCGAAATATTCTCCATCCAATGAAACAGTCATGAAACCGTTTCCCGTTAATTTAATTTCAAATGTTGATGCATTATACAAATTGTAATCGTAAGCATGGGGAGGGTACGCGAATACACTTTGCAAATTAAATAACATTACAATCATTAGTTTAGGTAGTACATTTTTCATAATTCCTCCTTTTTTATATGGTGAATTCCACAATCATGCCAAAAAGAGACCTAGGACATAGGACATAGGAAGTAGGACAGCTAATTACAGAATGAAGAATTATTTTCTCAAAATTAAATTCTAACCCGAAGCATAATCTTTTAGCTTACTACACTCATTACTCATAACTCATAACTCATAACTCATGGAAAGGGAAGTAGGAAATAGGACATAGGAAATAGGACTTGCTATAATTACAGAATGAAGAATTATTTTCTCCAAATTAAATACTAAACCCGAAGCAAAATCTTTTGGCTTTCGATACTCATAACTCATGGAAAGGGAAATAAGAAATAGGACATAGGAAATAGGACATAGGAAGTAGGACTTGCTATAATTACAGAATGAAGAATTATTTTCTCCAAATTAAATTCTAAATCGAAGCATCATCATTTGGCTTACTACACTCATAACTCATTACTCATTACTCATTGAAAGGGAAGTAGGAAATAGGACATAGGAAGTAGGACTTGCTTACAATTACATAATGAAGAATTATTTTCTCCAAATTAAATACTAAACCCGAAGCGTGATCTTTTGGTTTTCGACACTCATAACTCATGGAAAGGGAGGTAGGAAGTAGGACTTGCTTACAATTACATAATGAAGAATTATTTTCTCCAAATTAAATACTAAACCCGAAGCATGATCTTTTGGTTTTCGACACTCATAACTCATGGAAAGGGAAATAAGAAATAGGACATAGGAAATAGGAAGTAGGACTTGCTATAATTACAGAATGAAGAATTATTTTCTCCAAATTAAATTCTAAATCGAAGCATCATCATTTGGCTTACTACACTCATAACTCATTACTCATTACTCATTACTCATTGAAAGGGAAGTAGGAAATAGGACATAGGAAGTAGGACTTGCTTACAATTACATAATGAAGAATTATTTTCTCCAAATTAAATACTAAACCCGAAGCATGATCTTTTGGTTTTCGACACTTATAACTCATGGAAAGGGAGGTAGGAAATAGGACATAGGAAGTAGGACTTGCTTACAATTACATAATGAAGAATTATTTTCTCCAAATTAAATACTAAACCCGAAGCATGATCTTTTGGTTTTCGACACTCATAACTCATTACTCATTACTCCTAAAAGTGAACTGATTTCTGTTTACTTTTGCACTGTGATTTCTAAGGAGACGATTGCCAAAATAGTTGATGCTACTCGTATTGAGGAGGTTGTAGGGGATTTTGTGCAGTTGAAACGCAGGGGTGTTAACCTTATAGGTGTTTGTCCCTTTCACAACGAAAAAACTCCTTCCTTCACAGTTTCCATCCCAAAAGGTATTTATAAATGTTTTGGATGCGGTAAGGCCGGAAACTCCATTTCTTTTATTATGGAGCATGAACATTTCACTTATCGTGAGGCTCTTAAATATCTGGCAGTTAAATATAATATTGAGGTTGAAGAAAAAGAACGCACTAATGAGGAATTAGTGGAGGAGAGCCGAAAAGAGAGTTTATATATTATTAATAGTTACGCACAAAATTATTTCTCCGATTATTTATTGAATAACGAAGAAGGCAAAAATATTGGTTTGAGTTATTTTGTAGAAAGGGGATTACGTCCTGAAACAATAGAAACATTCAAATTGGGTTATTGCCCTGCAGAAGGAGATATTTTTACAAAAAATGCAATTAGTGCAGGTTATAAAACAGAATTATTACAACAATTAGGATTAACCACACAATACAATAAAGATTTTTTCAGGGGGAGGATATTATTTCCGATTCACAGTGTAAGCGGAAAGGTTTTGGGATTTGGGGGAAGAACGTTAAGTGCAGATAAAAAAATTCCCAAATATATCAACTCTCCGGAAACAGAAATTTATTTTAAGAGTAAGATCGTATATGGAATTTACCAGGCGAGAAAGGCTATAACACAACACAATGAGTGTTATTTGGTGGAAGGATATATGGATGTGATCTCCTTATTTCAAAGTGGAATAGAAAATGTGGTAGCTTCTTCGGGAACATCACTTACTCAGGATCAGGTAAGATTAATAAAACGTTATACTTCTAATCTCACAATTTTATATGATGGAGATAGTGCAGGAGTAAAAGCAGCTATTCGCGGATTGGAAATTGCTCTTGAGGAAGGCGTAAACGTAAAAGTAGTTTTATTTCCTGCGGAGGATGATCCGGATACTTACGTGCAAAAATTGGGAGCCGACGGTTTCATTAAATATATTTCCGACAATAAAAAAGATCTTATCACCCTTAAAACAGATCTTTATTTAGAGGAAGCTAAAGGCGATCCTGTAAAAATTGCGGGAATCATTAAAGATATTGTTCAGAGTATTTCACTTATCCCCGACTCCATTGTTAGAAGTTTATATCTAAAACAAACTTCCAGAGCATTAAATGTAGAAGAACATTTATTGATCTCTGAGGTAAATAAAATTTTACGACAAAAGGCTTCCAATAAATTACATCCCGGCGATAAGGCATCCTATGAATCGCAACCGGATGTTCCGTTAATAAAAGAAACGAAAGTATTTACCTTCCATTTAGATGAGCCACAGGAGCGCGATATTGTTAGATTATTATTGGAGAATAGCAATTTTGAAGTAGAGGGAGAAAATGCCATAGCACGTATCCTGCGCAATTTAACGGATGTTGAAATTGAAAACGGTGTTTATAAAAAAATAATAGACGAATACAGAACCTATTACGAACATAACGAATTTTTACCTCAGGTATTTTTTATTTCGCATGAGGATGAGTCAGTTAAAAGTTTGACACTGGATCTTTTGCAATCACCTTATGAATTAAGTGATAACTGGCTTAAAATGCATGATGTTCCCATCACCGAAAAACAATTTCTTGTTCGCAAGGATATCGTGAAATCCATTTCCATGTTGAAATTGAAGAAGATCATTAAAATGAAGTCGGATGTGGACAATAGAATAAAAGAATTACAAGCAGAATCAACGAATAATAATTATGATGAGATCATGCTTTGTCTTCGCGAATCGATGCAATTACAAACTTTTATCAATAAATTATCCAACGATACAGGCACTGTAGTGTTGCCCGTTGTGAAATAAATATCCTTAAGGTCTGAACCAATTTCTCTCCTTTAATTTAAATCCCAGAGTGCGGTAAAGATCAATAATATCTTCCCATTCGGTATCTTCTAAGGGTTTGATAATAGTCCAACTTTCCTCAAACCAACTTTCCTCGTAAACTTCAATTGGTCTGCTCTTGTCCAATGCAAATTCTGTAAGGCCAAGCGCAATCTCTATACAATTAATTGCAGAATTTATCTTGGTATCAAAACGATTTTTCTGCCGATATTCGGTAAGTCTTTTTCTCAATTTTTCGGCAAGTGCAGCTAAGGTCATAAATGATATTCGTGCAAATAGACCTAAAAAGAAGAACTTATCAAAATTAAAAATGCAAAACGAAATATTATCTTAACAAAGTAATACTTCCTGATCGCAAAATTGTAACTCCATTCAACTCGTATTCTATTCTATACACATAAACCCCCATTTCCTGGTCCTTGCCACTTGACGTTCCATCCCATGCAATTGGTCCACTTTCCGTAAAATAGATCAATTGTCCCCAACGGTCGTAAACAGAAAAATGGATAAGTTGTGCCCCGTTTAATATGATATGGTAAATATCATTTATTCCATCGTTATTCGCACTGAATGCATTTGGAATATTCAGATCAACAGAACCTATTACATTCACTGTTACCTCATCCGAAGCCATACATCCATATTCATCCGTGGAAATTAAAAGATAGGTAGTTGTAGAAAAAGGAGTTGCTGTTGGATTTGCACAATCAACACAATTTAAACCATCGGGTGGCGACCATAAATAATTTCCTCCTGAATCACCATGGAGAAAGGAAGAAGAACCGGCATTAATAGTTGTATCATAACCTGCATTTGCAAAATTTTGTATTACGCTAATAAAATCATTAATTGTATCTGAACATCCATATACATCCGTTACTGTATAAATTATTTCAAAGGGTCCACCCACTCCGGACAATTCCGGATCAAAGGTATCATCACTAACTCCGGTGCCGGAATAAATCCCCCCTTCGGGAGTTGCATCCAGAATTATTGGAACGGATTCAAGGCATACAAAATCCTGCAGATTAAAAATTGCAACAGGGTTTTCATGAACAATTAACGTTGTTGTTACTACCGAATCACATCCACCGGCTGCAACAAAATTTGTTATATAGGTTCCGCTTAAAGAAGTTGATGTGCCATCTGGCAGAATATAAGATTCTCCGAAACAAATATCAGCGTCAATAAATGTATTAAATTCAGTTGCCATGGATAAATTTGTGATAATAGTACTATCACATCCTGAAACGGCTGTTAAAATGCTGGTATATGTTCCTGCAACTGTTACAAGTATTCCATCAGGTAAAATATATTCTGCACCGGAACAAATTTCTACATCCACAATTAAAATTATAGGTGATATTGTAGTCAGTGTAGTAGTAATTATAGAATCACATCCTCCTACAGAAATAAGTGTGGTATTATAAATTCCGGCTGTTGTAACAATAATTCCATCCGGTAAAATATAATTTTCTCCTTCACAAATGGAGGTGTCGATAAAGGTGGAAAAAAATGGAAGTACGGTTAAATTTGTGGTAATAGTTGAATCACATCCGGCAATAGTAAATAAATTATTTATGTACGTTCCACTTGTGGAAACGATGGAACCATCAGGTAAAATATAATTTTCTCCTTCACATATTTCTGCGTTTGTAATCTCGTTATAAACAGCTGATAAAAATAAATTAGTAATAATTATGGAATCCGCTCCACCTGCTCCGGTAAGTGTTACAGTATAAGTGCCTGCTGCATTAGTTGTAGTTCCATCTGGCAAGGTATAAAATTCGCCATCACAAATTGTAGTATCAATTAATGTAGTAACAGCATCCGGAATAACCACCATTTCATCAATAAAATAATATGCACCATTTGTTCCAGATGGAGCAAAATCATTAAAAGCAGTAAGCGCATCTGAATAAAAATTTCCTAAAGTGAGTCTGTCATACGCAGCATCAGCAACAAAAGTAAAACTGATCTGTTGCCATTCATCTGTCCAGAAAATACCGGGAATTTCAAAATGTGGTGTACCTCCTATCGGTTCATGATCCACCTGAGTTAATTCACCGGTAGAAAACTTTATCCCAACTCTGTCGCAACCTCCGTTGCAATACCAACCCGACTCTCCATTGGATATCCAAAATGAAATATTATAAGAATTGCCTATTATCATAGGTTCTGTAAAAGGAACCGATAAATATTCCCGGTAATCAGGGGTAGTTTGGTAATAAGTGATCAATCCCATAATTGCATTACCATCATGAGGAGAAAGTGTACCAAAAGTGGAAACAGGAAGATCTACTCCCACTCCTCCGGACGTATGGAGGTAATCCGGACTCGCATAAGGCCAAAGAAATGCACCAAATCCATTCACATTATCCCAATCGTTACATTTATACCACTGACCATAATCGTCGGGTAAAGCCGAATGATTTTCAAAGCTGAAATTGGGAATTATGTTTTGGGCAGTGAGAGATTTGAGGTTTATCAATAGAAAAACCAATGGGACCAACAGGACTGACCTTTTCCACCTTCCAAAATCCGGAATTAAACCATAATGATAAAAACTAATCATTGATGCAAAATTCCATCAGAATAGGATCAATTAAAATGACATTTTACAGCGATTTCCATGATTTAAAGTGAGGAAATATGCTCAGGAAGCCGTATATAATGGAATTAACTAATAATAATTCCGCTATAATTTAACCGCATACCGAACCGTTAAATTTCGCGGAGCCTCCATCATAGCAGGTCGTATGGAGTAATCGCGATTTAATAGATTAGTACAAATGAGAGATATTTCATTGGTCGGATTTATAAGAAAGGCAACACGAATATCCACGATACAATCACCCGTATTATGTTCGTCGCGGTATTGCTGAAGTCCTGGAACAATATAAATAGTAGTTCCCGGAATTATCGGATCTACAAATGCAGCATCAACTGCCTCCATAAAGGAATAATAGTAAACAGTTGTCCCTATTCTGAACTTTTTTATGGTTGATTCCGCATCAAATTTAATGGTGTGTTTAAATCGATACTTGAGCACATTTTCATCTGCGCTTGATAAGGCGTTTTGAAGTGAGTCGAAGTCTTGAAAAGTTGGATTTATATATGTGTAACCTGCAATTAATGTGGTAGGAATATTACCGAATTTCCCTTCTCCAATTACCGATATTTCACCACCAATAATACGTGTTGCACCAATATTTAAACTTTTAAATCCGTAGGGAAAAAATGCTCCTTCATCAGGATAATATCCGAAGGTAAATTCCATCATGTTATTATATTCTGAAATAAATCCGGAAAGATCGACAAAACCCTGCCATGAACTAATTTTCATTCCCTGTTTAATTCCGATCTCACTACTCCAACCTGTTTCTGATGTGAGGTCTGGATTTGGAAATACGCCTAATAAACTTATGGAAGTGGAAATATATTTTTCAGCAATGGTCGGGAAACGATACCCTTGTCCCCAAGATGCTCTTATATACGTAAATTCAGCTGCCTGATAATTTGCTCCTAATCTGAACACAGGACGAGATTCTTTCAATCCGGCTATCTGATTAAATTCATAACGCATTCCGCTGCTGATATTTAATTTATCGAAAAACTTTTTATCAAATTGCAAATAAGCGGCTTCATTACCGGAGGTGAAAGTTGTGTCGCCATATAATTCGGCTACCACTTTTGTAAAACTGCCTACCAAACCCGCAGAAAGTACTGCAGCTATATTTTCAAAATGTTTTTGGTATTGATATTCGCCGTAATAAAGATCGTTGAAATTACTTTGTTCTGTTGTTGCCGTTGCATTGTGGTTGCCGTAATAACGCATTAATAATTTATGCCTGTTACCTTTTTTGTCATAATAATTAAAATAGGGATCTATAGTGATCTTAAATCCCTGATTATAAGTAGCAGTTCCATCAAACGGTATATATAAACCCGAATCTATTCCACTCCAGAAAAAGAAACTTGTGGAGCGATTTATTTGTGCATTTACATTTAATCCTACCGCAAGATTATTATTTATTCTATATCTCGTATTGATATTTGCCCTGCCACGGCGATTGTACATATCTTTAAAATAACTGTTTTGATTATATACATATGCACCTGTAGAAAGATCAAATCTTCCGAACTTTTGCCGATGCGCAAAACTCGCGCCTGCAGTAAATGGGAAATCATCATCCCACCATTTTTGCGCAGTATCTCTGGGTGAAAAATACATTCCATTAAAAAAAGAAAATCTTGTTTCGGGAGTGGATGTTGGATAAGCTGTCCTCACATTAATTATTCCATTTAATGCACTGGAACCATACAAAGCACTGGAAGCGCCTTTAATTATTTCCACCTGCTCAATATTTTCCATGGGAATAAAATCCCAACTCGGAAATGCTGCGTCACCAGTTAAAACCGGAAGATCATCCATTAATAATAATACCCGACTACCTGCGCCAAAACTATATCCCGAACCTCCGCGAATATTTGCCTGACCATCTATCACACAAACTCCCGGCATTCTCTGTAAGGTTTGATCTAATTTAACATCGTTGGTGTTATTAATCAGAGTTTGTTTAATAACATCAATAGAAACTGTTTCTTCCCCCAATTTCTTTTCGAACTTACTTCCACTCACAACCACGGTATTTAAAATACCATTATCGGGCACTAATGAATTATTCAAAACCAATACCTGCCCTGCGCTTATAATAATTTCGTTCGATTGTTTGAGGTAACCAACATAACTTATTGTAAGCGTGTATGTTCCGGCTTCTGATTCAAATTCGAAGGTGCCATCAATTCCAGTTGCCGCTCCGGTTTGATTGCTGAGAAATACCGTTGCACCTATCAAGGGTTCTTGTGTGACAGCATCTGTAATTAATCCTTTAATAACTGCATTTTGCGCATGTGTGAGCTGACAGAGAATAGCAGAAACTACTACAAAAAGGAATCTCCTCATAAATGAAATTGGTTGTGCGGGTTAAAGATAGGAAAAAGGAGAGAGGAGAAAGGAGTAGAGGAGAAAGGAAAAAGGAGTTTAAATTTCCCTAGGAAATTTTAATTCCAGAAACCTCTGGTTTCTGAAACTCCTTTCTCCTCTCTCCTTTCTCCTCTTTCCTACATCTCATCTGCACTTGGTCCATAACTTCCGGGAATTGGAATATTTAAAAGACGCAAAAACACTCCAAGTTGGGCCCTGTGATGCACGATCTGACAAAAAGCCTGGCGAATGGATTCTCCCTTCGTTAATGACATATAAATATCATCACCATTGCGCAAAACCCAATTTTTTTCCAGTTCTGCTTCGGTTGTAGTAGCAAGTGCTTCTTTACCATTTGCAAAAGATTTTTCAAAGGTCTCCATTAGTTTTTCTGTTGAATTAATTACCAAAGGATCGTAAGGATGTTTTGCAAAATCGAGTTCATGGGAATTTAAAGTAAATAATATCCAATCGGGAAGTTCGGCAATGTGGGTTGCGAGAGTTCTGATTGTCATACTTTTTGGATGTGGTTGCCAATCGTATTTGTCATCCGGAATTCTAGATAACATTTTACGGGTTGATTGAGCTTCCTGCTCCATTTCTTTTAATAACATTTTAATTATCGACATAAGTTTAGTTTTTATTTAAATGCAAAGGAAATATAGAGGAATGACAGCAGTATGTCAGTAGGGCGCGAAGCGCGCGATAAGGGACATAGGACATATGACATAGGACATATGACATAGGACATATGACATAGGACATAGGATTTGACAAAGGACAAGGGAAAGGACACAGGACGCAGGATTTGGGACCTTGAGATTTTGGAAATAAGAAATAGGAAAATTTCGCCAGAATTTATGTCCTAAGTCTCTTATATGTCCTATTTCCTACTTCCTATTTCCTACTTCCTACTTCCTATTTCCTACTTCCTATTTCCTACTTCCTCGAAATAAACGTAGCAAGTTTTTTAACAATTAATTTTAATGCGGTTGGTTCTACAATGTCGGCATTATCTCCGAACATGATGAACCAGCGTGCAAATCCTTCGAGTGAGGAGGAGAGAAAGGTCATTTCAATTTTATTGTCAATTTCACGTTCGGCAATAAATCCATTATAATATTTTTGTTCACCGAAGTGAAATAAAATTTCCTTATTTACGAGCATTACAACTTTAAACAATTCCTTTTCCTTTGATTTTTTTTGTAAATATTTTTTTAGGGTTGGATGTTGTTTGCTGTATAATTTTCTAGTTGTTTCCACCTTCGAAATTCTATCGACACGAAAATCGCGATAATCGTTTCTCAGCTGACACCAGGCAACTACATGCCAATGATTTGCCATATGAAAAATGCCGATAGGTTCTATATTTCGCTCTGATGTTTTTTGATCGTGAGCGGCGAAGTAAACTATATTCAGAACTGTTTTTTCTGCAATGGAGGAGAGAAAAATTTGCAATTGATCTTCACCTTTACTTTTTTCCGGCAAATAAGGATTTTTCAAAACCTGAATATGGTCATCGATATTTTCCAAAAATCGTTTTTCAGCATCACCCAACACTGATCTTATTTTATACATAGCAGATTTGTAATTATTTTCCGTACTGCTATCCGTAAATTTTTCGACCAATTTTTCTGCCGTTAAAAAAGCGATCGCTTCTTCTAAGGTAAACATAACAGGAGGTAACTTATATCCTTCCATTAAAGAATATCCAACTCCAGCTTCGCTTCTAATGGGTACTCCAGCCTCATCCAGAGAGCTGATATCCCTATAAACCGTTCTTAAACTGATTCCAAAACGTTTTGCAATTTCCTGTCCCCTTACTATGCGTTTTGATTGTAACTGTATTAAAATTGCGGAAAGACGTTCTATGCGGTTCATTAAATTTTATTGGGTGTCTTTTTTTGCGAAATTACAAAATGCTTATGTTGGGATCGCGTTTACCTCACGGACTAAAGTCAGTGGTTACAAGATGGGTCGTCCCTTCGGGACTGGGGTGTGCGAACCAAGCTCCTCCACCGTTTAGATAGGAAGGTTGGATACATATTTATACTCACGGACTAAAGTCCGTGCTTACAAGATGGGTCGTCCCTTCGGGACTGGGGTTCACAGTGGACTTAAAACAATATTCATAAAACAGATTCTAAATGTAACCCAAAAGCAACCTCCGTAATCTAGATCCGAAGGATCGATCCATCTTGTAAGGAGGGACTTTAGTCCCTCCGAAACATAGGGCAAACAAGGCCACGTCACAGTCTAGATAGGAAGGATCGATCATACTTTATACTCACGGACTAAAGTCCGTGGTTACAAGATAGGTCGTCCCTTCGGGACTGTGATTAGTACTATCCACTAAACTATACTCGAAAAACTTAAATCCCTTCACCATCTAGATCCGAAGGATCGAAACATCTTGTAAGGAGGGACTTCAGTCCCTCCGAAACATACGGAGGCCGTGACCCTCGCCATCTAGATCCGAAGGATCGATACATCTTGTAAATAGGGACTTCGATCACTCAAATTAAATCAAATCCTCAAACAAACAACGCTCATCATATGGAACCTGATATCTATCCAGCATTCTTTTATATTCGGTTTTGAATGTTTGTTTTTTATGATGTTCTTCCTGGTTTTTTATGTATTTAAAAACCCGATCAATGTGTGAAAGGCTATAAGAAAAAACGCCATAGCCTTCCTGCCATTCAAAACGTTTTGCGGTCAGATTTTTGTCGTTGATGTACTTCGAGGATTTTCCTTTTACTGTTTTCATTAGTTCGGAAATCGAAACGGGTGGTTTTAATCCTAAAAAGCAATGAATGTGATCTTCCACACCATTTACAATCAAGGTTTTACAACCTGTTTCATTAATTAAATTTCCAATAACGCCACAAAGTGAAGATTTCCAGGTGTTATGAATTACTGCTTCGCGGTACTTTACCGCAAATACGGTCTGTAAATAGACCTGATGATAGGTACTTGCCATTTTTAAGGGTTTAAACTGTTAAGTAATTATAAATAAAAAATATTCTATCCCATAAATTTAATTAGGTTTTTATTTGCCAATTGTTGCACTTTATTTCTTAGATATTTTGTTCTTCCCAATAATAAACCGGTAAAGCCTAAGGCTTGTTTCGACCATAAAGGGAAACTAAAAGTATCTCGATGATTTATTATTTTTCCATTTTCAAAAATAAATTTAGCGTGAATCTTATTGATAACTTTTTTACCTGTTTTAGAAAAGGTATAGGTTGCAACCCAATTAGCGGAACCCTCTTTTTCATCGGCTTTAACATCGCTGAATTCTAATTGCAGGTCCTTCCCTCCTTTTATAAGCATTTCCCACATTGCTCTCACTTTTTTGGCATCAAGATCAATAAATACCTCGTCGGTAAAAACAGCATTATCTGCATAACATTGTTGCATGGTTTTAAAATCCTTATTTTGAAATGCAGTATAGAATGAATTAATACATTGTTCATTTGCGTTCATACACAAAAATTTATGAGGTTAAATTCGAAATGTAAGTAAAAAGATCAGAAAAACCCGAAAGATCTGTAGGAGAATGTAAAAAAATTATTTAACCATTAAGGTTTTTGTTTCGCTATAAACATCCCCAATTAATTGAACAAAATAGAGTCCTGAAGCTAAATGATCGAGATTAATGAGGGTAGTTGCAGAAAGTTCGCCCGTAGATAGTTTTATCTCTGTGGTGTAAATGATATGCCCTGCAATATCATATACATTTATAACTCCATCTGATGTTTCTAAACCATTAATTATTATAGTAGCCGAAGATTCTGCAGGATTTGGAATTATAGTCAGCAAATTTGTTTCACTGATATTTAATTCCTTTAATTGGATATATGCTTTTGCAAAACTCGGAATACCATATCCCAATAAATAATCGGGGTCTGTATATTGTGATGAACTTTGTTGCACAATGTCTATAATTTCCATATTGGTTAATTCGGGAAATGCGCTCCATAAACTTGCACAAGCTCCTGCAATTAATGGGGAGGAATAAGATGTTCCACTGCCATTCAAAACCTTTCCAGTCTGATCTATATATGCAGTTCCGGCTCCTTGGCCCGATACATTGGGTTTTATTCTTCCATCAGCTGTTGGTCCCACTGAACTAAAAGTTGCATAATTTTCATTAGCATCAACTGCACCTATCGTAAAAACACTATCGCCATCAGCTGGAACACCAATAAAATGCCAACTACTGGTTGCTTCATTTCCAGCGCTATTACAAACTAATATTCCAACACTAGCCGCAATGTCAGCAGCAATTGTTGCAACTGCTGTATTGCCATCCAGATCTTCATAAGTATGATCCTGAAGTGAATCGTCAAAGGTGGTATAACCCAAAGATGAATTAATAATATCAGCTCCAACAAAATCTGCATACTCTGCTCCTTCCACCCAATAATCTTCCTCCACAACTGTTTCACTGGATGTTACTTCTGTTCTGAACAAATAAAATTTTGCATCAGGTGCACTGCCGATATATTCACCGGGCATATCTCCACCCATAATACTCAATACATTGCTTCCATGTGTTGTGCTGTGAAAAACACTGTCATTATCGTCGGCAAAATTTCTTGTTTCAATAATTTGATCCTTATCCCAAAAACTTTTAAATCCTTCTCCAATATCCACACCATAAAATCCACCATCTAAAACTGCAATGGTAATTCCTTGTCCGGAGTATCCTAAAGAATGCAGAAAATCAATATCTATCATATGATTTTGATTATATGCTCCACCATAATCATTTGTTGCAAGTTCAGAATATCGGTAAAATGAGTTATTATCCAATGGCAATGTTTCATCCACACTTTGGTATTTTTTTACATATTCTATTTTCTTTACAAAGGGTAACATCGAAATTAAACCAAGTTGGTAATCAGATTTAATTCTTATACTTACAGCATTCAGCCATCTGCTTTCAACTATAATTTCTACTCCTGCTTTCTGGAGTAAGGAAATATAAGAAGCACTGACAGGAAGGTCTATGACCCGAAGCGGTATATCCATTTTCGCACGTCTTTCAATTGACTTTTGGGATAGATATTCATTGGGTTTTTCTAAGGTAAACTTCGAATTATTTTTATCCGTAAAATAAACCCAATATTTAGTATCTGAAAACGAAACTGGAGTATCAACAAAATCTTTAACAGCATGTACTTGCGAAAATACATTGCTTATAACCATCGCACAGAAAAAAACCGGTAACAATAATCGTTTCATTGATCAAATATAATTTATCGATATTATAATTTAGTTAACAAAAATCCGCAAACTTTGTTTAGCACTTTTAGTTAAAATAGAAAGTATGTAAATTCCTGATGCATATTGTTCGGTTATCGGGATGGTAAATGAATCATTAAAATCTTTTTCAAGGAAAATATTTTTCGAATACATCATTTCTCCCTGCAAATTAATAATCTGAATTTGTGCATTTTCATTTAAGTGACTTTCTATAAATACAGAAAAGAAACTACTTGCTGGATTTGGCACCACCTCAATAGTAACAAGTGTTGTATCTTCAATAATTACAGTATCCTCCGGTTCCATTGCCTTCAAAATTTCAAAAGCCAGACCAAAATTCGGAATTCCGTAACCCATGGAATCATTCGGTGTTAAATGAAGATGCGCACTCTGTTGCACGGCATCCATTATTTCCATATTTGTTCTGTAAGGAAATGCACCCCATAAACTTGCACAAGCACCGGCAATAAGTGGCGATGCAAAAGAAGTGCCACCTAGATTATAAATATTCCCACCGGGATCCATAACTGCAGAAAGTACTCCAAGTGCCACAACATTTGGTTTCAATCTTCCATCACTGGTCGGGCCATAACCACTGAACCCAGCGTGAATTCCCAACGTATCCACAGCTCCTATGGAAAAAACACTATCGCCATCTGCAGGCATAGACACATAATGCCACGTACTAGCGCCTTCATTTCCAGCGCTGTTGCAAACTAAAATACCTTTTGATGCAGCCATATCTGCTGCCATTGTAACCACTGAAGTATTTCCATCCAGATCAGCATATGTATGATTTGTAAGACTATCGTCAAATGTGGTATATCCAAGTGAAGAATTGATCAGATCAACCCCGATATAATCTGCTAATTCGGCTGCTTCTAACCAATGATCTTCTTCCACCACATATTCGCTATCGGCAATTTCCGTTCTGAATAAATATAATTTCACATCAGGTGCAGATCCGGAAAAAACACTATCAATATCTCCGGCAATTACACTTGATACCCAACTTCCGTGATAACCGGAATAAATATTAAATACCTGATCATTGTCGTCGGGGAAATTATGAAAACCTAAAATCTGACCTTTATCCCACATGCTTTGAAATAAAGTTGCGGTATCCATTCCGAAAAATCCAGCATCTATTACTGCCATTACCATATCTCCTCCCGTAAATCCAAGTTGGAGAATAGTATCCAGGTTTATTTGGTCGATTTGATTTTTTGATCTCCCATAAATACCCGAAATATCTGTTGTAGCGGCACTTTTATAAAATGCAGTATTATTTAATGGAATTGTATTGATGTCGACATTACTATATTTATTAACCTTACTGATCTGTGATATAAATGTTAGTTGAGATATAGTTGCTATTTGTTCCTCACTTAAATAGGCACTGACTGCATTTAACCATCTTGATTTTACTTCAATGGAAATTCCGAGATTATTTAATTCTTTAACATACTGTTCACTTACAGGAAAGTCAGTTTCATTTATCGAAATATTAAATTTCGTTCTTCTGTCTATTGCTTTTTGAGTAAGGAATTTGCCCGGTTCTGATTTTGTATAAGAGGAATTATCCTTATCACTGAAATAAATCCAGTATTTCACTTGGGGTTTTGATGCCGGAAATATGTGTTTAATCCCATCAATATAATAAGTATTCAATTCACGTGTAGATCTAATATTCAGCCCTTGAGCATTTATAAGGGAAAAACTACATACAAGTATTGAGAGGAGGCAAATTTTTTTAATCATAAACTAATTGGCTAAACGGTGAACCAAATCAAAGATACAAATTAATTGACTCAATTTGTCTCAGAATTGTCAGATAGCCCCTGATACAACACTTTTAAACCCTTTATGTTATGTTGTGTTACCTGATCAAATCATAAAATTCCTTCTTATAGGTTTCGGAGACGGGGATAATTTTGTTCCCTATGTGAATTTCATCCTTTTGAACAGAATCAATTTTTTGTAATCCCACCATATACGATTTATGCACTCTGCAAATAATAGTTTTGGGAAGCTCCTCTTCCAACTCCTTAAAGGTTTGAAGTGTCATAATATTTTTGTTGACCGTAAAAATTCTTCGATAATCACCCATTCCTTCTATATAAAGTATATCGTTATACATCACTTTTTCAAGTCGGTATTCCGTTTTAATAAAGATAAAAGCCTGATCAACAAGTTCGCGTTTTGGAAGCGGATTAACAACCTTATTTACTGCCTGCATAAATCGTTCAAAGGTGAAAGGTTTTAAGAGGTAATCGGTCACATTAAGTTCATATCCCTTTAAGGCAAATTCCGAATATGCAGTTGTTAAAATTACATTGGCGGAAATATTTGCAGTCTCCAATATCCTAATACCGGACATTTCCCCCAAATTAATATCCAAAAACAAAAGATCCACATTATTTGTTTGCAGAAAAACCAAAGCATCTGCTCCATTATTAAAAGTAGATTTTAATATCAAATCGGGATGTTTCATTACAAATCCCTTTAACTTCTCCATTGCCAATGGCTCATCCTCAATTATGATGCACTGAATTTTCATTTTCGTAAATACTTAATTTTACCATGTAAATATCGCTTTCATTTTTGATTTCTAGCAAATGTTTTTCAGGATACAACAATTTAAGCCGTTTGCTAATTAACTCCATTCCTAACCCACCAACTTCTTTTGACTTTGGAAGGGTTTTATCAAAATAATTTTTACAAACGAACTGAATATTGTTTCCATCGATCATAAAATAAATATATATACTATTACCATCTCTGCTTAATAAAGTGTGCGTAAAAGCATTTTCAATAATTGGTATAAACAGCAGTGGAGGTATGGTATTGTCGCCCACCTCCCCTTCCACGATCAATTTTATTGCATTTGGATTTGCAGTTCTTATTTTTTGAAGTTCAATATATTTTTCTATAAAAAGCAGCTCTTCAGCTAATGGAATTCTTTCGCTTTTTGTTTCATATAACATGAAACGCAAAATATCTGAAAGCTTATTCAGGTACAATGATGCAGTTTCCTGGTCTTTAAGTATCAATGCATCAATATTGTTAAGGGTATTAAATAAAAAATGAGGATTTATCTGTGACTTAATCATGGCCAGTTCCATTTCATAATTTTTTTTATTCAGATCCTCTTTCCATTTAATATCGGAATAAGCCGTAATGAATCCCTGCAATATCAACCCTACTATACAATTAATCGCAGCTATAAAACACATTGTAATTAATTCCGGGATCGCAGAATTCCATCCATCTGCAAACATAATATCTGAACCCTTTAATACATTTAACAGCATTGCGCCAGCTATGCCTCCAATAATTGAAACCAGAAATCCGCTAAGAAAAAGTAAACCTATTTTTCTTTTAACCAAATATTTTCTAAATAAGAGGTAATATCCTGCATAAAATCCAAATATTCCGGGAACAATGGCAAATGCAGAGACCAACTCGGTCCAATCGATAAAAAATTGAATTTTATCTGCACTAAAATTCTCCTGTGATGCCGCATTGAGAACGAAGAAAATAAATAAGAGAAATATATACATCGCCCAATAACCGAAGTGCAAAAGAATAACTGCTATTTTTCTCATTATTAAATTATTAACAGGTTTTGATGAATTATAAATTGATAAGCTAAAATTTTATCCCTTTTCGGTTCTATTACTAAATATTAAATAATTTACAAAGGTAATCAGGACAAAATAACCGATTGCAAACCAATGAAAACTTATTTCAGAAGCAGTTCTTTCAGTACCTGAAGATTGAAAATAGTTTAAGGAACTGTAGATATAGGGGAAAGTGTAACCAAACTTCCAGGAAAGTGCAAACATAGAAGCTATTATGAGCGCAAACCCAACCCCTACGGGAACAAGAAAATTTTTAAACCGAAGGCTTATCAGATACTGCAAGGCTATTATCGGTAAACAATCTATAAAATATAAAGCACTTGATTTTAAAAAGGTTAAAACAGGAATTGAGTCGGTTGGAAAAGGAATTTTTCCAAATATTAAAGCCGGTATCAATACCGAAACATAGATGCCAATATTAAAAAGTAATAAAAACAGTAGCATTAGCAGGAATATCACTTTCATTTTTGCGACAAAAATAAAATAGAGTGGTTGCGGACTACTAAATAACTGTTTCCAGGTATTGTTCTTAAATTCCAGCTGGGTTAACATACTGGTTACCAAAATTATTCCCATGGGCAACAAGAACATGGCCATAGATTGCCATGATTCGTTGTAAAATGACATCCAAAAGGTTTCCGAGAGGTTTTTTGCAGCTGTTTTTTCCGGATAACTTATTTGAATGATGATCATAATCAGGGGTATAAAAAGAGAACCACCAACCACCAGCCACAAAGCTGCCGTATTTTTTATTTTGAGTAATTCACTACTCAGGCTATTAAATATAAAATTTTTCATTTTAATTTTTGTTTATTAATTGCATAAATATATTTTCGAGATCATTTTTTTCAGGAGAAATTTCGTAAACATCAATTTTTTGTTTTACCAATAATTGATTTATTTCAGCTATCTTGCTTTTTTCTAGAAATGGTAAGATGATCTTGTTATTGTTAATTTGCAAGTCTGCAATATTTAGTGAAAGGATAGAAAATGCTTTTTCATTGGAACTGGTATCCAGCACAATAAAATTCGATAATTGTTGTTTGTTCATTAACTCTTGCAATGTTCCCTGCATTAGGAGTTCACCTTTGTGAATAATTCCGATATGTGTAACCAATTTTTCAATCTCCGATAAAATATGACTTGAAATCAAAATTGTAATACCAAGTTCAGAATTTAATTTTTGGAGTAATAGTCTCATTTCCAAAATTCCATTCGGATCTAAACCATTAGTGGGTTCATCCAGTATCAATAATTTTGGTTCATGCAGCAAAGCAACCGCAATTGCCAAACGTTGTTTCATTCCCAAGGAAAATTTACCTGCCCTTTTATTGCCAACATCTGAAAGCCCAACCAGTTCGAGTACTTTCTGTATTCTAATTAAAGGGCATTGATATAATTTTTGCCATACTCGCAAATTTTCAGAAGCTGTAAGGTGAGCATAAATGGAAGGACTTTCGATGAGTGTTCCAATATTCTTTAATATTTCAATTCGATTGGTGGAGAATGGTTTATTAAATATTTCAATATCTCCATGTTGATTTGACAGTAAACCCAACAATAAACGAAGCGTGGTGGTTTTGCCTGCTCCGTTAGGTCCCAAAAAACCATAAATGGAACCGGTAGGTATTTGCAGACAAATATTGTTTAAGATCTGTTCGTTTGGTGAATAATGATAACTAAGGTCGTTTGTTTGAATACTATACATATTAAGGTGATTTAATGTTTCTGGATGTAAAACTATTCTATCAAAACATCAGAAATGAAAGAATTAGGTATATTCAATCAGTTTGTCTGTGAATTGGCAATATTATCCTTTGAAATAGAATTTGCATTCGTGAAAATTACCATTCACGATACAGGTAAGAGAAAATTAAACGCAATGAAAAATTGCTCACTTTTTAAATTGACCGGAGTTTTGCCGTTTTTTATAATACTGGCGGATATAAAACAAATCCTTCCAAAGTACAAAAAAATACCAGGGTGATATTTTGGAATTGCCTTTATCCTCCCAATGACGGAGTGGCACTTCCAGCATTATATCCTGCACATGTTCTCTGCCGAACAATTCAATTATCCTGAAAAAGATCTCTACATCAAAAAGCCATCTGGAATAAAATTTTTCCCGAAAAACCTCTTCTGATAATTTCTTTGTAAACATTTTACAACCGCATTGAGTATCATATACCTTTAAATGCAAAATGGTAGAAATAAAAGTTGCAATTACTCTTCCTATCAAGAAACGATATCGTTTTCTCTTTATTACAGAGCCAATGCGCAAAATTCTTGAAGCAAAACAAAACTGAATTTTTTGCAGAAATAAATTTCGCATTTCCAAACATTCCTCTGGTGTTGTAGAAAGGTCAGCATCCAGATATGCTACAAATTCATGCTCATATTTACTATTACATAATAATACCCCTTGTCGAACAGCTTCCGCTTTGCCGACATTTTTTTTTATTTCAAGATAAATGCTATTGTCAGGGTAATGCTCGCATATTTGCAATAAGACATTTTTTGTATTATCTGTAGACCCATCATCTACAAAACAAATCAAAGTGTCGGGATGAACATTTAAAAATGTTTCAAAATCGTCAACAGGCAAACGAATTTCCTCATTATAGCAGGGTACAATAAAACATGTTTTTATCTGCGTTTTCATTTCAATTTAAATACTTCATTGATCGTATTATTATAAACCCTTACTTTAAACCAGCTTTTGTCCTGCAATTCCTCATAAATATAGGGATGATCGCGATAATTCGTCACAAAATAATCTGCTTCCTCTATATTAACAAATTTAATGCGATTTCTGTCATGCTCCGGCAAGATCTTATAATTCTGCCACCCGGCATAATTTTCCACTGAAATTTTTATCTCAGGAGAAGGGTCATTCTTAAGTATGTAAAACAGCGATTGTTTATACGAAGCACCCCAATAATCAAGTTCAAATTGGGATCGCAGTTTTTCGGGTGATTTTTTATTCACAAAGATATTAAAATACACTTGTTGGTGTGGATTTATTACAACCATTACATAAGCAATATAAGAACAATATATAAACAGCACTCTGAAAAATTTATTACTGAATTTAGTGTTAGAAATTTTATGTATAAAGTATATGGCAAGCATTACAAAACCGGGATAAATAAAAAATAATTGTCTCCAGGAATCATACAATACCGAATGGAGAAAAACAACAACAAAAACCGGAGCAGAAAAACAAATTCCATAGATCAGGTTATTCCGCAGATCAATATTTATTAAAAAATTCAAAGGACGTCGAATAAAATTAAAAATGACCAGAACTGCTCCACCAAAACCCAAAACCAGATATAACACGGGATTTGTAATACAAAACCAGGTTGGAATATACCACGGACTCAAAGCCGTTGTTCTCATATATTCACCCTTAAATAGAACCAGTCCATCCCATCTGAAATTCGACATATTCTGAAACGCAAGTACAAAATTGAAAAATGGTCTTTCCCATAAAAATGGCCAGGTTCCATATAAAAATAAAGCTGTAGTAGCTATAAAAGTTAATATTATAACTAATCTGGATTTTCCACTGATCTTATTTGCAACCGGTAAAAAATAGTCCAATACCAAAAAGAAAAGGACAACCGAAAAAAACAGTATACCCATTAACCTCATATTTATCAGCAGAGCAGTCGCAATTCCCAGAAATAGGAAATTCAAAATCTTTTGTTTTCTGAATGCCTTAACGCATATATAAAAACAAATAAAAAACATGGATAAAAATGGAATATCTTTCGAATTAAAAAAGGAATGTGCATATAAAATAGGATTTACCATCAGCATCAAAAATCCAATGGTGGCCAACAATTTATTAGCATACAACAGATCGATCAGGAGAAAACAAAATAAGGCACCAACTATATAAAATAAATGAATACAAACATGCCTGCATAAGTAAATATCGCGATAATCGGTTAAACCCAGGGCTTTTTCAATAAATATGATCGGCAATTCAAAAGCAACTCCATAATCTCTGTCCTGAAATTTATGAAATGATCTGTCGCCATAAAAAATATAACTATAATTCTTTTCGCCTATCAACTGCTGCGCCTCCTCATCCCATGAAATACCGTAGGATTTGAAGTTGAATAATCCAATTACGCAAGCAGAAATAAACAGAATATAGGCTACATATTTATGGAGGAATTTTATCATTGGAGACAACTTTTTTTCATGTATACCTTGAAACAGAGTAAAATTAATTATCAGGAGTCGAAATATATAATTCCAACTAGTTATACGTTTCTGCAACTTCAATGCAAAATTGATTCAATATAGCGCTAACTTTGTGTCCCGTATTGGTTTTATGCCATTATAGACTAAAACCAATACCTTGCAGAATTCTTTCGATACGCTTGTTCAAAGTTATATTGACACTAATGTTGGCATTGCAGATGATTTTTTAAGCCTGCCACTTGCCCGTCTTTTAAAAGAGAACTTATTGTTACATTTTACGGAAAACGATTTTGTTGCTGCCGGCATGGGTAATAATACATTGGTTACACATAATACCGCTGTTCGAAGTGATCTGATCTACTGGCTCGACCGGAAACATGATAATGTCTCTGAAAATAGTTTTTTTGATCTGATGGATAAATTCATAGAATTTTTAAACAGCAGTTGTTACACAGGCATTACAGGATATGAATTTCATTATGCATTGTATGAAAAAAATAGTTTTTATAAAAAACATCTCGACCAATTTCAAAACAATAAAAACAGGGCCTTTTCTATGATCATGTATCTAAATTCGGATTGGGAAATACAAGATGGCGGTGAATTATGTTTACATCAAAATGAAAAACAACAAATGATTTCTCCCATTAGTGGTAAGTGTGTGTTTTTTAAAAGCAGCGAAATTGAACACGAAGTTCTTCCAACCCATGAACAAAGATTAAGTATTACCGGTTGGCTAAAAACGAATTAAAAGAGCTTAAAATACCTTTAATCGTCAGGATATATCTTTTGTTTTCCGTTCACAAAATAATAGATCACATGGGTTATAATTGCGATCAAAGGTCCTATGATCCAAAGACCGACCAATAACGCAACAACCGGCATCCCACATCTCACACCCTCAGGCTCAGGTTCAGGCAATGTTCTGGTTAAAATAGCCGGAAGCACAAACAAATACAAAAGTAAAACGCCTATCAAAACAAAAACTCTTCCATTAATTATTCTCTTTTCATCGACCAGTTTATTCAACGCGATCTGAATTACAATTGATACAAAGAAGATAAATGGGAGCATGGTTTTATAGATGCAGGTGGTGTGATAATTCCATAATTAGGACATAGGAAATAGGAAGTAGGAAATAGGAAGTAGGAAGTAGGAAATAGGAAATAAAATCTTCAATTTATCGTAAACGTGGCTGTTCATTATCAATTCTCAATTAATTTTTGGCTGTTTCAATTGTCAATTATCAATTGTCAATTTTTTTCGACCTAGAAATCGAAAGCCTGAATATTAGGGTAAGCCGGCTGTTTCAATTGTCAATTGTCAATTGTCAATTGTCAATTGTCAATTTTTTTCACCCTCCCCACTCCAAAACCTTCATTTTCACACTATAACCGCATTGCACCCTTTCCACCCAGGGGCATTCGGGACAGGAAAGATCCTGTGTGTAATAATGATAAAAATCTTTTTGCACCAATCCTACGAATTCAGCATATACTTCCTCTGCATAATCGAACCAGATCAAATTGGAATCGCCTTCTTGAATTACTGTGATGGTTTTTAGAAATTCATTTCCATTTACGGTATAGGGTTGATCTACATTTTTATAGCTGTAATTCCAGTCTTCCAAATAGGAAAGATTGTTGCAATCCTCATCCACCGGTATGTCGTCCAAGCCTCCTAAATAAATATTTCCTTCCCAACTGATATCATTTCTTAATGGAGCGACCAATTTAATAAAACGCAGATTATTTTCAATTTTTTGCAATTGATTATCGGTGTATAATACACTCCAGACGTTTACTAAATTCCAGTCTGCCGTATCGGAAGTTCGTGAATATCGTTCAATTTTATAGTTGAGTCGGGATTCGTTATCATAAAAAGTATCCACCAAAATTTCTTTTACTTCATAATAGGAAGTGTCTGTTGGAGCAACTTCATGATATCTTATAGAATCAACGGAGTAAACAATATATTTTCCAATAACAAGAGGGAAATAATTTTCAGCCGTTTTTAATTCCTCCATAGAAGTATCCGGCTCGCAGGAATTAAAAACAAATACAAAAGAGTAACAAATAAATAAACCCGACAACAAGGAACGAAGACGCCATTTTATTTTATTTGTTGTTTCGGTGTGCATTTAATAATTCTTTTAAATTTAATTTTCCGATCTGAATGAACTCAAAATATGACCTCCTCCAATTACATCATTTCCTTCATAAAATACTGCACTTTGTCCGGGCGTAATTGCACTCACATTATGTTCAAATTCAATTCGCATAAGATCTTTATCCTCCAGAAATAAAACACTTTCTGTTCCCGCATTTTTATAACGGATCTTGGTTATTGCATCATACCCCAAAGGCAAAGTATCGTATTTCTGCAAATTAAGATGATGAACGAACATTCCATTTCTGAATAAAGCATCTTCTTTTCCCAATACCACCACATTTGTTATTGGATCAATTTCAGTGACAAAATAGGGTTCACCTAAGGCAATTCCCAAACCTTTTCTCTGACCAATGGTATAAAAAGGATAACCCTTATGTTTTCCTAAAACCTTTCCTTCCGCATCCACAAATAATCCGCCGTCCACTTTTTCTTCCAGACCGTCCACTCTTCTTTTCAAAAATCCGCGATAGTCATTATCCGGAACAAAACAAATTTCATAACTCTCTGCTTTATTTGCAAGGTCTACATAACCCATTTCCCTTGCCATGTTTCGAATTTCCGATTTGCGTATATTTCCCACAGGAAATTTTGTGCGAGCCATACAAGCTTCATTTAATCCCCATAAAACATAACTCTGATCTTTATTTTCATCAAGACCTTTAGAAATAAAATGACGCCCATTTTCAGGATTTTTATTTACCTGTGCGTAATGACCGGTGGCAATAAATTCGCAATCCATTTGATCGGCGCGTTTTAATAATGCCTCCCATTTTATATGTGTATTGCAAAGCACACAAGGATTTGGAGTTCTTCCCGCAAGATATTCATCCACGAAATTATCAATAACATAATCACCGAATTCCTCGCGTATATCTACTATAAAATGATGGAATTGCTTTTCGACTGCTATTTGTCTTGCATCATTAATCGAATCCAAACTGCAGCAACCCGTCTCCTTTTTACTTCCCCCGCTTGTTGCATAATCCCATGTTTTCATGGTGATACCTACCACTTCATACCCTTGTTCATGTAAGAGTATGGCAGTAACGGTGCTGTCAATTCCACCGCTCATGGCAACTAATATCTTTCCGTTTTTCGACATAACTGTGCACAAAGTTACAATTTTGAGGGCTGGAAAGTTCGAATAAGTTGTGATTGAGCCTGTTTAAAGCTTGGTTATAAATTCCTTTATTTCTTTTTTGCCTTTATCGTTGCAATAAGGCATTATAAAATTTGCCAATAAAGCCAAATAATGCTGGAAAAGAACCTTTTTGGGAGCCTTTTTGAACTTTACCCGCGCCTCCGACAACCAAAATCTGGAAATAAATCCAATTCCTGATACCATGTGTTCCATTTTTTCGGCATCTACCTTCGATTTTAAATAGTTATTTGCGGATAATTCCATCATATTATTACGAAGGGTCTCATACCTTTTCTCCTGCCTCGACAAATACTCCTGTTCAAACTTTTTGTTCTGTTCCAGATGGTGAATAAAATTTATAAATAAACACCGGTATTCATATTGATTTTCAAACACCCTGGAATACATATCCATAAATCCGGTAATTGTAAGGCCAGTTACAGGTACGATGACTCTGGAGTTCAATTCAACCAATTCGGCGGTTAATCCTTCAATGATATCATTTTTGGTTGGAAAATAGTATGTGATATTTCCTACCCGAAAACCAAGATCAGCTGCTATTTCGCGCATTCCTACATATTCAATACCATTTTCATTAAAAAGTTTGAGGGCATGATGCAGTATCAGATTTTTTTTCTCACTTTTTTTGGACATTGTCCTAATTATTTCCTTATCTTTGGACATTGTCCAAAATTACAACAACTATGAAACAATACAAACTTCCACACAGCATCCAAAACAAACACGGTGAAAAACTCACCTTTTTAAACATTATCCATGAAAATGGCAAAGAGAAATTATTAGTGGAAAATGAAGTTGCACCAGGCTGCGGACCTGTTATGCACGTACATTTTAAACAGGATGAATCTCTCACCGTTAAAGAAGGCAGAATTGGATTTCAGGTACTTGGTGGGGAGGAACAATTTGGTGAGGTTGGCACTACCATTGAATTTAAAGCCGGAATCTATCACCGCTTCTGGAACGCAGGTGATACTGTTTTAAAATGCACCGGCTGGATAAGTCCTGCCAATAACATCATTTACTACCTTGAAAATATTTACCGTTTAATGGACGAAGGTAACGGCCAGCCCGGAGGTTTTGATGCCGCATATTTAATTACCAAATACAAAAGCGAATTCGATGTTTTAGTAATTCCCTCATTTGTAAAAAAGGTAATTTTTCCTGTCATCATTTTCTTTGGAAAACTCAGTGGCAAACACAAAAAATTTGTTGATGCACCGAAAGCTGCTTAAACATTTGTTAATTTGTTAATTGTCAATTTGGTAATTGGGCACTATTAGTAAAAATTTATTTCACTCCTTTACATATCATTTGATTTAATTTGGTAATTGGGCAGTAGTAGTAAAAATTTATTTCACTCCTTTACATATCATTTGATTTATATTAGTAGAAAAAATCATTCAATTAAATCGAAGCAAATAATTTACCAAATTGACAATTAACAAATTGAAAATTTCTTAAAAGGTCATTTTACGAATAACGTCCCTTACGATCCCCTGCCCCTCATACACCAAGCCAGTATATATCTGCACAAGATTTGCTCCCCGGTTTATTTTTTCGGTTACATCGTTGTGATCCGTAATTCCTCCAACACCAATCAGCGGAATATCATTTCCCAATTCCCTTCTCAAAAACCACAACACTTCGTTGGAGCGTTTTGTCAGAGGTTTACCACTCAATCCCCCAGCACCGATTTTTTCTATTTCAGATGCCGGTGTTTGCAGTTCAGTTCTATCAATAGTTGTATTGGTAGCAATTACACCCGACAATTTTGTTTCACGAACTATCTCCACAATATCCTTTAATTGTTCGGTGGTAAGATCCGGAGCAATTTTTAATAATATGGGTTTTGGTGAACCCTTCCGATTATTTATTTCCTGCAACTTATTTATAATATTCTTTAACGGTTCTTTCTCCTGCAATTCACGCAATCCCGGTGTATTGGGAGAAGAAACATTTACCACAAAATAATCCACATGATCAAATAATTTTTCAAAACATATCACATAATCCTGCCATGCATTTTCATTTGGAGTGGTTTTATTTTTACCGATATTTCCACCTATAATTACCTTGTATTTATTTCTTGCATTTACGGTAGAAGTTTTTTTCAGATTTTTCACCATCATCTCTACCCCATCGTTATTAAAACCCATGCGATTAATAAGCGCCTCATCCTTTTTTAATCTGAACAACCTCGGTTTATCATTTCCCGGTTGCGCCAAGGGCGTAACTGTTCCAATTTCAATATGCCCAAAACCAAGTCGCGCCATCAATGGAATATATGCTCCATTTTTATCAAATCCCGCGGCCAGACCTATAGGATTTTTAAACGAAATACCAAACACCTTTTTCTCCATTCCTTCCCCACCTTTCAAATAATATCTATCATGAAAATATCCATATCCCGGTATCCACAGTGCCATCCTAAACAATCCCAAAGCCATACCATGTGCAGTTTCAGGTGAAAAGAGAAAAAAAAACGGTTTGAGTAACATTTTATACATTGTTGCAAAGATAAACTGTTGTTCTGAGTTCTGACATGTAGTAGATCTCCTGCGTCGATCACTACATGTTTCAGTTCTGAGTTCTGAGTTCTGGGTTCTGAGTTCTGAGTTCTGGGTTCCGTGTTCTGGGTTTGCAAAAGTTTACATGGTTAGCAAAAGTTGCAGGGTTAGGTTCCGATTTAAATTTTTACTTTCTTGATCGTTATTTATTATTCCTCTTTTCAATTCGAAGGAATATCTTACAATGCTTCAAACTGCCCACTGCCCACTGCCCACTGTTGACTGGTTACTGGTTTCCATCGTTAGCAAAAGTTTCAGGGTTAGGTTCCGATATAAATTTTTTATTTCTTGATCGTTATTTTTTATTCCCCGTCCAATTCGAAGCAATATCTTTCAATGGTTCAAACTGCCCACTGTCCACTGTTGACTGGTTACTGGTTTCCATCGTTAGCAAAAGTTTCAGGGTTAGGTACCGATTTAAATTTTTTATTTCTTGATCGTTATTTTTTATTCCCCGTCCAATTCGAAGCAATATCTTTCAATGCTTCAAACTGCCCACTGCCCACTGTTGACTGGTTACTGGTTTCCATCGTTAGCAAAAGTTTCAGGGTTAGGTTCCGATTTAAATTTTTTATTTCTTGATTGTTATTTATTATTCCCTTATTCAATTCGAAGCAATATCTTTCAATGGTTCAAACTGCCCACTGCCCACTGTTGACTGGTTACTGCCACTGCCCACTGCCCACTGTTGACTGGTTACTGCGACCGCGACTGTGACTGAGACTGCGCCTACGACTCCCCACCCTTAACATATATTAACCCCATATTAACCGAATAAATTTCCCCCTTAACTTATTTAAACATTTGAATAATGTTTCTTTGTGTCATACTCAAACGGAATAAATGCGCAACTCACTTTCTCCACTCTTTTTTTTGGTCAGTTTTCTGGTAACCGGCGAAACTATTTTTGCACAGGATACCATTCAACGACCTTCTTTACAATCAACAAAAATTACAAATCCTCCCAAAATAGATGGGAAACTGGATGATGGGGTTTGGAAAAATTTACCTGTTGCAACCCTCGATATTACATGGTTACCGGAATATGGCAAAGTGCCTACCCGCAAAACGGAAGTGAAAGTTGTTTACGACAATACCGCAATTTATATCGGCGCCATGTTATATGATTCTGTGCCTGCCAATATCAATACACAATTAAGCGAACGCGATGGACAATCCAACGCAGATAATTTTACAGTTGGTTTGGATACTTATGATGATGATCTGAATGGGTATCGGTTCATTGTTTCTGCAGCCGGCGTTCAAAATGACCAGCGTATTTCATTAAACAGTAATAATGATCTGAGTTGGGATGCAGTTTGGGAAAGTGAAGTTTCCATTACGGAAAATGGATGGATATGTGAGATCAAAATTCCATATTCTGCAATTCGTTTTCCTACAACAGAAGTGCAAAATTGGGGATTACAATTTAACCGCAGTGTGAATAAAACCGGAGAATATATTTTATGGAGTCCCGTTGATCCTAAAATTTATGGTGTAATAAATCAGTGGGGAAGCTATTTGGGTCTGGAAAAAATTACTCCTCCCCTGCGATTGTCATTTTCACCTTATATAAATACAGGTAATCAATGGACTCCCATAAGTTATGAACCCGTAAAATATGAAAGTGCAAAAATTTTAAATGGGGGGTTGGATGTTAAATATGGTATCAACGAAAGTTTCACTTTAGATGCAACACTCATTCCTAATTTTGGGGAAGTGCAAAGTGATAATGTGATATTAAACCTCTCTCCTTTTGAGCAACAATTTGATGAACGTCGTCCATTTTTTACCGAGGGAACAGAAATATTTAATCAGACATTTAGTTTTTTGGGAGATAAATTATTTTATTCCCGCCGCATTGGTGGAACTCCACAATTTTATTATGATATTCCTTATTTGCTCAACGATAATGAAGAGGTAATTTCCAATCCCTACGAAACAAGTTTATATAATGCAACCAAATTTTCAGGTCGTACAGATAAAAATTTAGGTATAGGAATTTTTAATGCGGTAGCTGCGCAGGAAGTTGCAGTAATAAAAGACACAATAAGTGGTGAGGAAAGAGAAATTTTAACCAGTCCCCTCACAAATTATAATATGGTGGTATTTGAACAATCACTTAAAAATAATTCCAAAGTGAGTTTTACCAATACCAATACCATGCGCGACGGCTTATATCGCGATGCGAATGTTTCACAGTTCTTATACGACATCACCAATGAAAAACACAATTGGAACGCCTGGGGATTTGGAAATTTCAGTCAGGTATTTACACCGGTAACCAATGTTAGCGGTGAAGTGGAAAATGAAAATACCAATGGATATAATTATATTTTTGGAGTATCACAATTCACCGGAAAATGGAATTTTAATGCAAGCCATTCGATGGTAAGTAAAACTTACGATCACACAGATATGGGAATTCAATATGGAAATAATATCATCAATAATTTCTTTGGATTTAATTATAACAACCAGGAACCTGTAAAGGGAATATTTTTTAATTATAATGCATGGGGAGGATTTGGATATAATCTTCAGGCAGAACCTTTGGCATATCAGGAAGTGAACTTTAATCTTGGATTTAACGGACAGTTTAAAAATTTCTGGAACGCCGGATTAAATTTTTATTCGAAACCTTTGTGGTGGTACGATTTTTACGAACCACGTGTGGATGGCGCAAAATATTATCACGCTCCGTATGCATTTATCAGTATGTGGGGTGGGTCAGATTATAGAAAAGATCTTTCTATAAGTTGGGAAATTAGTGGCGGTGAATCACCAATTAAAAATGATCCATATATAGGTGGGGGACAATACATTGCGTGGAATCTCAGCGATAAATTTTCGCTTAATCATTCCATTAGTTTGAGTAAGGATCACAGCAATTTTGGTTTTGTAGATTTTTATGCGGATGATATTATTTTCGGCAGAAGAAATGTTACTACTGTAGATCACCAATTATCATTCAAATATATTTTCGGACCAAAAATGAATATTATAGCACGTGCCAGAGATTATTGGGGCAAGGTGGTATATCTGGAATATTACACCCTTTTGGAAGATGGCAATTTAGGGCCAACTGAATATGACGAAAACAGCGATATTAATTTCAATATATTTAATGTGGATTTTGTGTATGCATGGGAATTTGCTCCCGGTAGTTTTTTAAATATAATATGGAAAAATAATATCTTCCAAACGGATGGCATCAGCGAGGATGATTATTTTGCGAATTGCAAAAAAACTTTCGAAACTCCACAATCTAATGGTTTATCACTCAAACTTGTGTATTATCTTGATTATCGGACACTGAAGAAAAAAGAAAGCTGATCGATTTTTTTTAATTTTCGAAAAAGTTATTATTTTAGTATCCTAAAAAGTTTTATATGCAAAACTTTGACTGGACAAGATTTACACAGAGAATCGCTGTTAAATGCGACATTACCACCATGTATTCAGCCTGGGCAAAATCAGGCGAATTGGAAAGATGGTTTTTATCCAATGCCGTTTATTTTGATGAATATCAGAATATGATCGACCCCAATTCACAAACACAAACAGGTTACACTTATGCCTGGGATTGGCATTTATATCCTATTACCGAACATGGAAAGATCATTGAGGCAAATAATAAAGATCTCTTGCGTTTTTCCTTTGCGGAAGATTGTGAAGTGGAGATCAGACTTACAATTTCAGGTGATCATACTATTGTTGAACTAACCCAAAAAAATATCCCTACCGATGATAGATCTAAAGAAAAAATTCGTTTGGGTTGTGCTTCCGGATGGGCATTTTATCTGGTGAATTTAAAATCCATTTATGAAGGTGGCTTGGATCTTCGGAATAAAACTCCGGAATTGAAACATATGTTGAATATGTGATGAGGGAGTGGAAGTAGGAAGTAGGACATACGACATAGGACATAGGAATTACGAGGTTGCATTTAGATAACTAAGATATTTAAACCTGGACATTTTAAGATATGGCGAAATATGAATTAAAGACAAAGATTAATGATGCAAGTGTTTCCAAATTCATTTCCTCCATTGAAAATGAATCGCAAAAAGCAGATTGTAAAGTGATACTTGCTATGATGAAAGAAATTTCTAAAATGGAACCAAAAATGTATGGTTCCAATATTGTAGGATTTGGAAGTTATAAATATAAATACGAAAGCGGACACGAAGGCGAGGCTTGTCTCATGGGGTTTTCACCGCGCAAACAAAGCACAACCTTATATATTGCAAATCATTTTCCCGGTTCGGAAGAACTCTTTAAATTACTTGGCAAACACAAATTGAGTGTGGCATGTTTATACATCAAAAAATTGTCGGATGTTGATCTTGATATTTTAAAGAAATTGATCGCGGCATCTTTCAAATATATCCTAACAAAATATCCTGATCATAAAAAATAAACAGCTTGGTATTATTTTTTTATGAAAGACTCATAAACTTCATTGTCACCACTTCTTACACATATCTGATAATATCCGGATGCATAATTTTCAAAATTAATGATGTTATTTCCGGAGGTAGCATTAGCAGTATAAATGATCTGCCCATAAATATTTCTGATACTTATATCACAATTGGAAAACCCATTATCTATGGTAACATTTAAGGTACTAGATACTGGATTCGGGAAAATATCAATGGAAATATTAGAGACTTCATCATTAACCGAAGAAATTAAACCGTTGTATTTTAATAAATGATTTTCACCACTTACATCAAAGGTAGAAGCGTATAAACTTCCTTTATAATATTCGAGATCAGAAACGAAATTACCAAAGGTACCATCCCCTACTGCTGACCAATTTTCGCCATCCCAGCGCGCAACATTTTTGCAAGGAACTCCACCTGCAGCCGTAAAATCGCCACCCACATATAAATACTCTCCAACTACCAATAATGCTCTTGCTCCGTTTCCTCCACCGGTAAGGCTTCCATTGAGGTCAACCCACGAAGTTCCATTAAATTTGGAAATATATCTCGCCGGTTCTGTAAGCCCATTTACTCCATATAACTCACCCTTGTATTCTGCCAAAAGGGCACCTGCCGGAGCGTTATCTCCTAATTGCGACCAATACAATCCGTCGAATTTAGAAACACCCAGATCATCAGGACCTCCGCCAACCACTAGTTCATCGTTAAATATGATAAAATTACCCGGAGCACCATCAAATCCTTCACTTATTGCTTCATATTCACTGCCATTCCAAAATGCAACATGATTAAAAGGTGTTCCTTCAAATTCGGTAAAATACCCCGAAATATAAAAGGTGGAACCATTTACACTGATATTGTAAATATTTGAATTGATATAATATTCATCGCCATCAAAACTGCTTCCGTTCCATTCCATAACAAATCCGGGACCGTAAAATGCATTTACATAAAGATCTCCGGCACAAAGTAACTTACCCTCGTAAACCGCCATATCGGAAATATCAGATCCTCCGATCAGAACCGTATTATAATCAGAATAAGTACTTCCATTCCATTCAGATAATAAATAACTGGTATTGCCTCCAACGGAAGTATAACTTCCGCCTACCATAAGTTTATCATTATATGTTTGAAGTGAAATAACATGACCGTTAATTTCACCTCCAACCTGTTCCCAGGTTTGTGTATAGGAAGAAATTACATTACAACAGAATAAGGTTGAAACGAGGAGTTTTTTCATGGTTTTTATGTTTATTTTACAAAAATAATAATTGGCTGTAATATATCCAAAATCATTCTACTAAAATACTAGGACATTATTATACCAAATTCCTATTTTTACGCCGTGCAGCAAGTTTCTAAACCCTCATACCGCGAAGCTTTTCAATTCTGGATGAAATTAGGCTGGATTAGTTTTGGTGGACCAGCAGGTCAGATCGCAATTATGCATGAATATCTGGTGGAAAAGAAAAAATGGATCAGCGAAAAGAAATTTTTACACGCTCTTAATTATTGTATGCTTTTGCCCGGTCCGGAGGCACAACAACTTGCAACCTATACCGGATGGTTATTACACGGCGTAAAAGGCGGATTAACTGCAGGGCTTTTGTTTATTTTGCCTTCCATTTTTATTTTACTGGGTTTAAGTATTGTATATGTTCAATTTGGAAATATTCCATGGGTGTATGCATTATTTGATGGTTTAAAACCCGCAGTAGTGGCTATTGTATTGGTTGCCATGATAAAAATTGCGAAACGATCTCTTAAAACTGTTTTGCATTATGTTGTTGCTTTAATGAGTTTTATTGCGATATTTTTTCTTAATATTCCGTTTCCCTTTATCATTTTAAGTGCCATAATTCTTGCATTTATAATAAGATGGTTAAATCCGAAATTATTTGAACAAAAAAATAATAATGGCGAAAAAGAAGAGGAGGAAAAAGGTTTTTATTTAACCACAACAACTGTAATTCCAGGCACCGAATTTCATATATTAAAACTTATCCGGCAGGTTGGGATTTTTCTTCTTTTATGGTGTATACCAATGCTTCTTTTTTTTGGATTTTCAGTTGATTTCGTATTTTGGAAAAATCTGAGTTTATTTTTTACACAAGCTGCTTTTGTAACATTTGGAGGCGCTTATGCTGTATTGCCCTATGTTGCACAACAGGCGGTAGAGAATTTTCATTGGCTGAACAGTCTTCAAATGATCGACGGACTTGCCTTAGGGGAAACAACCCCCGGTCCACTCATTATGGTGCTCTCTTTTGTGGGTTTTATGGGAGCTTATGGTCAATTTGGAAATTCTCTTTTAGCGGGAACCATAGGTTTATTAACCACAACATATTACACCTTCCTTCCCTGTTTTCTTTTCATTTTTGCAGGTGCACCGCTTATTGAAAAAACGCAACAGAATAATGCTGTTAAAGTAATACTGAGTTTTGTGACCGCAGCAGTAACAGGTGTGGTGTTAAACCTTACCATCTATTTTGCGGAAGCAGTAATATTTAATAAAAATCATAATGCTTTTAATGAGATAAATTTCAGTGATCTCAACCTTATAAATCTCCTTTGGATAGCAATTTCGTTTATGGCTCTTTATCGTTTTAAGGTGGATATGATGTTGTGGATAGGCATAAGTGCTGTTTTCGGGTTGATAAAATTTTTCGTTTTGTAATAACGAAATTCCTAATTTTATTCCCAATTACCTTTTATGCGATATTTTAAAAGTATTGTTACCCTTATTATTCCCGTTTTACTCCTTTATTTTCTGAATAATGGATTTGGATCCTTCCCTCCTCTTGGAAAGATATTAGACCCCGTTCATGGTTTCATGAGCAACGGGGAAACAAAAAAGGACCTTAGTTCTAAAGAAATTATCATTCATAATAAAGAAATTAAAGGAAATGTATATTTCGACGACAGACTGGTTCCGCATATTTATGCAGAGGATGATAGATCACTCTATTTTTTACAGGGATATATAACGGCACAAAACAGATTGTGGCAAATGGATATTCAAACTCGTGCTGCGGGTGGACGATTAAGTGAAATATTTGGTGAAAAATTTATTCCCTACGATTTGGAACAACGCAGAAAAGGAATGGTGTATGCAGCAGAGATCGCCGTGGAAGAACTTAAAAAAGATCCTTTATTATTGAGTTGTATACAAGCATATACTGATGGAGTGAACGAATTTCTGGGGTATTCAGAAAAGGATAATAATTTGAGAATAAAATACTCGGAATATCCCATTGAATTCAAATTAATTAATTACAAACCCGAACCCTGGACTTTATTAAAAACTGCTTTATTATTAAAGTACATGGCAAATACACTTACCGGTTTTGATGATGATCTGGAGACAACAAATTTATTAAAATTATTAGGCGAAGAGGATTTTAATTTATTATATCCTGATCGGCCCTTGGGTATTGATCCGATAATTCCTTCAGAGAAGAAGTATGATTTTATTTATATTCCACGTGATACTCCGGATATTATTTTTTCTCAAAATTATTACGAAAAGGTTATCGATATTTTTGAACAACAGCATGAAAAAAATCAGGTGGGTTCCAATAACTGGGTAGTTGATTCCTCCAAAACAAAAAACGGATTTCCGATATTATGTAATGATCCACATTTACAATTAAATCTCCCCTCCTTGTGGTATGAAGTGCAATTACATTCGCCCTCTGTAAATTGTTATGGTGTTTCTTTACCCGGAGCACCCGCTATTGTGATAGGTTTTAATGATAGTATTGCATGGGGTGTTACAAATGCACAGGTGGATGTTCGCGATTGGTATACCATCGAATTTAAGGATGGATCAAAAAACGAATATAAATACGACAAGACATGGAAAAAGACCAGCAAAAGAATAGAAACAATAATGGTGAAGGGTGGAGAAGCTATTATTGATACCGTATTATACACACATTATGGCCCTGTAGTTTACGAAGGTGATGAAAAATTCATGGACGATAAAAAACATCCGGAAATTACCCAAAGGGCAAACCTTGCAATGCGATGGACAGCACATCTTCCCTCTGAAGAAGTAAAAACATTTTATTTATTAAACCGTGCAAAAAATTATGATGATTATCGGAAAGCAATAAGTTTTTTTGATTGTCCGGGACAAAATTTTATTTTCGGTGCTCATAATGGTGATATTGCCATTACCCAACAAGGAAAATTCCCAATGAAATATCCCGGTCAGGGAAGATTTATTATGAACGGTAGCAATAATTATGATGATTACCATTACTATATTCCCGATGAAGAAAACCCGACAATTAAAAATCCCGCAAGGGGTTTTTGTTCTTCTGCAAATCAACATCCTACCGATTCCACTTATCCTTATTATTACACCAGTTTTGATTTTGAATTTTATCGAAATCGTGTCATAAATAATGAGTTGAGCAGAATGCAAAATATCACTGTGGAGGATATGCAAAATCTGCAGCAGAATAATTTTAATATGATGGCGAGTGAGGTGTTACCTAAATTAATAAGTGAAGTGATAGATCCCCTTGCAATAAGCGAAAGGCATATAGAATCTTATGTTAGTGTATATAATACACTAACTAAATGGAATTATTACAATCATGCCGATTCCTTAGCTCCCACCTATTTTCAAATTTGGTGGGATACCCTCTACGACTTAATGTGGGACGAAATGTATGATGAAAAAATAGCTTTTGTCAAACCCAATTTTTATAATACTGCACATGCTATAAATACGTTCCCGGAAGATTATAAATATTTTGATGTGATAAATACTTCTGAGAATAAAGAAACTCTTAAGGATATTGTCAGAAATAGTTTTGATGTCTTGATAACCACGGTTGATTCTTTAAATAAGGAAGATGGCTCTCAATTAATATGGTATTTACACAAGGGAACTGACATCATGCACATCAGCCAGATACCTGCATTCAGCAGAACCGATATTCACAATGGAGGTTATAAAAATATTGTAAATGCAACAAGTGAAACACATGGTCCGAGCTGGAGAATGGTGGTGGAATTATCTGATCCGATAAAGGCTTATGGCGTGTATCCCGGAGGACAATCGGGCAATCCGGGTTCTATCTACTTTGATAATTTTGTAGATACCTGGGCGGCAGGAAAATACAATATTTTAAATTTTTATCAGGAAGAAACCGAGGCAAAGAAAAACGCTAAATTCACATTAACATTTAAGGGATGAGGAATTTTTTAATTACTGTTTTGATTGGTATTGTAACATGTTTTATCGCACAAACCTTTATACCGCTTTGGTGGATATTTGCTCCGGTAACATTTATAATCGCTTTATTGCATCCCTATCTATCTGCAGGGCGCAGTTTTTTCGCAGGATTACTGATCGTATTTATCACCTGGATGATATTATATATTTTTAAGGATATGGCAAATGATTCGGTGATGAGCGATAAAATAGCGAATTTATTTTCTTTGAAAAGCAATAATTGGTTATTTGTGGTCTCGTCATTAATAATGGGAATTATTGGTGGTCTCACATCATTATCCGCATTTTTTCTTCGCAAAAAATAAATTCATGTTTAAATACGATATTGTTTTACTTACAGAGGACAGATTTTTTGAACCTTTAGTGGAAACAGATTATATTAAAAATATTTTGTTGGATGATAAGATACTAACGGCAGCATTGGTGAAACAGGGTCTTCGGGTAACCCGCAAAAGCTGGAGTGATCCCGATTTTGATTGGACTTCAACCCAATATGCATTTTTCAGAACCACCTGGGATTATTTTGTACGATTTGACGAATTTCAACAATGGCTGAACACTACTTCGAAACAAACAACTTTTATCAATTCGCTGGAACTGGTAAAATGGAATATGGACAAACACTATTTTATTGATCTGAATAATAATGGAATACATACAGTTGAAACACATTTTGTAGAAAAGGGAAGTAATACCTCGCTTACAGAAATTTTTCAATCCTTAAACATCGAGAATTGTATTGTAAAACCAGCTGTTTCCGGTACGGCAAGACATACCTATCGATTAAATAAATTTAATGTTTCGGAACACGAATCCATTTTTAAAAAACTGATCGGGGAAGAGGCAATGTTATTACAACCATTTCAAAATGAAATTATTGAAAAAGGTGAAGTTGCAATGATGGTGATCGGTGGAAAATTTACGCATGCCGTATTAAAAAAAACCAAACAAGGTGATTTTCGTGTGCAGGATGATTTTGGTGGAACTCTGCATGAGTATCATCCGTCAAAAGAGGAAATAACATTTGCTGAAAATGCTGTGCTGGCATGTCCTGAACTTCCCTTATATGCGAGAGTGGATATTCTTCGCGATAATAATGGCGAACTTGCAATTATGGAATTGGAAATTATTGAACCGGAGATGTGGTTCAGAAGAAATCCGGAAGCAGCTGATGTGCTTGCAGTAGAAATTAAACGAACACGATTTTGAAACATTTATCCTCCCAAAAAATCAATACCTTTAACAAATGAAAAAAATTGCCTCTTCCCTCCTTCTTTTTTTTATTTCAAGTTTAGTATTTTCGCAGGTATCTGCTGATTATACTGTTAGAGTTTCTGCTACATATACTGAATCGCCTGCAACAATTACCTTACAATGGCCTGTTAAAGCAACGGCAATTGAATATTTGATCTACAAAAAAGCTAAAGAAGAATCAAACTGGGGATCTGCCATTGCAACTTTAGATGCTGCTGCAACAAGTTTTACGGATAACGATGTTATAATTGATTCGTTGTATGAATATAAAATTTATTGTTCCAATACCGGTGGAATAAATTCATTCGGTTATATACTTGCAGGTATTAAGGTGCATGCAACACATTACAGAGGAAGTTGTTTATTGGTAGTAGATACTACAATTACATCGAGTATGGAAAATGAACTTTATCGATTGATGCAGGATATTTCCGGTGATGGATGGAAAGTAAAAAGAATTAATGTTGCGAGAGATCAAACACCTGATCATGTTAGAACATTAATTACTGCTGAAGCAATTGCCGATCCTGAATTGCAATGTGTTTTTTTATTTGGTCGCGTTCCCGTTTTGTATTCAGGTAATTTTAATCCCGACGGACATCCCGATCATCAGGGCGCCTGGCCGGCAGATGCCATTTATGGAGATATTGATGGAGCTTACACTGATATTACCATTAATAATGTAATCGCAACTCGACCGGAAAACTGGAATATTCCCGGTGATGGAAAATTGGACCAGATATCTTTAATTTCGAAAGTGGAATTACAAATTGGTCGCGTTGATCTTTCTAATTTACCCTCTTTTCCACAGACTGAAGAAGTATTATTAAAAAATTATCTCAACAGCGATCATAATTTTAGAAATGGAAATATAGCAGTGCAGGAACGCGCATTGATTGATGATAATTTTGGAGCCTTTGGAGGAGAAGCTTTTGCAAGTTCAGGATGGAGAAATTTTGCTCCCATGTTTGGAGCAGATAATACCTTTGAAATGGATTATTTTACCACCATGTATTCTGAAAATTATTTATGGAGTTATGGTTGCGGAGGAGGATGGTTTCAAGGCGCAGGTGGCGTTGGATCAACTGTTGATTTTGCTTTCGATACCGTAAATACAATTTTCACCATGTTATTCGGCAGTTATTTTGGAGACTGGGATGCAACGGACGATTTTTTGCGTGCTCCACTTGCTTCAGGAATTACTTTAACAAATTGTTGGGCGGGAAGACCGCATTGGCAATTTCATCAAATGGTTTTAGGTGAAAATATAGGATACAGTACTCGAACAACACAAAATAATACCAGCTTATATGTCGCCAATATATTTCCGCATACCGTTCATATTGCATTAATGGGTGATCCCAGTTTGCGCATGCACACAATAAAACCTGTTGGCGATGTAAATAGTTCTATTGCAACAGGAATAGTAAATGCAATTGAAATAGATTATTCAAATTCTCCCGATCCGGCTGTTTTAGGATATTATATTTACAGAAGTGATTCCGAATTCGGAAAATATACGCTTATCACTGGTGAAATGATAAATTATTCTCCTTTTATAGATGAATATCCAATTAACGGCACAAATTATTATATGGTGAGAGCTGCATCTTTAAAGGAAACTCCGAGCGGAAGTTATTATAATTTAAGTCCGGGAATTACAGATTCCATAAGTATTGAATTTACAGATATTGACAATACATTAAACACAAGTTTTGCAATTCATCCGAATCCCGCTTCTGAATTTATTGTTGTAAACTGTCCGGCCAACTTGGTTGGAGAAGAAATTATAATAAAGGATATTACAGGAAAATTGGTGTATAATGGTATTTGTTCATCAGTGGATACCCACATTAATGTTGCGGAATTTAATCCCGGAATTTATCTTATTTCTATCAAAGACCTTACAAGAAAACTGGTAATTCTGTAAACTTTTAAAATATATAAATTTCCTTACTTCAATTTACTCCTACAATGGTTTCGGCTATTATTGCAGATTACATTTACACCTTGTAAAAACAGCTAGGTATTTTGTCTTAATTTTGCATCGATGCGAGCTATTGGTTTCTTTTTATTATTACCACTGATATATTTTTTATCTATTTTGCCTTCTTTTGTATTGAGGGGTATCAGCAGTTTTTTTTGTTTTTTTGTTTTTCGGGTTTGGAGATACAGAAGGGAGGTTGTAAGCCAAAATTTACATAAGGCATTTCCCGAAAAATCGGAGGAAGAACTTTGGCAGATCACAAAAAAATTCTACATGATTCTTACAGATACCCTATTTGAATCGATTAAGGCTCTTACACTCTCGCATGAAAATCTTAAAAAAAAGTGTTCCATCAAAAATTATGACCTTGTTCACGAAAGCATTGTGAAAGGTAGAAATATCATGTTAGTTCCCGGACATTACGGAAACTGGGAATGGGCAGGTGGATCCATGGCAGTTCATGCAGAAATGCCGATGAAGGCCGCCTTTAAACCTCTTTCCAATAAATATTTTAATTGGTTGGCTGTAAAATCGAGAACGCGATTAAAAATAGTTTTAATTCCCAAGCGCCAATTGTTAAAACATCTTGCCGATCACGCAAGTGAACAAACGATGCTCGTATTAATTGCAGACCAATCGCCAAATCCAAAGGAACATTATTGGGTTAAATTTTTAAATCAGGATACTGCCGTTGTAACCGGCATGGAAAAAATTGCACGTCAATATAATTATGTTGTTTATTATGCAACAATTCATTGGTTAAAAAGAGGGAAATATCAGATCACTTATAAATTATTGACCGACGATCCCAATTCACTTCCACCACAAAAACTTACTGCCATGTTCATGGATGAATTAGAAAAAGATATCATCGCCCATCCCGAACCCTATTTATGGTCGCATAGAAGATGGAAATTAAAAAAACCAAATTAATTTTATTTCGGATGACCAGGCCGCGAAGTCGCGAAGACTAAAGGAAACTCCCCAGCTGCAGAGTTCCTTCGGTAACTCTGCAGCGAAATTTCTTACCTAATCACATTTCGAAGCTCTAATACCGAAGCTGGTTTTTTTTGTGTCCCCACAGAGTTACGCCATGTAGCGAGCGACGCAGGAGCTCTGCTTCATGGCGAACTCTGTGGATTCGAAGCTAATATGTCCCAATGCTGCAGAGTTCCTTCATAGCCATGTAGCGAGCGAGGCATGAGCTCTGCTACATGGCGGTAACTCTGCAGCGAAATTCTTAACCCAACTGTGTCCCCACAGAGTTACGCCCCGTAGCGAGCGACGCAGGAGCTCTGCTTCGGGGCGAACTCTGTGGATTCGGAGGCAGGATGCTCATGCTTTATGTGACTTCATCCCTAACCTATTTAAATTCCGAAGCTCTACTAAATACTTCTTCAAAAAATAACAGATTATCTTTTTTTTCAGAAACCGATGAATTTAATATTTCAGAAATAATATCATTCATCTTTTCATATTCATTTCCCAAATTAGCCTTATCAAAATACAACCGTCCCGTCCTTCGTATAACAAAATCGGAAATATTATTTGTCATTTCTTCATGAATGGAATACAATATTTCGGCATAAATTAATATATCTGCTTTGTCGGGTAATTGCTGATAATGTTTATATGCTAGTTCAATTATTTTTTCCGTATCCGAACCGTAAGTATTTACCAAATAAGTGATATCATTTACTGTAAGATTGATCTGCACCGCCTCCCCTGCCCTGCGCTGAATATATTCTTCCATTGGCATATTTATAAGCGAACCATTTAACGGAATGGTTGCTGTTTTACATTTAGCATATTTTGTAGAATTAATTTTTTCAATATCCTTTACGATCTTATTTACCACTTTCTCTGCCATCTTTCTATAACCCGTAAGTTTACCACCCGCAATAGATATCAATCCCGAATCAGCAATAAATATTTCATCTTTGCGCGAAAGTTCGGAGGGTGATTTTCCTTCTTCATGAATCAATGGTCGCAAACCGGCCCAGGAAGAAATAATATCCTGAGTTTGTAAACCTGCATCAGGAAATACATTATTTACTGCTTTCAATAAATAGGCTGCATCCTGTGCTGTAACTTCAATAATATTTTTATCACCAGTATAATCAGTATCCGTTGTTCCGATATAAATACTATTATTTCTCGGAATAACAAATATCATTCTGTTATCTCCAACCACATCAAAATATATAGCCTGATGGACAGGTAATCTGTTTTTATCAATTACGATATGCACTCCCTTAGTTAAATGCAAACTCTTTTTGTCCGGCGCAGGATCCTTTAACCGAATTTCATCCACCCAAGGACCGGCAGCATTTATTATTTTTGTTGCAGTTGACTTATAAGTTTTATTTTGAAGTATATCCCGAAATTCAACACCCGTAATTAAATTATTATTTTGTTTATCGTAAATAAAATTCTCACATAGTGTATAATTTACACTAAGTGCTCCGAAGTTTGCTGCAGTTTTTAATACTTCTATGGTCAGTCGTGCGTCGTCAGTTTGGTATTCTTTATATAAGGCGGAACCTAATAATCCGTTGCTGTTTAACAAGGGTTCTTTTTTTAGGGTTGCGCTTTGATCCAGCATTTTATATTTATCATCCTTATTCACTCCAGCCAAAAAATCGTAGACCCACAACGCCATGGAAGTTGTAAATTTTCCCAAGGAACCATTTTTATAAATTGGCAGCAGCATGTCAACAGGTTTTACAATATGTTTTGCCAGCTTATGAATAATTGCTCTCTCTCTTCCCACCGATCTCACCAATCCAAATTCCAATTGTTTTAAATAGCGCAATCCTCCATGTATTAATTTGGTGGATTTAGAAGAGGTTCCTCCCGCAAAATCATTTTTCTCCAACAATAAAACTTTCATTCCCCTGCTCGCCGCATCCAAAGCAATTCCTGCCCCCGTAATACCACCACCGATTATTATCACATCGAAATGCTCGAAACTTGCCTTCAGCAGGTTTTCACTTCTTTTTAATGCGGAAAAATTTTGCATGGTTGAATTATGTTACAAATAAGAGGATTTAATTTTTTTATTAAGAGTTGATTTGCTAACATATGGTTTGTGTTGCGGCTGGCGAGGCCGGTAAGACGGTGAGAGCGGGAAGAAAAACGGGAAGAAAAAAACGCTTTACCCATTATCGGCAAATTGTGTTTATTTCACGCAGAGGCCGCAGGGGGGAAGTGCACTTTACAGAAAACCGAATGAATTCACTCCTATTTTTTACAATTATAAAAAATGAATTATTTAAAAATGCATTTAAACGCATTATAGCTCTGCGTGCTCTGCACCTCTGCTCCCTCTGCGCGAAATTGTATTTGTTTCACGCAGGGTTCGCAGAGGTGCAGAGCACTTTATAGAAAACCGAAAGGATATTCACCTATTTATTACAACTAAATAAAATTGAATTATTTATAAATATTATAAAACACATGCCACCTCTGCGACCTCTGCGCGAAACCCTCAACATTTTTAAACACTTAATCCCTCTGCGCCCCCTGCACCTCTGCGCTCTCTGCGCGAAACCCTTCCATTCACACAAAACAAACCACTTCCCGAACCTTCCCGCCCTCCCCGCCTTCCCGGCCCCTTCATCCACAATGCCAATTTCAACCTTTACCTTTTAGTCCTTATCTTCGCCCCATGACACTAGAACATTTAAATGATTTAAGAGACAAATTGCTTGTTTTGAGGAGGTTTCTTTAACGTAGATGATAAAATAATTCAGGTTAGCGAGGACGAACAAATTACCCATCAACCCGGTTTCTGGGACATTCCTAAAAATGCAGAGGGTATTTTAAAAAGAATCAAGACCAACAACATCTGGATAAAAGCATATAACGACGCACAACTTGCGGTGGATGACCTTACTGTGCTTTTCGAGTTCTGGCAAGCCGGCGAAACCACCGAAGAAGAAGTGGACGAACAACTCGCCAAAACCAGAGAAACACTCGACGAACTCGAATTTAAATCCACCCTCACCGAACAGGAAGATCAGCTCCCTGCAATCCTTACCATAAATTCAGGTGCAGGCGGAACGGAAAGCTGCGATTGGGCGAGCATGCTTTACCGCATGTATAATATGTATTGCAATAAACAAGGATTTAAAGTGACTGAACTCGATTTTCAGTCCGGTGATGTGGCGGGAATTAAAAGTGCATCCCTCCAAATTGACGGCGAATTTGCATACGGATTATTAAAAAGCGAAAATGGAGTGCATCGCCTTGTGCGCATCTCCCCTTTCGATTCCAATGCAAAACGACATACCTCCTTTGCATCCGTTTTTGTGTCCCCATTAATTGACGATACCATCGAAATAAATATTTCCCCCAGCGATCTCGAATGGGATACTTTTAGAAGCGGTGGTGCCGGCGGACAAAACGTAAATAAAGTGGAAACTGCTGTGCGTGTCACACATAAACCTACTGGAATTGTAGTAGCTTGTCAGGTAAACAGAACTCAAGGTCTCAACCGCGAAATGGCAATGCAAATGCTCCGCTCTAAACTTTACGATCTCGAACTCCAAAAACAACAGGCCGTAAAAGATAAAATTGAAGGCACCAAGAAAAAGATCGAATGGGGCAGCCAGATCCGGAATTACGTTTTACATCCGTATAAATTGGTGAAAGATGCAAGGACGGGATATGAATCGGGGAATGCGGACGCGGTGTTGAATGGGGGGCTTGACGAATTTATTAAGGCATATCTTCTTATGGACTGAACCGCAATTGAAAATGGGGGGAAAAATTGACAATTGACAATTGACAATTGACAATTTGAGATCCTGCTCGGGTGGAAGTTTATTTTTCAACCCCAGAGATTGTTGGATACTGTAAATACTGGTTAGCATTTGGGCGTATCCCGCTATGGTACTATTATTAGGCAAAATATCTCTCAGTTCCATTTAAAGTGCAATTTCCCCTCAAACATAATCAAGCGGGTCGGGCTTTACGCTACAAGTCCTCGCCTCGTGCCTCGGCTGCGGGCTTTTCGCTGCAATCCCTTACGCGAGTAATCCCGTTAATTTGGCTTTAACTGATTAATAAAGAATCTTATTTTATGATGTTTCATATCAATATTATCAGGTTATCCCTGACATTTTTACTATAAAATATAATTTATTACTGCAAAAAGGCAAATTATTCAATTATGTTTCATATCTTTGTAGTCAGGTTTGTCCTGACAATAACACTATGAAAGGTAAATTTATATCAAAACAATCAAACGGACTTCTATCCTATTTTAATAGTCAGAATAAGACTTGCTTTGATTATAGTGACGCAACCAGCGCAATGCCTGATGCAAAGGAAAGCACGCGGAGAGAGCTGCTAAGCGATATGACAAAGCGTGGACTTCTCATGCGATTGAAAGCCGGAGTTTATTGCATCATACCATACGAAGCAAATGCTGAAAATTTTATGCCCGACTGGCATTTAATTACGGGAAACTTAATCCGCGGAGATTCACAATATTATATTGGTTACTATTCCGCATTACAGATTCATGATCTTATCACGCAACCTTCTTTAAAGGAGCAGATTGTTGTTTCAAAACAGATCCGACCATCAGAATTAAAAATTAAAAATGTTTCCTTTCAATTTATTTATCACAACGACAAACATTTTTTCGGCGCAAAAAAAATATGGGTTGATAGTTACCATAAAGTACTATGTTCTGATTTAGAGAAAACATTTATCGATTGTCTTTTCAAACCTGAATATGCAGGTGGTATAGTGGAAGTAGCAAGAGCAATTTATACTTCAAAAGATAAAATAAAATACGACATCCTTTTTGATTATGCAAAAAGATTCGATTCGCAGGCAGTAATAAAACGTTTAGGATTTTTGTTGGAAATGCTTGATATCCCCAAATACTTAAAGCAGTCGGGCAAGAATTCAGAAATCATTTGTGATTTACAAAAAATAAAAACTGCTTCTTATGTAGTGCTCGATACCGAACTGCCAAAAGTTGGAAAACACAACAGCCGCTGGAGCATTCAGCAAAATTTAGAAACTGAAACGATCAAATCTGCTATTTATACATGATCAAGCCTGGTGAAATACAACAAAAAGCAAGAGCGGCAGGCGTTCGCGACCAGCAGATCGAAAAAGATTATATACTTTCATGGATATTAATTGGCATTGCACAACATGAACAACTTTCAAAAGTTATCGTATTTAAAGGAGGCACTGTTTTAAAAAAAATCTATTTTGAAGATTATAGATTTTCAGAGGATTTGGATTTTACCCTGATAAATGATCAAATATCTAATGAACAAATTTTTGAATGGTTCAAGGAAACCTTTGAATATATTAAAGTAGAGACAAATATTTCACTTGAAATCACTGACAAAAACGTACACAAAGATGGTGGCATTAACTTTTATATAAGCTATATTGGTCCTCTTGGTGGGCAAGGAAATAACAAACGAGTAAAAATTGACATTTCGAGAAACGAAAAGCTTGTTTTTGTACCTATGATGAAAAATGTTTTCATCGGTTATTCCGACATGGTAGAACATCAACTTTTATGTTATACATTGGAAGAAGTATTAGTAGAAAAATTGCGGTCAGTGATGCAAAGAATGGAAGCACGCGATTTTTACGATATCTGGTATTTATTTGAACACCACAAAATGGATATTGGGTTTTATTTAAATGAATTCGAAACAAAGTGTAAAAACAAAGGATTAAATTACAAAGATTTTCCAAAGAAATTAGCAGAACGATTACCACACTATAAAGCACGTTGGCAAAGTTCATTGAAGGAACAAATAAAAGATCTGCCCAGCTTTGATCAAGTGGAAAGAGAAGTGCTAAGGCATTTAAAGAATTTGAAATAAACAACAAGCCTCAATTTATTAATTGAATTAATTCATATTGGCGACTCAAATTAAAATAAAGAATTTTGATCCCGTATAAAAATATACGGAGCTGACAGTGGGCCTCAGCAGGTGGTTTTAATGTCCCTTGTGCGCCGCCACATCATAATAAAATCTTCAATGGTAGTGAGATTTGAGCGAAAATCAGCGCCTCCATTTTGGAAAATATGAATTTGAATTTAGATTTAATTCCAGCTCGAAGAAAATAATTTAAGAGTAGTTGTGGCGCCTTTTTCGCTCCGCGTGGCCAGCATTAGGGACATTTAAACCGCCTGATGTAGCCCTTGACTTTTGGCGCCACCTTTTGGTCAAACAAAAGGTGGCAAAACTAAGGTAACTGCAATTAAACACTCGGAGTTGGATTTTGATTTATTAATAATATAATGACCTTTGTATGTCTAAAAATAATAATGCAATGATTGATTCACCCCAGAAAATGAAGGTGTCCCATAAATAATCGAAGTCCTGATGACTATAATAAAATACTCCCCCAACAAAAGAACCCCAATCCCCTGGGCAAGCGGTACCAGTACCGAAATATTTATATTTCCGGCCGATGCAAGTTTTGCCTCACGCAATTTTTTATTCCGCATCAGCACCGCAACCGTGGAAGCAGACGAATCTGTATTTACCCATTTTGCCGGCATAACCCGTCACCTCATGATACTGCAAGGCGAACTCGAGTTGATCCATGAAGGCAGATATACAAAACATTTAAAACCATTCGACCAGGACACCTTTTCCGGCGAATGGAGAACCCGCAGCAAAGGCAGAGTTACAGATTTTAATCTTATGTTGAAACAGGGCGCAACGGGATCTCTCACAGCGCATCATATTGAACATGGAAAAACATTAAGTCTTACAGCGAGTGGTGATTATTATTTTATTTATGTGGCAAGTGGAGAAGGTAATTATGAGAATAATGAAATAGTAAATACGGGGGATCTGCTGCATATTCCTGCTGGAACGCAAATCAATTTGCTGGCATATGAAAGTTGCAGTTTTATTGAGATTAAAGTATCTTTCGAGAAACTGAAAATTTCCTAATATAATTCGCAGACTCAATCGCATTTTAATTACCGGAGTTTTTTATTTTAAATTAAATTTTCAATTAACGAAAAACTTACTCCCCTATGGGGCTGGGGGCCTTTCGCAATCACGGTTAAAAATTAATAAATAGTAGAAGTTGCGTATATTTAATGTTACTAACAATTATAAACTCAACCATATGACAAGGATTGAAAGTATGAAATCATTCATAACAGGAAATTTAATTTTACTTGTTCTTACTTTTCAAATCACCTCTTGCACAGGACAAGTGAAAGAAACATCGGTTGATGATAAAATTGAAAATGAAGGAAGCAATCAACAACAAACTTTAAATCAAATTACCACATTTCCGCAAATTCACACCAATTTAAATGGAATGGTTAGGGAGTTTGTGCGGACAATGTATCAAGACAAAAAAGGAAACTATTGGTTTGGAACAAACGGAAATGGAATCATACGTTACGATGGTAAAACACTCGAAACAGTTACAATCGAAGGAATTCGCCCAACATTTGTGGTTAGGGAAATTGTTGAAGATAAAGCAGGTAATGTATGGTTTGGCACTTCTAATGGACTACTTAAATACGATGGTGAAAAGTTTACCACATATTCAGAAAAAGATGGTCTGCAAGATGGTGAAATTTGGGGGCTTACCATTGACAAAAGCGGACTCATTTGGGTTGGTTCTACTGGCGGGGTTAGTCATTTTGATGGCAAAACATTTACCCCTTTTTTGTTGCCTGAAACTAAAGTGGAAAATCCAAAACCTATGCTTTCCGATAAATTGGTTTTTAAATTTTTGGAAGACAAAAATGGATCCATGTGGTTTGTTACCGATGGAAATGGAATTTTCAAATACAAGAATGGCGAATTCATTCATTTAACAACTAAAAATGGACTTACCGACAATAATACTGCGGATATCCTGGAGGACAAACAAGGAAATATTTGGATTGGAACTTTCTATGGAGGTGTAAGCAAATTTGATGGAAAAATCTACACCAATTTCACTAAAAATGGAATTATTGATGGTGAAGAAACTTATAATTTTTGTGAAGACAGCCAGGGGAATATTTGGTTTTCGGCAGAAGGTTATGGTGTTTACCGCTACGACGGATCTAATTTCACGAAATTCACAACTGACAATGGCTTAACCTCCAATGTAGTTCAAAGTATTTTCGAAGACAACAAAAAACAAGTTTGGTTTGGAACCTGGCAAGGATTAAGTCTTTATGATGGACAAAAAATTATGAATGCTAAAGACAAAGAACCTTGGACGAATTAAAAATAACTGTTACTAATGAGATATAACCAAAAGCATTGCTGACGGGCTTCGATTGGGCATTTAAGCTTAAAATGCCCACCTTTATCAATTCCCAAATTGTTAATTAATATTGTACAAGATATATCCAAAATGATGAAACCACTACTTACCATTCTATTCTTATTTGCAACAATTGCCTCTCACGCACAAGTTCATTCAACACTGCAGGAAATTGAAAATATTAAACCCTATGAGATCCATGGATATTCTAAATATAAATCACTGTCTCAGTTAATTGAAAAAGTAAATCCGGATTCCATTTATTCCCTACTTTTTCAAGGACAAACAGAATTTCCCACCGGATTTGGAAATCTTAGCAATTTACAAAGTGTTGAATTTTATTCATGTGAAGAATTGGACTACGATAAAATTGTAAACGAGTGTTTAAAACTTAATAATCTTATTAGTCTTACGTTATCGGGAATATCAATGCAAGCATTTCCGAAAAATTTATATAAGCTGGAAACGCTAAAACAACTAAGGTTAGCAGGAAATACATTTAACATCATTCCACCTGGTTTAGATAAGCTCCAAAACCTGGAAGTTCTTTATTTAGGAGACCATATGGCCGGAGGAAATAAAATCCTGACGTTTCCAAAAGAAATTATCAATCTTAAGAAACTCCGCGTATTGAGTTTGTGGGGAAACATGGAAATGGTATTAGTAAATGAATTCTATCAACTTCATGCTTTAGAGGAACTTGATCTGAGTTTTATAGTAAACCTGGATTTTGAAAAAGCTTGTAAATCATTCCCAATGCTTAAAAAACTCAATATTACCGGTATTGAAAATACTACCTTGACCGGCATCTCCAATCTCATCAATTTAGAAGAATTGTCAATGGGTGACAATTTTAATCTCATTTCTTTAGGAGTCGATTTTTCAGGTCTGAAAAATCTAAAAAAGCTCGATATTCAAATGAAAGAACAAATCTACTCGGCAACCGAGATCAATAAAATTGCAGCTTTACCAAAACTAAAAAACTTAATGATTACTTTATTAGGTGATGAAGATGAATTTATGTTCCCATTAGACGGATTTAAATCCCTTAAAACGCTGAGAATTATTGATTTGACAAATGTCACCATCAGCGAAATAATTGATGTAGTGCGCAACTATCCGGAACTTGAAAGTCTTGACTTGAGTCTTACATGGACAACACTTACTCCGGAGGAAGAGATTAAATTATCAGAACTATCTAAATCTATGACTATTGTTGGGTTTGATAAAAAGAAATAATCCGTATAAAAAAACTTCAACACCTTTAACAATTTCAACCTTTTCAACAAGTTGCAGTCGCAGTCTCAGTCGCAGTTTCTAACACCGGAGCTTATTCCTCCGCATAGAAACTTTGCAAACCCTGCTAACCTTTTTAACAAGTCGCAGTCACAGTCTCAGTCACACGTGTAAGCCCATGAGATTTTTCCTCCGTATTAAACCCCTTCAACCCCTTCAACAATTTCAACTATTTATATTTCGTTATCTATCGCAAATAAAATAACGGTTATGAAATTCCTCCTCCTACCATGCCTATTCTCCGCACTCCTCCTCTCCTGCGATCCCGGCCACTATGGAAATGCAAGCATAGAAAATAACACCGGCGACACACTCATCCTTGATTATAAAACCCGGTATTCCGATACAACGATAACAATATTTCCAAACCAAAAAACCGAGGTTCTGAAATTTGGTGGATTAGGTGAGGGAAGTATGTATCCAGGTGCTTTGAATGAATTTAATGATATAAGTTTAACACCCACCGATACCAACCGATCATTAATAAAAGATATCACCAAATATGAAAATTGGGAAATGATAAATAATAATGAAAAACGATTTAGTAGTAAGGAAATTGAATGTTGGTTTTCTATAGTGGATAGTGATATTGTAAATGACTAATCGAGAATTTTTCCTCCGTACAAAACCCTTGCTAACCTAGCCAACCCTGCAAACTCTTACTAACTTTTGACCTATGTCACATTTTGAGGCAAAATTTACATTTTTTTATTCTGTGACATATTTCTCCGCCCCTCCATTTTGAAAATTTCCAAATTATTCTTATATTAGTAAACATATCGTTCCTGCGATAGAAAACAACACCTGAGCCACACAAATAAGCATTATCAGATGGGTTTTCTTCAATAAAACCTCCATTTCAGGAGGACTGGAAAAGTATGTTTTATCAAATTTTAAAAAGTTCTTCAAATTCCTGACACAAAGTTTCTTAAAAAAATTTAATTGGAAACCATGTAACGGGGGGAATAATTTGAGGGAAAAAATTGTAGAAGGAAAATTAGCATTTGCAAAGGGTGGTTGTGAGTGAGGGGGACGAAGTGTGGGTAGGATACAGTTTAGACATAGATGTGCAAGTGTATTAAGCGGATGGAGTATATGTGAATAGAGTGGTTATGAATTACAAACCTGAAAAGAGTTTGCCCATATTTATTTTTGCCTCCAAGTTTTGCGGACACCTAACAAGATTTAAAACATGTTTGACGAAAAGACGAAACAGCAATTAAAAAGTTACGTTTATTTTTTAATAGACCCTTCGACCAAGAAACCTTTCTATGTTGGAAAAGGAAATAATGATAGAGTATTTGACCACATGAGATGTGCATTGGAACTAGAATCTGTTTCGGATAAATATGATATTATCCGTAGAATTCATAGTGAGAATAAAATTGTTGAACACATTATTGTTAGACACGGCTTAACTGACATTGAAGCATTTGAAATAGAGGCGGCCTTAATCGATGTTTTAGATTATTTATCATCCGGTTTGACGAATATTTCGGGCGGACAAAAGTCTATTGAGAAGGGACTGATGACATCAGACGAAATAATACGTTTGTACAATGCTCAACCATTGACCGAAATTTCAAGCGATTGCATCATCATTAACATAAATAAACAATATAAGCGAGGTTTAGGAAAAGATAGTGTATATACAGCGACAAAAGAAATATGGACAATCGACAAAAGAAAACTGAACAATTTGAAATTTGTTTTAAGTGAATACAAAGGGCTTATCGTAGAAGTTTTCCAAGTTGACGAATGGTATGATAAACCAAGAGGCTATAATCCAAAAACCAAAAAATTTGGTCAAATAAAAATTGGTTATGGGTTTAATGGACAAATTGCAAAAGAAGAAATCAGGCAATTATATTTGAACAAATCTATTACTCACATTAAGACAAAAGGAAGTGCGACGGTAGTGAGATACAAGGTGTGATATGCCAGCAGGCAACAAACACTTTTGCTCCAGCAGGGCGAGGACTTCCTCAGCAAAATTTTCGATAACCTAAAAATTCTTATTTTTTATTAAAGAATTTCGGTTACCATCCCAGCTATAACAAATCTGCTTTACGTTACATTAACCGTTCAACGACAGGACCCGAACCAAAACAAACATACATGGCAAAAAATGACAAAATATTAATTGATGGTATTGTGGACGACCGAGTTGAACAGAATGTTCCATCAGACAAGAGAGATGAAGTATTTGAGTTTTTTGTTTTTGAACAATTGCTCAAAGATTATGACTTATCTAAGGACGAAATTTCCTTTGGAAGCATTGACGGAAGAAATGATGGAGGTATGGATGGTTTTTTTATTTTCGTTAATGGCCACCTTTTAACCGACACTGAAAAATTTGTTTGGCCTAAATCAGGCTCAATTTTAGAATTATGGATTATTACTTGTAAACATCACGATACCTTTAAACAAGCGCCATTAGATAATCTCGTGGCAAGTGCTTCAGAATTGTTTGACTTTTCACAAGAGAATGATGCTCTAAAAGGTGAATACTCAGAAGCATTGCTGTTTCAGCGGAGTAATTTTAAACAAGCCTATAGAAAAACATCTGCTAAATTAAGCTCTTTTAAACTTAATTTTATCTATGCATCAAGAGGAAACACAGATGAAATCGGCGAATCAATTAAGGCAAGAGCTATCCAGTTGGAACAGGTCGCAAAAGAGTCATTTGGAAATTGCATGACAAATTTCGGTTTTTTTGGTTCGACAGAACTGATAGAATTGCACAGAAAAACTCCAAATTTCTCTCTTGAATTACCATTCACTGATAATTTGTCGAGTGATCAAACTTATATTGTTCTAGCAAAGCTCAGAGACTATTTCAATTTCATTAATGACAACGGCAAATTGAGACGTTATCTTTTCGACTCAAATGTCAGAGACTTTATGGGTCTTAATAGAGTTAATGAGGACATCAGGAATACACTACTCAATGACGATTCACCGGATTTCTGGTGGCTTAATAACGGCGTAACAATATTAGCTACTGGTGCTAGCGTGGTAGGTAAATCAATCCAAATTGAGGACATCCAAATCGTAAATGGTTTACAAACTTCCGAGTCTATTTACCGATATTTTAATGGTGGTGGTTTGGACAAAAGTAGTCGTTCAGTTCTTGTAAAAGTAATAGTTTCCAATAATAGCGTCAGTAGGGATGAAATCATTCGAGCAACAAATAATCAGACACTAGTTGAATTGTCAGCATTACATGCTACAGATAAAATTCAACGAGATGTTGAGGAAGCACTAAAACTTCACGACTTTTACTATGAAAGAAGAACAAACTATTATAAAAACCAGGGAGTTCCTTTGGATCGAATTCTTACCCCACTTTATGTTGCGGCAGGCTATGTAAGCTTAATATTAAAGTTGCCAGAGCAAGGAACATCCCTAAAAATGAAGTTTATGCGCAATGAGGATTCGTATAATAAGGTGTTCTCTCAAAAAACGGACTTGCAAATATGGTATAAAATAGCTATGGTTTTAAAACAATGCGACAAGTTTTTAGAGACAAAAAGACCTAATTCAAATGGCGGCGAGCACTTCCTAAAAAACAGAAGACAGTTTCTTAGCTTTCTTACTATTAGTAACATTTTAGGCGATTTTGACTTTTCAGTAAATGATTTAGTACAACTTGATGCAGCTGTAGTGAGTTTTGATGAATTTGAAAAGTGTTGGCCTTTGGTTAAAAAGTATGTTCCATTTAATCATAGTAAAGCTAAAATTGGAGGCAAGGGTTTTTTAGCTCTTTGTCTTGAACTAAATGATGATGGCAAAATAAAAGGCTACGAAAGAATTGCGAAAGGCAGAGGAACCATTCCAAATAATCTGAATGCACAAAAATCATACAATAAACCAGAGTACCATATTACCGACCAATTTATAGAACAAGTTAATTTGTTACTACCTAGCCAACCTTGGAAGCCTGGAACCCATAAAGAAGTTGCAAGTAAACTACAATGTCCAGTGAAGAAAATTTATCTTGCCATAAACAAATTGGTAGACCTTGAAAGAAGATTTAGACAAAAGGATGGAATTATTTATGATACTGATGGTAATATAATTGAAATAGACATTGAACGAGTTGACAAAAACACGTTGAAACTCAAAGATTAAAACAGCAGTTGGTAAGATTCATGGTCACAACAACGCATAAATATAAAAAAATGAAACTAGTATTATTCTTAAAGAAAGACTATAATATAATATCGACCTACCAGTATCTTGTTGCTGACACATTTATGATGATTTGTTTTATTGCAGCTTTGACACACAGTTTCTTTCCTTTTTAAAGATTTATCATATCATATTTTCCTATAGTTAAACCCTTTTACATAGATGTCACTTTTAAAGGTAAAATTTGCATTTTTCCAAATTAAGACGCATTTCCCAACAACTCCATTTTGAAAATTTCCAAATTATTCATATATTAGTGAACATATCGTTCCTGCGATAGAAAACAACACCTGAGCCACACAAATAAGCATTATCAGATGGGTTTTCTTCAATAAAACCTCCATTTCCGGAGGCATGGAAAAGTATGTTTTATCAAATTTTGAAAAGTTCCTGAAATTCCTGATGCAAAGTTTTCCGAAAAATAATCTTTGGAAACCATGTAACGGGGGAAATAATTTGAGGAAAAATATATAGTGGAAGAAAATTGGTATTTGCAAAGCGGGGTTGTCAGTGAGCCGGACAAAGTGGTGGGTGCAAGGATAAAGGGCATAAAAAGATTAGGACTAAAGAAAAATATAATTTCTTAATATATGTCAATAATCATAATTTGAGATGCTTTTTGAGAGGAAACCTTTCAAATAAAATAGTTAGCGGAAACCTTAAGACATACAACCCTCAACGACAATAAAATATGAAAAAAGGTTTACAGACAATATATCTACGAGTTGACTCGGCTTCAAAATCATTGACAAAGCGAGCATTATCTCAACTACTATTGAAAATCATATATTCATTTTCCACCCCACCAACAAAAGAATTAGTTGTCAATGAACTCTATTCAATCTTAGGAACTAAAATCAAATCAGATAAGATTGACACAGCTATAGAGTTATTACTTAACGAAAGTAAAGTTACTGAGAAATCAGGCACTTATATTCTATCACAAGCTAAAAAAGAGAAAATTGAAATTGCAATTGCTGAATTTGAGAATAGGCAAAAAAGAATAATTGAAAAATACTTCAACCCTATCTCCACCCCACACAACTTCATTTCACAGTGGTTTGAAGAAGTTACTATTGAATTCTTTAATGAATATAGTTCAGAATGGGTTTCTGACTTATGCCTTTCTACAAATGGTGCGGTAAAAAACAAACATCAAGGCATAAAAGTTATTCTAGATTTAGTTACTGGGGCAAATAAAAATGTTCTTGAAAAGGACAAAGAGTGGTTAAAAAAACAATACATAAAGTTCTTGCAAAGCAATGACAGTGATGTAACCTCAATACTCTGGGATTATGGAACATCCCGTTTTTCATCATCACTAATAATTGCAAACACTTCTGCCGACCCTATCACAATAGAGGAATTTACAAACTCTAAGTGTATCCTTGACACCAATATATTAATGTATCTCGATTTAGAAAGAGGAAGATTTGCTGAATCATTTAAGTCTATGGAGAATATTTTCATAAATCTAAATATTGCTCCGGTCTATTTCTATATTACAAGAGATGAGTTTACAAGGACAATGGACCATAAACGGAAAGACATAATAAAGGTTGTAGAAAATTTCTCTAGGGAAGTAGCTGAGGCAACTCGTGACCCATTTTTACAAACAGCTATACATAGAGGGTGTGAGAAAGTTGAAGACTACGAAGAGTTTTTCAATCAACTTATGGACATTCCATCAATTTTTTCAGAACTTTTGGAAATAAAAGTTCACGACAGTGAATCTATTGACATAGCTATATCAGGGGGACAAAAGAATGAGAAACTCAAGGATAGAATCAACAAAGTTTATAAAAAGAAGTACCACTTTAATAAACGCAAAAACGCGTTACTTCACGATGCTGGTTTAATATCAGGTGCTGAGTTTGTAAGGAAAGTAGAAAAGTGTTTTATTCTTTCAAGAGATACTTCTATCAATGAAGTTGCTTTGGAAAATCCCGTCATTAATGAAATGCCAATAGCAATTGGCTTGAATACGTTAATTAACTTGCTTGCTATCGATAATGGAGGAACTGATATTGACCCGACAAATTGCGCTCCATTATTTGCAAGTATTATCAAACTTGCATTAATTCCAGAACGTGATGTTTTTAAGCCGGAAGATTTATCAAGGATGCTTGATATAGAAACCCAAATTGGCAACCTACCTTCAGAGGAAATAATTGACATTGCAAAAGAATTTCATCATAACACAATTACGGGTGTTTCAGAAGAGGAAACATCACTGCAAGTTAATCGAAGATTTCAGCGTGCAAAACTCGGGTTACAATCTGATTTGGAAAAATCGAAAACAGAAACTCATTTTGAAAAAGAAGAAAAGGAAAAATATATTAAACTATCGGACAAGGCATTGCAGAAACTCAGATTGCAATATACGGGCGACTTGCAAGACGAATACGATAAAGAACTCTTAAGAAACAGATTGGTAATATTCGGCTTATTTCCTTTAATAACAATTATTATAACAGTATCCATTATTAACAATAAAGATCCAAATCCTGACAGACCTTGGCTAGAATATGTCATTGGTGTAGCATTAAATATTGTAGCTTGGTTACTGACTGACTTCCTTTATCTTGACAAGAAAGTTGTAAGTAGGTATAGTGACCGTGTCAACAAAATAGCTGAAAAAGTAGAAGAAAAGATAAGAGCAGATGTTCAAGAATAAGATAAACCTTGGGGACAGAATGACATCCTAAAACAAACGGTTTGAGTGGCTAGATCACCTCGCTTCGCAGAAACGGCAAATGGTAAAATAAGCTATTGACAACCTCAACGGACAAGTTTCATATTCGGAAATCTAGGATTAAATAAATAGTAAATGGATAGATGTAAATCAAGATACAATTACTGCTCAAATAATGGTTCTCTCAATAATACTGTTCTTTTTGCATGGGTCTCTGATAAATGGGAATGGTCTACTCTTGAGCTAATTACCGAGCAACTTGAAAACTGTGGTAAAGTAACAGAAAGATGGCGTTGTGTAGGCCATATAACTATCAAACCCGAAGACAGAGCATTTTTAGTCAGACTTGGTTCCCGAACCTTGAGGAATTTTTGTAATTATTGCATGTATAGCCCCAGAAACAACAGTTCAACTGGAGCTGCAAATCCTTGAGTTGGCTTAATTGTGAGGAAAAGTCATGTTAGTAATAACAACACTATTGCAAATGAAGGATTTTGGAAGAATGTGATAATGAATATAATGGAGTTATCAAAAATATTAAAAGAAATAAAACCTTAAACCAACTCTAAAATTATTTTGGAGTTACAATAACGTCAATTCTAAATTGTCCATCTGTTGAAGTCCAACTGCAATTTCCTCCCCATAATCCAGTATTTCTTAGAACTACACCTGATTGTGTTGGCCATGCTTGAAATCGATCTCCCGGTAAAACTCCGTCTACAATAAACTCATCTCCAACTAAATTCTGTTGTAATCCTTGAATGCATCTACCTGTAGTTTTAACTTGATTATGGACATTTTTATCTTCCCAAAAGAATTTTGTAGTAGCGCCATCCTCCATACAAAAATTGATATATTTATCACCAGGGGTGCCAACACTCATAATTACAAACCTGTAGTTACCATTTTTAGTAAATTCTATAGATTCATCATGCCCATCTTTCAAATAATTTTCATTATTTAAATTGGTAGAACTTGATTCGTTTTTTTTAGAAGCTACTTTAGAATTAGGAACGCCATTGGTGGTATTACAGGATGTTAGGCCAAAAATGATCAATAAAAATAGTATAGAATTTTTCATAAGTAAAATTTTGAGAAATAAAGATTTACAAATTTTATTCTAAAAATAATATTTTTAAAAATTACAAATCTAATAACTTTTCTTTTTATTACACCGAGTTATTCATATGTATAAAATAAAAAAATAACGTATTTCGAGTTTCCTTAACTAGTATTTTTTCAGCGCCTAATCATGTCCACCTTGCTGGCAAAGGCACCTCATGTAAAACAACTACTCCTAAAATATAGCTTAACAATTCGATTGTATCCCAATATCTAATATACCAAAATCCGATTGAATTACCTGTAGGTAGTTATATAATCACTGAAAGTAATAAATAGAAGATAAAAGCACTTATCACAATTGAAGCAATTGTTTTCACATTTGCATTTTATGTAGCAGCTTTTTTTATCTTTTTGTTATTGAAATAGGTTCGAAAAATCAACTTAATCTGAGATTGAAGGCTACATTTACCGCCCATATTTTGTTTAAAATTAAAATAAGAAATCAAACTTTGTTGATTAAGAATAAGCATTTATTAATTTAAAATGTTAATCGACTACTGGCATAGGCTTACCTGAAATAATAATTGGCAAAGATCGCTCCCGACCATTTCAGATCAGTTTCCAAAGTTAATTTTTTTTATCAACAATTTCAAAATTTTTAAGAAAAATATTTCTAAATAGCCTTATGATTATCAGTTTGTACGCTCAGCATGCCTAAAATTAAGAGCTTACTCTCACCCCTCTCAAGATTTTTCCGCAATTCCTTTTTCAATTTATCAATTTAAAGCATATGTAAGCTCTTATAAACTTTTTCACAACAGGGGCTTCCTTTGGTGCCTCAATTTCCTACTATCTACCAAATTTCAATGATACTTATAGTCCGTAGACTTATTTGCATCTTTTACAGACCTTCGTGCACAAATAACAATATGGGGACAGCGTATTCACAAGACGAAAAGCTTTTTTTGCAACAAATTGGAGATCGTATCCGAGTACTTCGGACCGAAGCAAATCTCTCTCAAGAAAAGCTTGCCTTTGCTAGTTATTTAGATAGAACTTATATAGGATCCGTTGAAAGAGGTGAACGGAATATCTCCACCTTAAACCTCAAAAAGATTGCAAAAGCCCTTAATGTCAAACCGTCTGACCTATTATGAACAAAGAATTTAAAATACCACCAAGTTCTGTAACTCTGCTTACAGATCCCACAACTCTTACCAGTTACTTATCAGAACTTGTTGGAAAACCATTTGCAATAACAGGTAAAACTCGAACAGACGGATCAAATATTCGAAAGCTAATTGCAGCGATATTAGAAAAACATAATCTGCCGGAATCTGCTGAAATAGACCAGTTTGAAATAGTACCACCAAAAGGAAAAGGAGTTCCAAAAATAACAAGAGAATTTATTGACACTTATATAGTTACAAGTGGCAACTCATATAACCTACAGGTTTGGAATAGAATTCCTGCAGCTGAAACTTTGCTTATTAAGTACGAATCGGGAGAAAGTCTTAAATGCACAGATGTCAGATTTATTTTTGTACGAATTGATACTGAAAAAAGCATAATTGCATCGGTTATTATACTTACTCCAAATTATATAGTAGAAAATTTTGGAAAATTCGGACAACCAACTATAAAACATCAACTTTTGATCTCGAGGAAGGTTCGAAAAGATATTTTTGATAGTGAGGACAAAATATTATCTTTTCCCGATTCTGAAAAACTCTCCTATCATATTCGACACGATTACACACCACCTAAGTCAGGAATGGTTGAAGAACCAGATATTAAAAATCTATTTTCTATTTCCTTACTGAAAAAAATGGTTGCAGAAAAATTAATTGGTTTTAAGTTGAACGCTGCGGCTACTAAAAATAGAGGTCAGGCTTTAGAAAAGAAAACTCTTGATTTACTTGGATATCAGGGAAAGGAAACTGATTTACTATATGGTGCTTTTCCAGACATAAGAAATCAATTATTGGAAGTAAAAGTGCAAGACAGCCCCACAGTAGATTTGGGCAAATTTTCTCCTGAGAAGGAAGAAATAATAATAACCGCATTAAATTTAACAACCTTTGATGTGCGTTATTTAATAGCATTAACAAATCCTCAAACCGAAATAATTGAAGGAATTATTCTCTGTCCAGGGGAGAAGTTAGGAGAGATATTTTCATACGTAAGTGCGGAAAGTTATAAATGCCAAAGAGCAATACCAATGTCATTTTTTGAAAAACATTACGGAAAATGTTTATTTAATCCAAAATAAAAACTGGTTCAACACCAAATGCTTCTGCAACTTTTATTTCAAGACTATTTTCTAGCTTACCTATCAGTATTTTATCTTGAGCCTCATTCAATTTCTTTACTAGTGAGATAATTTCCCTCGCGACAGAGGAATTAAAATCTGGAAGTGGATATTTTTCAACGTATTGTGTAAAATACCTTCTTCTTCCTGAGTATAATTTATTATTAAAAACTAAATCGTGATACTTAGTCATCAATTTTGAATTAGCAACACCTTGAATCAACAATAATTTATCAATGTCCTTTTTATCTTTGGCAACAATCCAATAACAATTACCATTTACAATTCTGCCCCCTTTATCAAAATAAAATCTTGGGCTTAAACTTATATCCGGAAATACCAATTTCGGAAGACTCCAGAAATCAGGTCTATGTGGAACCCATAATTCAAACCATTGTCTACCGGCTTCAATTAAATATTTTCTTGATCGCAATCTTTCTTCGTGTGAGAGGAAATATTTTTTTGCTTTTGGAAATTTATCAATATCTACTGTTTGTTTTGTGCCATTTTTATCGTAATGAGGATAAAGAACTCTCAAATTTATATTATCTTTTGCTCCCCAAGGCTCAATATTTTCCTGAGAAATTAATTCCTTTAAAAGTTCCTCTTCTGGCTTGTCTTCACCAAGTTCATTCCACTTATCACTGATAAAAACCGAATCGGCTGTAGATTTTATACCTACCCTAACTTTAAAAAAATCGCCTACCTTATTTATTGTGGAAGCATCAATTTTTGCCACCCAAGTTGCCTCTTTTTCCGATAACATTTCCCAAGCAACATCAGAAGAAATAGTGTATTTTAAAAGTCCCTCAGTTTTTTTATATTTTTTGGAACCCACTACAAAATAACCCGACTTTTCCGATGCTAAAACATCGTAAATACTTTCCGATTCTAATAGGATGCCATTATATCCATTTAATTCCTCATATAGTTTAATGAATTTAGCAGGTGAGCTTTTTTTCACTTTTCGTTTACGACCAATAAATATGGCGGGCAAAACCGCTGCGTCAAACAGCTTGGTGTCGCCTAAATCAATCAACTCAATTATTTCAAAATTTTCCGAAAGAAATTTTCTTACACTTTCACCGCTCTTAGTAGAAAGATAACGATTAGAAGTAATTACACCCAAAATACCGCCTACTTTTAGGCTTTCAGTCATCGCTATTAAAAATGGATAATACAAATCGACTCTGCCTTTTAAATTAAATTTTTTTGCCAGTTCCTGCGCTTGTTCAGTTCCCAAAATTTGCGTTCTAACATAAGGAGGGTTTGCAATTACAACATCAAAAGTCTTATTAATATTTGATTTTTCTGAAGAAAAGAAGTTTAGAGATATTTGATCGACTGTTAAATCAATAGCTTTTAAAAAATTACCCTGAACAAGATTTCCTTTACCTGACTCGAATTGCAATATTCTCTCTTTTGCTATACTCAGATATTGATCACTCTCATCATAACCGGTTAAAGTAAATTCAATTCCTGCTTCAGAAAGTTTTTCTCCCATAGATATTAGTAATTCACCTTCTCCACATGCGGGGTCAAGTGCCTTAACATTTTTTGCAGAAATATATTTGGTTATCCTGGTAGCCAAGAAATCAGCAAGACTTTTAGGCGTAAAGGTTGCTCCAGTACTTTTTATTTGTTCCTTGGTTATCATCTGATTAAAAAATTCAAACCAAAGATACTTATAATCATCAAATTTGTTAGCATTCGGCAATGCAATTTACCAATAAAGTTATAAACAATGTGACAATCCAAATCCATTAACATTTACAAGCATCTGGCACTTTTATAATTTGTTGTCCTTTATTAGATTTCAATTTTCTTTACAAGTAGTTCAGAAACAGTATAATTTCCCTTATCAAAAGTTAAAATTAATCGTGTTAAAATTTTAAGCGGTTAAAATCAATCCAATGGATAAACAAAAAATTAGGAACAGTGTGTATTTCCTATAAGTAAGCCGTTAATACCCGATGAACTTTGTCAATACTTTAATTAATCATTAGATTTGTATAAATAACCGTCTGCTATATCCATACAAGACATCTTAAAAGAACCATCTAATGAAGACTTTTATTTCGGACTTAATTCCAAAACTTCTACTATTTTCTCAAAAAATAGATAATCTAGCATTATTGACCAATCAACATTGGGTTGCGGTAGATGATATTAGCGAAAATAAGAATGTTTATATATTTCGTACAAATAATGATTTATTAATTTCCCATAACGGGAAAGTGGAAAAGGCTAAATGGGAGTATCTTGGCAACAACTCTTTGCTTATTGACAAAAACGACGGAAGCTACCTTTTTAAGCATGGTTTTTTTGATGAGAATATATTAGCATTAAGAGTTGACAGTAAAGACGAATATGCTTTCTTTATAAACGAAAATAAATATGGTGGGGAACTCAACTCATTAGATAAAGTAATTAACTTCCTGACACAGCAATATCTTGAACCACATTTAAAAAAAACTTTTGAAGATACAACGGGAATTGTATTAAAGTCTAAACAAGAATTGGATGCAAATTCTAAAATAATAATAAAAAGAGGAGAAATTGAAATTGAAGTTCAACTTTATAATAACCTCTATAGTATTGAGGCAGGCTTAAGAGTATTCATAAATAGCAAAAATGCTCCAAATGGTAAATATAAAATCGGTTTCATGGAGTATATTTATGTTGTTGATGGAATAATATCAAAAACTACAATTTTTTAGCCAATAGCAAATGATTTCGAGCCTTCCAAATAACCCTATTTGAACAAAAATACTACAAAAGGTAGAATCGCTATACTACCCCTGCGTCAAAATGAGTAAATATGGATTACAAAAGCGGGACTTCGGAAATCACTTCGAATAATGAACCTGAAAAAACTTTCTCATCTCAAAATCACCTTCCCCCCACCAACCAACTCTCCACCACTATTTATCTCCATCAAATAAATTCCCGCTACCAAATTACCTCTCTGAAACCCAAACCTCATCTTATCTCCATCAATTACAACATCGTCAACAGGATACGACAAAACACAACGCCCACTGATATCAAACAATTTTATTTCGAGTTGATTTAATTCCTGTGGATTAGGGAATGTGATTTGAACAATTGCTTCGGAGGAAACCGGGTTAGGATAAATTAGTAAACCCGCCTCATCAGATGGCAATTCAAAGATCGCAACATCGAGTGAATCGCATCCGGGAATTAAGCAACCCATGCTGTCGAGTTTGAGTGCCCAAAAATTTTGGTTTGGATGTCCCAATTCGTCAAGTGGAGGGCCATCTCCTGTACCACTGAGTAAAAAGCCACCATCATCAGCGGCAAGTAAATTATAGGTCCATCCCTCCGTATGATTTTGATCCGTTGCATATTGTCGAATCCAGAGTTCCTCTCCTTCAGCATTCGTCTTCGAAATAAAAGCATGATAACCATAATTGTCGTATGTTTCATAAAATCCTGCTCCAACTATACTTCCATCTTCCAGTTCTTCGTACCCGGAAAAATCTACCTGACCCTCGATAAATCCAATACTATCATCACGAATGGATGTTCGATAATTCCAAATAGAATCAAGATTCATATCAAGCCTTGCAATATAAGACTGATAATAATCTAATGAGTAAACTCCCCAAACAAGAAATCCCTCGTTGATCGATCTTTTTGAAAGCGTAACGCAGCCATCCCCTATCACCGATGTATAAACCGTGGCACCCGAAGTATCAATTTCATTCATTCTGAATCCATACCCACAGGGATCATACAGGCTGACATAAGTTATAAGGTTAGCACTATTCATATCGAAATATCCACACCAGTCTAAGGCGCCCCCGGCTGAATAGTCATTTTCCCAGATGACATTTCCTAAAGAATCTGTTTTAATAAAAAAAATACGCTGCATGGGATCTGATGTGAAAGCGGAAATGATCATATCTCCATTTTCAAGTCCCCGTATACATGCTCCTTGCTGTTCACCTTCTATATCAACAATTTTCGAAAAAAGTGAATCGCCTGTATCCGGATCAAATTTGAAAATATAGATATCTGAGCTGTCACCGGAGGCACGTAAACCCGCAAATCCTATGGAGCCATCCGGAAATTCATCTGCCCAAAACCAGGGTGCAAAATCCACTCCGGGTTCACCATACATTTTGCTCCAAATTATATTTCCCTCCCAATCTATTTTTGCAAGTTCTATCCGCCAACACCATGGATCATGATCGTGGCCATTCCCTATTAAAATATAACCATCATCAGCCGGCATGGCAGTATATATGATATTCTCAAGCGAATCAAAGTCGTACGTTTTATTAAAAGTTGTTTGAGATATCGCAGAATGAAATCCCAAATAAAACAAAAGTATGAGTAAAGGTGTTTTCATAGAATATCTAATTAAAGTTAAGTTTAATTTTCTAGCTAAACAAACTATAGATGGCTTTTTCTCTTTAGGTTCACTCCAAATTCTCAATAGGGTGTCCATTGTGGTGAAAAAAATTAACCACTAAGTGCACAAGGGAACACACGAGGAACACAAAGTATTTTGTAATTTAAATAGTGCCCTTTGTGGGTTCATTTGAGTGCCTTGTGGTAAAAAAAATTAACCACTAAGAACACAAGGGAACACACGAGGAACACAAAGTATTTTGTAATTTAAATAGTGCCCTTTTTGGGTTCATTTGTGTGCCTTGTGGTAAAAAAAAATTAACCACTAAGAACACAAGGGAACACACGAGGAACACAAAGTATTTTGCAATTTAAATAGTGCCCTTTGTGGGTTCCTTTGTGTGCCTTGTGGTAAAAAAAAATTAACCAATAAGAACACAAGGGAACACACTAGGAACACAAAGTTTATTTCGTTTTAAATTTTTCAATTAATAACCTTAAAAAAACCAAAATATCTATTTAAATTCACAATAAATTATATTTAAACATTTACAAAAAACGAAAATGACCATCCGTAGTGCAACAATAAAAGACCTCGAAGCTCTTCATGCAATCGAAATAGCTTGCTTCCCCCCAAATCAAGCAGCAAGTTTCGAGACTTTGGAGCGCAGACTGAATATTTTTCCGCAACACTTTTGGTTAATCGAGGAAGATGGAAAAGTAATAGGTTTTATTAATGGCATGATCACCGATTACGATACCGTTCAAGACATCATGTTCAAAAATGCAACACTACACAATGAAAACGGAAGCTGGCAATCGGTTTTCGGATTAGCAGTTGCGCCGTTATATCAAAAAAAGGGTTATGCGCGCATGTTATTGGATCATCTCATTGAATTTTCGCGAAAAAATAACAGAAAAGGCATCACACTTACCTGTGAAAAACATCTTATCCCCTACTATGAAAAAGCGGGATTTATAAATGCAGGATTATCTGCTTCCGTGCATGGAGGTGATGTTTTTTATGATATGCAAAAGGTGCTATAATATAATTAAATATTTTAGTGTTTATTTGTTAGTATAAAATAATATGAATTAACCTTAGTGTATATTTAACACTAAGGTTAATAATACTATTTGATAAGCGGTATCCCCAACGGAGCGACTGAGGGTCTCGCTCTTAGCGAGGCTCTCAGTAAGGGTAATAACCCAAAAACCGAAGCGACTCAAAATCTCTTTTGGTTTTTACCTTTATTGAGACTTTTCAATAGGGTGGAAAAAAAAGGGAACACGGATGACGCTGATTTGGCGGATTTAAAAGGATAAAAAAATCATCACTCTTTAGGTAACCTCGATCCCGAAGGGATCACATGTTTATAGACAAATTCTCAAAATTGAATTTCGACCCCGAAGGTGGTCGCATGTTTAACACATAATACAAAAAAGTATTCTCCACCTATGTGATCTTTACATGCGACCCTTTCCGGGTCGGTTCTATAACGAATATTTTATCTATATACATGTGACCCTTTCAGGGTCAGAAATTAAATTTCAAATATTATTTTTTTAACCCATCCTACCTTTGCGGCTTTGCGAGAAAAAAATAAATCACGCAAAGCCGCAAAGGCGCAAAGAAACAGCCGCTGTATAATGCAAAATAAAATGTATTAAATTAAAATCAATTTGCGAGAAAAACTACTCCTCCCCTTCCTCACACAACCCCTCCAACTTCCTCAAATCATCCAACTTCCACTGATCATTGGGTTTGTCATGCAGGCGCATTAAATATTGGATATATTCTTTAATAATATTCTTATTCGATGCAGGTAGAAAATATTTATCACTGGCTTCGATATCCAGTTTTTGGAGATAATTTTTTATTTCGCGGTCGCTGAAGGCTAAGCCCTTGTTGTAGGGATTTATGTAGAATAAAACTTCTTCTTTATTGTTTTCGGTATCTTCAAAATCTGTTATATAATCTTTGGTGCGGACTAGGATGAAATGGGTGTTTAGGCGCACTCCGTAAACGGGCAGGTCTAATTGCTGACATAAAACCAAATATAATAATCCTATCGAAAAATGATTTCCTTTAAATGCATCTAAAACATTGTTGAGATACATGTAACGCAATTCATCATCATTATTTTGTAATCCTAAAAATTGATAATGGGAAAATAAAGCCTGATTCACCACATTCATTTGTTCGAGTGGCGATAAATAAGAATTAATTCCTATCCAGATATCTTTTTGAATGCGGGAAATTGTTTTTAATAATTGTTCTTCATCGAGTTCGGCGTATTGATGTCGCGTAACTATCATTATGCCTTTCAAAAGATCGGTGCTCTCAAATTGCACCCACTGCTCAAAATCTTTTTCTACTTCCGAAAATTGAATTTTATGAATGATCTCCTCTATCCTCTCCTGCATCACCGGATTCGGAATAGAAGTATATGCATCCTCCAACTTATCGATCACCACCGGCCCGAGAGAAAGTAGTTTCTCTGCCACATGATCGAATACTTCAGGATCGTTATCGTCCAGAAGAGAAATTAATGCAGCTATTTCGTTCGTGTTGCTCAAATTTTGTAGTGTGTGCTACTTTTATGGTGCGATGTTAAATTTTTCAATTGTCAATAGTCATTAGTCAGGAGGAAATACATCCGGCTAAGGAGGATCAAACTCATTACTCATTTCTCATTTTTAGGCCGGGAAGACGGGGAGTGCGGGAAGAAACCGGGAAGAATTAAATCTAAACTTACCGAATACTTACCGATCTCACCGACTTACCGGCATTTTTTATAAAGTTTACAGGGTTGGCAAGGTTTACAAGGTTAGCAGAATTAAGTCTTATGTCAACTTTCCATTGTCCTATGTCAAAGTCTTGTGTCCTGTATCCTGCATCCTGTGTCCGGCTCAAGCCTTCTTTTTACCAAACTTACGTTTTCCCTTCACCGATGGATCCGTATTCTTAATAATATCCAACACATCATCCAACGTCAATTCTAAAGCCACCTTATCCTTCGGAATTTTATAATTTTCTTTTCCCTTTTTAATATAAGCTCCGTATAAACCATTTAATACCTGAATTTCGTGTTCGGGGAAATCGTGTATTAATTTATTTTTATCCTTCAGGTCTTTTTCGTCGATCAGAACAATTGCTTCTTCTAAGGTAATAGCTGCAGCTTCGGTTCCTTTTGGAATGGAATAGAATTTTTTATTATTTCTTACATAAGGACCAAATCTTCCGATTCCTACAACCACATCATCTTCTCTGTATGTTCCTATTGTTTTTGGTAATTCAAATAATTTAATTGCTTCTTCTAATGTTAGGTCTGCAAGATTTTGTGTTTTTAATAAACCTGCAAATTTTGGTTTTTTTGCATCAGGATTTTTCTTTGCTTCTTTTGGATCCAAGGTTTCTCCCATCACAACCATAGCTCCGTATTTTCCCATCATTACTTTAATGGGTTCATTTGTTGTTGGATGAATACCTAATAAACGTTCACCGGTCACTTTTTGTGCGGTTTGCGTGGTAATTTTCATGTGTTCGTGAAAAGGCACATAAAATTCATCTATCATTTTTCGCCATTCCACTTTTCCGACTGCTATTTCATCAAATTTATTTTCAACGCTCGCAGTAAAATTATAATCCAATATTTGCGGAAAATTTGTAGTTAAAAATTCCGTTACTAAAACACCAAGATCAGTAGGAAATAATTTCATCCTTTCTGTTCCGTACGTCTCCGTCAATATTTTTTTATCTACTTTTTTATCCTTTAACTCATATTGAATAAATTGACGCTCCACTCCTTCTTTATCCTGTTTTACAACGTATTCTCTTTTTTGTACGGTGGATATTGTTGGTGCGTAAGTGGATGGTCGTCCAATTCCTAATTCCTCCAATTTTTTCACCAAACTTGCTTCCGTATATCTTGCTGATGGTTTGGAAAATTTTTGTATTCCGAACATTTCAATTAACGCAAGATCCTGACCTTTTTTTAACGGAGGTAATAACGTTGCATCATCATCTTTTACATCTTCCAATGCTTCGGTATACACCTTTAAAAATCCGTCGAATTTTATTATTTCTCCTTTGGCAACTAAATTTTCTTTGCGGGAGGAAATAGAAATATCTACAATTGTTTTTTCCAACTCCGCATCCGCCATTTGTGATGCCATGGTGCGTTTCCAGATGAGTTTATACAAACGTTTTTCATCAAAATCCATATCCACCTCATGATTTTCCATGTAGGTAGGACGAATGGCCTCATGCGCTTCCTGTGCTCCTGATGATTTTGTTTTAAACTGACGTGGGTTGTGATATTTTTCTTCGTAATTTTTTATGATCTCCGCTTTCGTTGCATCCAAAGCTGTTTCACTTAAATTCACGGAATCCGTTCTCATATAAGTGATATGTCCTTCTTCATATAATTTTTGTGCAATTACCATGGTGCGGGATACGGAAAATCCCATTTTAGTACTCGCTTCCTGTTGAAGAGTTGAAGTAGTAAATGGAGCAGATGGAGTTCTTTTAGCAGGTTTAATTGCAATATCCGAAACTTTAAAATCTGCACCAATACAATCCTTTAAAAAAGCCCCAACATTATCTTCTTTTTCAAATTTTTCAGGTAATTCAGCTTTTAAAGTGTATTCTTTTCCGGCATCATCTTTAACAATAAAATTCGCTGTTATTTTATAATGTGAAACTGCTCCGAAGGCTGATATTTCCTGTTCGCGTTCCACTATTAATCGCACCGCAACACTTTGCACTCTTCCCGCAGAAAGGGAAGTTTTCATATTTATTTTTCTCCACAACAAAGGAGAAAGTTCAAAACCTACAATTCTGTCTAAAATTCTTCGCGCCTGTTGTGCATCCACCAGATTGATATCAATATTGCGCGGTTTTTTAACTGCAGCCTCAATTGCTTTTTTGGTGATCTCGTGAAAAACGATGCGTTTTGCATTTTTAGAATCCAGTCCTAAAACCTCACTCAAATGCCAGGAAATTGCCTCACCCTCACGGTCCTCATCCGTCGCTAATAAAATTTCATCTGCACCCTTCGCCAATTTCTTCAATTCCTTTACCAGCGCTTCTTTATCGGCGGAAACCACGTATTTCGGTTCGTAGTTATTTTCAAAATCTATCCCGAAATTCGTTTTCTCCAGATCGCGAATATGTCCGAAACAAGACCTTACCACATAATCCTTCCCCAAAAACTTTTCGATGGTTTTTGCCTTTGCAGGTGACTCCACGATCATCAGATTTTTTACCATTTCAATACTTTAGTTGGGTGCAAAGATAAATTTATCGTTCACATACAAGCATTGCGCCCCATTTTTTTATCCCCAGTTTATAAACCTTTGCAGATCAAGTTTTGTTCTCCACGCAGTAACTTTGACCTTAAAATGATAAATATGGAGCTTTCCGTAACCAATATATTGAATGCCCTGCGCAATGTGGATGATCCGGATCTGAAAAAGGATATCGTAACCCTGGGAATGGTGAAAGATGTGGCTGTAGAGGGCAAGAACGTGACCTTTACTGTCGAATTAACTACTCCGGCATGTCCGATGAAGGAAGAGATCAGACATGCCTGTATCACGGCTGTGAAGCATTTGGTGGACAAAGAGGCGATTGTGGATATAAATATGACCTCCAGGGTGTCGTCGGTGCGAAACAGCAACGATCTTTTATTACCCGGGGTGAAGAATATTATTGCGGTTTGCTCCGGTAAAGGAGGAGTAGGTAAGTCCACAGTTGCGGTAAATCTTGCGCTGGGACTGGCAAAAACGGGTGCAAAGGTTGGTTTGATGGACGCTGATATCTACGGCCCATCGGTTCCTTTGATGTTAAACCTCAGCAAGGCCAAACCCAAGGTAATTGATCAAAACGGCAAGGCGATGATGATTCCGTTGGAGCAATACGGCATAAAATCGCTTTCTATAGGTTATTTAGTGGACCCAGAACAGGCTGTAGTATGGCGCGGACCCATGGTGAGCAGCGCTTTGAAACAATTTGTTACCGATTGTATTTGGGGGGATTTAGATTATCTTATCATTGATATGCCTCCGGGAACAGGAGATATTCACTTAACCTTGGTGCAGACGGTTCCGGTTACGGGTGCAATTATAGTTACAACGCCGCAGGAAGTTGCTTTAGCTGATGCACGCAAGGCAGCGGGAATGTTTAAAATTTCCAATATTAATGTGCCGATAATCGGGGTGGTGGAAAATATGGCGTACTTCACTCCTGCTGAATTGCCGGAAAACAAATATTATATTTTTGGAAAAGGGGGAGGAAATACGCTCGCGAGAGAATTAATGGTTCCTTTACTCGGACAAATTCCGCTGGTTCAGGGAATTCGCGAGGGTGGTGATAGTGGAAAACCATTTATGCTGAGGGATGATGACGCAATAACTTCCACAGCTTTTGAAGAAGTAATTAATAATACAGCACGATTTATTTCCATCAGAAATGATGAAAAGGCTGCAACGAAAGTTGTGGAAATGATTCGATGATGATTTAAATCCGTAACTTTGCACTATTATAATATAATATGTCGATCAGTAAAGAAATTTATAGCCAGGTAGAAACATCCCTCGATACCATTCGCCCTTATCTCAATAAAGACGGTGGTGATATAGAAGTTGTAGAAATAACAGACGACATGATAGTGCGCGTAAAATTGCTTGGTGCCTGCGAAAGTTGTCCCATGAGTTTTATGACGATGAAGGCGGGTGTGGAACAAAGTATCAGAAATGCAATTCCTTCTATTAGAGGAATAGAAACCGTAGCTTAATTTATTTTCCAAAAGCGGAATGAATAAACAAGAGATCCTACAACAGATCAAAAAGAAAAGGTCTTATCTCTGCGTTGGGTTGGATACCGATATTGAAAAGATACCTGCACATTTAAAACATTACAACGATCCGATATTCGAATTCAATAAACAAATTATCGATGCCACCCGAGATCTCTGTATTGCATATAAACCCAATATCGCTTTTTATGAAGCAAGTGGAAGTAAGGGTTGGGAAAGTTTAGAAAAAACAATTGCATATATCGGCACCGATCATTTTACCATTGCGGATGCAAAACGTGGAGATATAGGAAATACATCTTCCCGATATGCAGAAGCATTTTTTAAGACCATGCCCTTTGATGCAATAACGGTTGCTCCTTATATGGGAAAAGATTCCGTTCTTCCCTTTTTACAATTTGAAAATAAATGGGTGATATTATTAGCATTAACATCCAATTCAGGAAGTGAAGATTTCCAATTAATGGAAGAAAATGGCGAACAATTATTTGAGCGCGTAATTCGCACCGCAAATACCTGGGGCAATTCAAATAATTTAATGTTCGTTATCGGCGCAACCCATCCCGAATATTTTACCCGCATAAGAAAAATTGCACCGGATAATTTCTTTTTAGTTCCCGGTGTAGGCGCGCAAGGCGGTGATCTGCAGGCTATTTCACGCAACGGAATGAACGCCGAATGCGGATTAATAGTAAATTCTACACGAGATATAATATACGCTTCAAACGGCGAAGATTTTGCAGAAAAAGCAAGAGAAAAAGCATTGGTTGTGCAGAAGGAAATGGAAGTGCTTTTGCAGGAGAGAAATATTGTTTAAGGCGATTTTTTGAATTAAGAAATTTGCACGATTTGATTTAGTAAAATCGAATAGTTACATTTTTCATTTATAAAATATTACTTCAACCTCGGGAAGGGGCGGAATTATTATAGAAATAAATACCACAACCCCGGCTAGGGGTGACATTATTATAGAAAAAAACAGATAAAAAATTACCACAACCCCGGTAGGGGTGGCATTATATCCCACCCTATAAAAACGATCATGAACAATAATTGGTTATTTTAATCGTATTTCTTTTTTGAAATATAGGTTTTGCATACAAATACGTAATTTGTATTATGGGGAATAATGCCACCCCTAACCGGGGTTAATTCGCTAATTAATAATGGGTTACTATAATAATGTCACCCCTACCCGGGGTTAAATGCATTTATAATTGATTTGGTTACTATAATAATACCGTCCGCCGTAACGAATTAAATTCATTTATAATTTTTTGTATATATAAAAAAACCAACCTGTGGATGAAATTATTATAGAAAAAAATACCACAACCCCGGCTAGGGGTGACATTATTATAGAAAAAAACAGATAAAAAATTACCACAACCCCGGTAGGGGTGGCATTATATCCCACCCTATAAAAACGATCATGAACAATAATTGGTTATTTTAATCGTATTTCTTTTTTGAAATATAGGTTTTGCATACAAATACGTAATTTGTATTATGGGTTATAATGTCACCCCTACCCGGGGTTAATTCGCTAATTAATAATGGGTTACTATAATAATGTCACCCCTACCCGGGGTTAAATGCATTTATAATTGATTTGGTTACTATAATTATACCATCCGCTGTATCGGATTAAATTCATTTATAATTTTTTGTATATATAAAACCACCAACCCGTGTGGATGAAATTATTATAGAAAAAAAAATACCACAACCCCGGCTATGGGTGGCATTATTATAGTAAAAATTAAGAAAAAATTACCACAACCCCGGTTAGGGGTGACATTATATCCCACCCTACATTACGCGGATTAAAAATAATTACGTAAATTGAAAGTAAGGCGATTTGAAACATCGTTTTTGCAAAGCATAACGTAATTTGTGTTTTGGGTTATAATGCCACCCCTACCCGGGGTTAATTCGCTCATTATCTATGGTATTACTATAATAATGTCACCCCTACCCGGGGTTAAATCCAGCCTATTTTGACATAAGCTCGAATCAAAACGCCAAAAGCGCGAACAATTATTTGAGCGGATAATTCCAACAAAAGTTACCATCTCCACAGAAAATTAAAACTTGTAAAAAACAAATAAAATTTCTTTTGAAAGCAAAAAATATTGTTTAATTTTATTTATTGAATTTAAAAATTAGCTTGATTTGGTTTAACAAAATCGAATTAATACATTTTTATATTCATTATTGTTTATCTCTAAAAACCCTTTATGAACGAAGCATTTATCCAGTATATCTGGAAGATGAAGTTGTTCAATACCACCGATTTAAAAACAACGGATGGTGAACCTCTTCTTATTATTCACTCCGGTGAACACAATTTTCACTCTGGTCCCGATTTTACGAATGCGAGAATAAAACTCGGCGATACCACTTGGGCGGGCAATGTAGAGATACATATTCGCTCCGGAGATTGGAAAATTCACAAACACGTTTCAGATCGCGCTTACGACAATGTGATATTACATGTTGTGTTTGAACATGATGATTTAGAAAATAAATTGCCGACTTTAATTCTGAAAGACAGAATTGA